>DAIDIT010000245.1 GCA_027451705.1 Pseudomonadota bacterium
GCGCTGGGGCAGGAGGTCGGCTTCCCGGCGATCCTCCGGCCGTCGTTCACGCTCGGCGGGCAGGGCGGCGGCATCGCGTACAACCAGGAGGAGCTCGCGACGAAGGCCGCGCTCGGCCTGCGGCTCTCGCCGGTCCACACCCTCCTCGTCGAGCAGTCGGTCCTCGGCTGGAAGGAGTTCGAGCTGGAGGTCGTGCGCGACCGGGCGGACAACGCCCTCGTCGTCTGCTCGATCGAGAACTTCGACCCGATGGGGGTCCACACCGGAGACTCGATCACGGTCGCGCCGGCCCAGACGCTGACCGACAAGGAGTACCAGCGGCTCCGCGACGCGGCGCTCGCCATCATCCGCGAGATCGGCGTCTCGACCGGCGGCTCGAACATCCAGTTCGCCGTCCATCCCGGCGACGGGCGGGTCGTGGTGATCGAGATGAACCCGCGCGTGTCCCGGTCGAGTGCGCTTGCCAGCAAGGCGACGGGCTTCCCGATCGCCAAGATCGCGGCGAAGCTCGCGGTCGGCTACACGCTCGACGAGCTGCGCAACGACATCACCCGCGACACGCCGGCTTCGTTCGAGCCCGCGCTCGACTACGTCGTGGTCAAGGTGCCGCGCTTCGCCTTCGAGAAGTTCGCGAAGGCCGACGCGACGTTGACCACGCAGATGAAGAGCGTCGGCGAGGCGATGGCCATCGGGCGGACCTTCCGCGAGGCGCTCGGGAAGGCGCTGCGCTCGCTCGAGAACGACCGCGCGGGGTTCGACCCGCTGCGCGCGGGCGAGGGGCCCCTCGGAGAGGCCGAGCGCGCCGCGCTCGCGCAACGGGTCCGGGTGCCGACGGCCGACCGGCTGTGGCACCTGGCCGACGCGCTGCGGGCGGGCTTCTCGGTCGAGGAGCTGCACGCGCTGTCGTCGATCGACCCGTGGTTCCTGCGCGAGATCGCGGAGGTCGTTAGGCTCGAGAGCGCGGCGGCGCAGGGGCTGCACGGGACGCTGCGCGAGGCCAAGGCCGCGGGACTCTCCGACCGGCGCCTCGCCGCGCTCGCAGGGGGGAGCGAGGACGCGGTGCGCGCCGCGCGCCGCGCCGCCGGAATCCGGCCCGTCTACAAGCGCGTCGACACCTGCGCGGGCGAGTTCGTCGCCCACACCCCCTACCTCTACTCGACCTACGAGAGCGAGTGCGAGGCGGCGCCGACCGACCGGCGCAAGGTGCTGATCCTCGGCAGCGGGCCGAACCGGATCGGGCAGGGGCTGGAGTTCGACACCTGCTGCGTCCAGGCGGCCTTCGCGCTGCGGCGGCGCGGCGTCGAGACGCTGATGGTCAACTGCAACCCCGAGACGGTCAGCACCGATTACGACACCTCGGACCGGCTCTACTTCGAGCCGCTCACGCTCGAGGACGTGCTGGAGATCCACGCGCTCGAGAAGCCCGAGGGCGTGGTCGTGCAGCTCGGCGGCCAGACGCCGCTCAAGCTCGCGCACGCGCTCGCCGCCGCCGGGGCGCGCATCCTCGGCACCTCGCCGGACGCGATCGACCGGGCCGAGGATCGCGAGCGGTTCGCGGAGCTCCTCGAGAAGCTCGGGCTGCGCCAGCCCGACCACGGGCTCGCGCGGTCGACCGAGGAGGCGCGCGAGGTCGCCCGGCGCATCGGTTTCCCGGTCATGGTCCGGCCCTCGTACGTGCTCGGCGGGCGAGCGATGGAGGTCTGCCGAGATCCCGAGTCGCTCGAGACGTACCTGGCCGAGGCCTTCCGGGCGAGCGCCGACCGGCCGGTCCTCATCGACCGGTTCCTGTCGGACGCAACCGAGATCGACGTCGACGCGCTGTCGGACGGCCGCGAGGTCTATGTCGCGGGCGTGATGGAGCACATCGAGGAGGCCGGGATCCACTCCGGCGACTCGGCCTGCGTGCTTCCGCCGCACGCGCTGCCCGAATCGGCCATCGCCGAGATCGAGGCGCAGACCGTGGCGCTGGCGCGCGAGCTCGGCGTCGTCGGGCTGATGAACGTCCAGTTCGCCCTCCAGCAGGGGAAGGTCTTCGTCCTCGAGGTGAACCCGCGCGCGAGCCGGACGGTGCCCTTCGTCTCGAAGGCGACCGGCGTGCCGATCGCCGAACTGGCGGCGCTCTGCCTGATCGGCGAGCGGCTCGCCGACGTGCTGCCGGCCGAGCGGCGCGGCTGGCGGACGCCGCACGTGTCGGTCAAGGCGGCGGTGCTGCCGTTCGCCCGCTTCCCCGGAGTCGACACGATCCTCGGCCCGGAGATGCGGTCGACCGGCGAGGTCATGGGCATCGACCGCGACTTCCCGCGGGCGTTCGCGAAGGCGCAGCGCGCGGCCGGAAACGGCCTGCCGGCGCACGGGCGGGCGTTCCTCTCGGTCCGCGACCAGGACAAGGCGGCGATCGTCGAGCTGGGCCGCCGCCTGCACCGGCTCGGCTTCTCGCTGTGCGCGACCGCCGGAACCGCGGCCGCGCTGCAAGGCGCGGGCGTCCCGGCGGAATCGGTGCGCAAGGTCGCCGAGGGTCGGCCGCACGTCGTCGACAAGATCGTCGACGGAGAGATCGACCTGGTCTTCAACACGACCATCGGGCGGCAGTCGATCCTCGACAGCTACAGCATCCGGCGCGAGACGCTGATGCACGGCATCCCGTACTGCGTGACGCTCGAGGCCGCGCGGGCGGCCGTCGACGCGATCGAGGCGCTGCGCGGGGAAGCCGTGGAGGTCCGGACGCTCCAGGAGTATCATGCGGAGCAGGCGGCAGCGTCCGCGCGCCCCGCCGCACGGCGGCAAATCGGAGGAAGCTGAGCCAGATGGCCACGACAGGCACCCGCGTCCCCATGACCCTCTCGGGCGTCAATCGCCTCAAGGAGGAGCTGAAGCGCCTCAAGTCGGTGGACCGGCCGCAGAACGTCCGCGACATCGAGGAGGCGCGCGCGCACGGCGACCTCTCCGAGAACGCCGAGTACCACGCCGCGAAGGAGCGGCAGGGCTTCATCGACGGACGGATGAAGCTGCTCGAGGACGCGATCGCCCGCGCCGACGTCATCGACGTCGGCAGGCTCGGCGGGGACAAGGTGAAGTTCGGCGCGACGGTGGTGCTGCAGGACGCCGAGAACGAGGCCCGCGTCCGCTATCGCATCGTCGGAGAGCTGGAGGCGGACCTGAAGCGCGGGCGGGTCAGCGTCGCGTCGCCGATCGCCCGCGCCCTCATCGGGCGCGAGGTGGGCGACGAGGTCACGGTCCAGGCGCCGGGCGGCAACCGCGAGTACGAGATCCTCGAGGTTCTCTGGATCGAGGACGCGGAGCCCGCGGCATAGTGGCTTCCGCGCCCCGGCGCGGGACGGCCTCCGCCGCGGCCTCGGGAGGATCCGCTCCGGTCCAAGCAGAGCCTCCCGAGCGGCGGCCGGCGGGTCAGGCCGTTCTCGGCGGTCGCGTTGTCGGCAGCATCGCCGCGCCCGACGGGACCATCGAGAAGAAGAAGATCAGCACCGCGACGATCGCGTTGTTCCAGACGGTCCCCTGGGAGTTGGCCGTGAACGCGAACGCCGAGATGAAGAGCCAGACGGCCAGCGCCGTGTTGAGGTAACGGGCCGGCGGCGCGCTCAGTGCGACGAGCGCGAAGACGACGCAGAGGACCCCGAGAATCCAGCTATTGGTCATTTGCGTGTACGTGTGCGGCCAGAGAAACGCCGAGATGAAGAGCCAGACGCCCAGGACGATGTTGGCGATTCGCGCGCCCATGACAACGCCTCCCCGGGCCCCACCGGGGGCCCTCGTACGACACGGTGCGCACGCTGCGCCTGCGGAAGGAGTCCGCGCCACCGATGCCCGCTTCGTCAGTCCCCAGGTCTAGGCTGGAGCCATGGAGCCCGATCCACTCGGACAGCCCGCGTCGGCATTCCGCCGCGTCGCGCCCGTGCTCGCGGAGGAGCTGGAGGCCCGCGGCCTGCGGACCGTGCGCGACCTGCTCCTGCACCGGCCGAGCCGTTACGAGGACCGCCGGGCGCTCCTGGGGGCGGGCGAGGCGCAGGTCGGCGCGCGCGTCGCGCTGCTCGCGGAAGTGCGGCGGCCGCGCAAGGGGCGGCTGCGGCGCGGGGGCGGGACGCTCTCCTGCCAGCTCGTGGACGCGACGGGGCAGCTCGGGGCCGTCTGGTTCCACGTCCGCCCCTGGCAGCTCCGCGAGCTCGAGGCCGGGCGCCGCTGCTTCTTCACGGGCACCGTCAAGGCGAGCAAGGCGGGAGGGCGCGTCCTCTTCAATCCCGAGTACGAGCCGCTGGAGGAGGAGGCTCCCTCGGCGGCCTCGCTCCATTTCGGGCGGGTGGTGCCGCTCTACCCCGGCACGGCGCACCCGCGGGCATTGCGGTCGCTGATCGGCGCGCTGATAGAGGCGGTGCTGCCGTCGCTCGACGACCCGCTGCCGGAGGCGCTGCGCGCCGAGCATGCGCTCCTGCCGCTGGCCGAAGCCGTCCGCGGGCTGCACTTCCCGTCGGGGGCGACGCCCGAACAGCTCGAGCGGCTCGACACCGAGGCCCACCGGAGACTGGCGTTCGACGAGCTGCTCTGGCTGTCGCTCGGGATGGCGCGCCGGCGGAGGGTTGCCCGGAGGCGGCCGGGCTTCGCGTTCCGCGCCGGCGAGGGGGAGTTGGCGCGCGCCATCGCCGGCCTGCCGTTTACGCCGACCGGGGCGCAGCGGCGGGCGCTCGGCGAGATCGCCGCGGATCTGTGCTCCGGAGAGCCGATGCAGCGGCTGCTCGAGGGGGACGTCGGCAGCGGGAAGACCGCGGTCGCCGCGATCGCATTGCGCCTCGCCGTCGAGAGCGGCTTCCAGGGGGCGCTGATGGCGCCGACCGAGCTGCTTGCCGTCCAGCACGAGCGGACGCTCAGGCGGCTGCTCGAGCCCGCGGGCGTTCCGGTGCGGCTCGTGACCTCTTCGGCCGGCGGCGCGAAGGCGGCCCGGGCGGCGTTCGAGGGCGGCGCGCCGGGCGTCGCGGTCGGAACGCAGGCGCTGCTCCAGGAGTCGCTCCCGTTCGGCACGCTGGCCCTCGCGGTGATCGACGAGCAGCACCGCTTCGGCGTCGAAGACCGGCTGCGGTTGTCGGCCAAGGGGAGGGCGCCGCACGTTCTGCTCATGTCGGCGACGCCGATCCCCCGCACCCTCGCCATCGCGCTCCGGGGCGACCTCGACGTCTCGGTGCTCGACGAGCTGCCGCCGGGGCGGGAGCCGGTCGAGACCCGGGTGTTCTCGGGCGCGGCCCGGGCAAAAGCGCTCGACGCGCTGCGCGCGGAGGTCGGGGCCGGGCGGCAGGCCTATGTGGTCTATCCGCTCATCGAGGAGAGCGAGAAGATCGACCTGGCCCACGCGACCGGCGGGGCTTCGCGCCTCGCGGCGCAGCTTCCCGAGGCGCGCATCGCGCTCGTGCACGGACGGATGCCGGCCGCCGAACGGGAGCGGATCATGGCGGCGTTCCGCGACGGGGCGGTCGACGTGCTGGTCGCGACGACGGTCGTGGAGGTCGGGGTGGACGTGCCGAACGCGACGCTCATGATCGTCTCCCAGGCGGAGCGGTTCGGCCTGAGCCAGCTCCACCAGCTTCGCGGCCGCGTCGGGCGCGGACCCCATCCGTCGCGCTGCTTCCTCTTGCCCCGCGGTCCGCTCTCGCGCGACGCCCGCCGGCGCCTCTCGGCGCTGGCGCGCTCGCACGACGGCTTCGCGATCGCGCGGATGGACCTCGAGATCCGCGGTCCCGGAGAGGTCCTCGGGCGGCGGCAGTCGGGGCTGCCGGAGCTGTCCTTCGCCGACCCGGTCCGGCAGCCGAAGCTGCTCGAGGCGGCCCGGGCGCTGGCCTTCGACCTCGTCGCGCGCGATCCCGAGCTTCAGTCGGCCGGCGCGAGGCGGCTCGTGGAGGGCCTGCGGCGTCTCTTCGGCGACCGGACGTCGCTCGCGGCGGTCGCGTGAATAGCCTGCTCCGGAGTCCGTCGTTCTGGCAGAGGAGGATGCCGTGAGCTGGAAACCATTGGGTCTTGCCGTGCTTTGCTGGGCCTCGGGTTGCGTGGTCGGCCCGGTTCCGCCGACGACGACCGCCGTCGACCAGGTGGCCCTCGGCTGCCCCAACCCGACGACCATCACCGGCGGCGGACTCCCGGGGGATCCCTGCGAGAACGCCCAGGCGGATTGCAGCCCGGTCTGCTGCGATTGCAGCGACGGCACCGGCGACGCGTACCTCGCGTCCGAGTGCTCGGGTGGGACCTGCATGGACGGTCCCACGGCGTGCAGCGACACCATCGGTCCGGGCGTCTGCCCCTGAGCGGCCGTCTGGGGTAGGATGGGCGCGTTCACTTCGCGGCGGAACGCCGTGTGGAGACGACAGCGATGAAATGGTTCGGCGCGGGGGTGCTGGGACTCTCGTTCGGGGTGGGGTGCGTGGTGACCGCCACGCCTCCCGAGCCGACGACCGCGACGAACCAATCACCTTCGCTGACCTGCCCGACGGCGACGACCATCAGCGGAACCGGGACGGCTGGAGCCTTCTGCACCGAGGCGAGTCTGGACTGTGCACCCTCCTGCTGCGACTGCAACGACGGGACCGGGAACGAGTGGGCGGCCTCCGAGTGTTCGGGCGGCGTCTGCACCAGTGGCACGAAGGCCTGTGCCGATACGCACAATTCGACCTTCTGTCCACCGCCTCCCCCACCGCCGACGACCCAGGCAACCGACCAGTCTCCTTCGCTGACATGCCCGTCGGCGACCACCCTCAGCGGAACCGGTGCGGCCGGTTCGCCCTGTGTCCACGCGGACACGGACTGCGCGCCGAGCTGCTGCGGGTGTAACGACGGGACCCAGGACGGGTGGGCGGCGTCGGAGTGCTCGGGCGGAGTCTGCGCGAGCGCCGCGAAAGCGTGCAGCGACACTGCGAGCGCCAGCTTCTGCCCGACCCCTGCGCCAGCGACGACAGCCGCGACGGACCAGGTCGCCCTGGGCTGCCCGTCGCCCTCGAACATCACAGGCACCGGACAGCCCGGCGCGCCGTGCACCCAGGCGCAGACGGACTGCGCGCCGAGCTGCTGCGTCTGCCCCAACGGCACGAACGACGCCTGGAACGCATCGGAGTGCAAGGGCGGCGTCTGTACCAGCGGGACGACGGCGTGCACCGACACCCAGAGTGCGACGCTTTGCCCCTGACGCCTCCGGCTGTCAGCCGGTCGGGGTAGGCTCACCGCGTGGCCGCCCGCATCCTGCCCATCGACCCGGTCCATCCGGAACCGCACCGGGTGCACCGGGCCGTCGCCGTGCTCGAGGCCGGGGGGCTGATCTCGTTCCCGACCGACAGCTATTACGGTTTGGGATGCGACATGGCCAACCGCAAGGCGGTCGACCGCGTCTACCAGCTCAAGGGACTCGACCGGCGGCGCCCGCTCTCGGTCATCTGCAGCGACCTGTCCGAGATCTCCCGCTACGCCAAGGTCAGCAACTTCGCCTACCGGGCGCTCAAACGGCTCACCCCGGGGCCGTTCACCTTCGTGCTCGAGGCGACGAAGGAGGTCCCGGACGCCCTCGCCACGAAGCAGCAGACCGTGGGGATCCGCGTGCCGAACGCGCCCGTCGCGCTGGCGCTCGTCGGAGCGCTCGGCCGGCCGATCGTGTCCACCTCGGCGGCGGGGGACGACGGAGAGCCGCTCATCGACCCCCAGGAGATCCTGGACGTTTTCGGCCACGGCCTGGAGCTCATCATCGATGGCGGCTACCGGCCGCACGAGCCGTCGACCGTCCTCTCGCTCATCGGAGACGAGGTCCAGGTGTTGCGCCAGGGCAAGGGCGACATCGAAGGCACGCTGTAGCAGGGCCGAAAACTTGTCCGCGCCCGCGGGCGAGGTAGCCTCGAGAGGTGGCGACCGATCCCCCCGGTGCGTTCGGACCGCTCTTCGATCTCTTCCTCCACCATCTCCGCGTCGAGCGGAACCTCGCCGCGAACACCGTCGACAGCTACGCGCTCGATCTGAAGGGCTACCTATCGGCGCTCGGTCGGTCCGGCGTCGCCGGCGCGCGAGAGATCGCCCCGGAGCACGTTCAGGGGCACCTCGACTCCCTGCGGGAGGGCGGCCTCTCGGCGCGCTCGACCGCGCGCCACCTCGCGGCCATCCGCACGTTCCATCGCTTCCTGATCTCGGACGGCAAGCTGGAGGAGGATCCGGCGGCCGAGTTGGCGCCGCCCAAGCAGCCGCGCCGCCTGCCGGAGGTGCTGAGCGTCGCGGAGATCGACGCGTTGCTCGCCGCGCCGGACGAGGCGACGCCCGAAGGAGCACGGGACCGGGCGATGATCGAGCTGATGTACGCCTCGGGCCTGCGCGTCAGCGAGCTGTGCGCCCTCCGCGCGGGCGACGTCCACCGCGATCCGGGGCTCGTGCGAGTGCTGGGCAAGGGGAACAAGGAGCGCGTGGTCCCGGTCGGGGAGATCGCGCTCGCGAAGATCGAGTCCTACCTCGCGGGCGCGCGGGCCGCCCTCTTGCGGGGACGGACGAGCCCGCACCTCTTCGTCAGCCGCCGCGGCGGGCGGATGAGCCGCGTCACGTTCTGGACCCGCCTCAAGCGCTACGCGCTCGGCGCCGGGATCCGCAAGAACGTGAGCCCGCACAAGCTGCGCCACAGCTTCGCGACGCACCTGCTCGAGCGCGGCGCGGATCTCCGCTCGGTGCAGGCGATGCTCGGCCACGCCGACATCGGGACGACGCAGATCTACACCCACGTCGACGGCCGGCGGCTGCGCGAGGTCCACGCCCGCCACCACCCGCGCGCCTAGCAATCAAGTCGGGAACAGCTTCGCTGCGTTGCCCCAGAGCAGCGCCCGAAGGTCCGCCTCCGGCAGCCCGGCGGCGGCGATTCGGCGCAGCTCCCGATCCCAGGCGTACGGGATGTTGGGGAAGTCCGTACCGTAGAGCATCCGTCCCGCGAGCGCCGGGAAGAGCGAGGGCGCGGGCCCGGCGGTGAAGTAGCCCGAGACCGCCATCGTCGTGTCGAGCCAGAGGTTCTCGTGTCGCTCGAGCAGGGCGCGGTAGGCGTCGAATTCGTCTGCGCCGAGGTGGGGCACGATCAGCGTAAGTCGCGGGTGCGCGGCGAGGACGCGGTCGATCTGGTCGGCCGAGCAAAGCGCGCGCGTGTCGAGGCCATAGGCGGGCGAGGAGGGCTCCCGGCCGGCGTGGACGACGGCCGGCACGAGCGCGGCCTCGCAGGCGGTCCAGACGGGTTCGAGGCGCGGGTCGTCCGCCGCAATCTTCTGGACGTGGCAGTGGATCTTGACCCCGCGCAGGCCGAGGGGCCCGAGCGCCTCGCGCAGGATGGCCGGGGCGTCCGGCTCGCCGGGGAGCACCGTCGCGAGCGGGACGACGTCGGGGTGGGCGCGGCCGGCCTCCGCGGCGAATCGGTTCAGCTCGCGCGCGAGGCCGGGAACGTGCGCGTAGTGGAGCGCGACGATCCGGCGCACGCCCCGCCCGCGCAGGAACGCGACGACCTCCTCGGCATTCAACCGGTAGCGGATGGACCAGGCGTGCCGGTCGAACCAGCGCCAGATCGCCGCGAAGAGCCGCGGAGGGAAGAGGTGGACGTGGGCGTCGGTCACTTCCAGCCCGCCCGGCACCGCGGCCCCTTCGGGCTCGCCCTGGAAGGCCCCGGGATCGGCGGGAAGACCGTGCATGGTGCCAGCAGCGTAGCACGCGGCTGGCCGGCGGGCCGGCGCCGCGCTACGATCCCGTCCATGCGGTGGAACTCACGGCGGGTCGCGCTCGCACTCGCGGCCTCGGCGCTGCTGCACCTCGCCCTCTGGAGGGCGATGCGCCGGGTCGCGCCGCAGCGGTTGGCGCCGCGGCACTCGACGGAGGCGCTGGTCGACCTGGACGTCGAGGCGTCGCCAGAGACTTCGACGCCGGCGCGACCCGTGCGCCGCATCCCGCGCACGCGCCACGCCGCACACGAGTCGCGCGCGATCGTGGCCGGGGTGCTTCCCCGCCCCGCCCCTGAACCGCAGGCGGGGGAGGGGGCGCCGACCTCGACCTCGACCTCGACCTCGACCTCGAGCCCGACCTCGAGCCCGACCTCCACCTCGGCCCCGACTGCAACGCCAACCGCGACCGCGAGTTCGGCTGCGAATGCGGCTGCTCCTGCGGTCGCCGGCCGCGGGGAAGCCGCCCCGCTGGGCCTCACGCTGCCGTGGCGGTCGACCCCGCTGCACCCCGAAGACGTGCCCGGCGCGGGCGGCGAGACGATCGTCGGCGAGCCCCGCCCCGGGGCGCCCCAGGTCCGTGCCGAGCGCGCGCGCCGCCGCATTGCCACTTGGGTCGAGGAGGACCGCGCGTCGCGCCGCGTCCAGGACGGCCTCGTCGACGGCTACTTCGCCGACATCGGCCGCGCCGTCGAGGCCG
>DAIDIT010000246.1 GCA_027451705.1 Pseudomonadota bacterium
CGCTGGTTCCGGGGACGCAAGACGTGGGCATCCATAACCACGGTGTTCGTTCTGGGCGCTCGCTCCGTGCGCGCGCTGCGGCCACGGCGTGCCCGCGGGAGACCGCTTCTGCCCGTCCTGCGGCGCCCCGACCGCGCCGCCCTGCCCGCGCTGCCAGAACCCGACCTCGCCCGGCGCGCGCTTCTGCCCCGCCTGCGGCCTCGAGCTGGCGCCGCGGCCGTCGACCTCGGGCCGCATGCCGGCCGTGCCGGCCGGGGACGCCGCCGACGCGACAGCGCTGCGGCTGCGCGAGCTCGGCCCGCTGCTCCCGGAGCGGACGCTCGACGCGATGCTCGACGCGCGCAGCCAGATCCGCGGCGAGGAGCGGCGCTACGTGACCGCGCTCTGGCTCGCGCTGCCCGAGGGGACGCAGCGGCCGCGCCAGCTCGCCGCCGCGCTCGCCGCGATCCACGAGGGCGGCGGCGTGATCAACGCGGCGGCCGACGACCACGCGCTCGCGTTCTTCGGAGCGCTGGGGCCGCGCGAGGACGACGCCTACCGCGCGCTCGGGGCCGGGCTCGAGATCCAACGGCGGACGGCGGCGGCGGGGACGAGCGGCCGGCTGCGCATCGGGCTCAACGCCGGGGTCGCGGTGCCGGGGCAGCCGTGCGACGAGGCGGAGGCGGCCGGGACCGGCACGGCCGGCCTCGCCCGCCTGCTCGCCGAGGCGGCGCAGCCCGGCCGCGTGCTCGCCTCCGCCTCGCTCGCCGAGGAGGCCGGTGCGTACGTGCAGGTCACGCCCGGCCCGGTGCTCCAGCCCGACGGCGCGGCCGAGCCGCTGCCCTCGGTCGTGGTCGACGGCTTCCGGACCCCGGCGCGCGTCAACCACCCGGTCCTGTGCGGGCGCGAAAAGGAGATCGGCGCGCTGCTGCGGCTCGCGGTCGCGACGGAGGGGGGCAAAACGCGGCCGCTGTTGTTCGTGGGCGAGGAGGGCATCGGCAAGTCGCGGCTCGTCGAGGAGATGCGGCGCACCGTGGAGGGGCGCGGCTGGACGGTCGCGACGGCGCACCGCGATCCCGAGGGCTCCGGCGCGCCGTTCGCGGCGATCGGCGAGCTCACGCTCGAGCTGTTGCGCGTCCCGCGCGCGGCGCGGCACCAGGCGCTGCGCGAGGCGCTCGCCGGCGCGCTCAAGCCCGCGGGCGACCGGGCGATCCTCGAGCAGGTGGCGAGCGTCGCGCCGCGGACCGGGCGGCTGCGGCCGGGCGCGGTCGCGGGCGCGGTCAAGTCGCTCGAGGGCGTGCTGACGCGCGAGCGGCCCGCGCTGCTCGTCTTCGAGGACGTCGACCGGCTCGACCCGGGCAGCCGCGAGGTCTTCCGGCTGCTCTGCGACACGCACAAGCCGGTCGGCAGCCTGGTCCTCGGCACCGCGCGAGCGGAACCGCCGCCCGAGGCCCGGCCGCAGGCGGCGTCGATCTACAAGGTGCCTCCGCTCGCCGTCGAGGCGGGGCGGTCGCTCATCCGATCGGTGCTCGGCGACGCCGAGGTGCCCGAACAGCTCTCGGCCATCGCCGCGCAGGCGGGCGGCAAGCCGCGCCGGATCGTCGACGGGCTGCACCTGCTGCTCGACCGGCGCGTGCTGGTCGAGGGGCCGCGCGGCATCTTCCTCGTCCAGGAGCCGAAGGAGCTGCCGGACACGCCGTTCGAGCTCGCCCGCAGCCGCATCCTCTGCCTGCCCGCGGACGAGCGCTATCTGCTCCAGGTCGCGGCCCTCGGCGGGCAGTCCTTCGATGGGCAGCTCCTGCGCCGCATCCTGATCGGGCTCGACGTCGCCGAGCTGCTCAAGGACGCGGAGGCGCGCGGCATCCTCGTGCACGGCCGCGGCCACGCGCAGTTCCAGTTCGTCACCGAGGCGATGCGCGAGGCGTTCGTCGCCGCCGTGCCCGCGACCGAGGCGCCGAAGCTCCACCGCCACCTCGCCGACTCGCTGCGGAGGCAGGCGACGGCCGACGGGACGCCGGTGCCGGAGGGGCGCGCGGCGCGGCACCTCGCGGCCGCCGGGGACCGGCAGGGGGCGCTGCAGGGCTTCGTCCGCGCGGCGGGGCAGGACCTCGCGGCGCGCAACCTCGCCGGGGCGGCCGCGTGGCTCGTCGAGGCGGGCGGCGAGGCGCTGGGGGTCGGCGGGGAGTCGGGAGGCGCCCGGGCGGCGGAGTGCTTCGCGCGCGCCGCGTCGCTCGCCGCGGCGGCCGGGGACCTCGAGGCGGCCGCGACGCCGATCGAGAAGGCCGAGAAGCTCCTGCCGGCGCTCGGGGACGCGACGATCAAGTCCGAGGTCCTGCTCGCGCAGGCGGCCGTCGCGCGCGCCCACGGCGACGCGCGCGAGGCGCACGCGGCCGCGCAGCAGGCATTCGCGGTGTTCCGCGGCGCCATCCCGACCAAGCGGCTCGCGCTCCTCGCCGCGCAGGCGGGCGCCGCGGCGCTGGCGGCCGGCGCGGCGCAGGAGGCGCTCCAGCTCCTGAGTGAGGCGCTCCCGGTCGCCGAGAGCGACCGATTCGCGCCGTGGTTCGGGGTCCTCGACCTCCAGGCGCAGATCCTGACCGACCTCGGGAGCGCGCACGCCTTCCTCGGCGACATCGGGGCGGCCGCCGACCACCTCGACCGCGCGCTGCGGCGGGTCCGGCCGCGGCGCGACCTGGCCGCCGAGGTCGAGATCCTCCGGCGCCTCGCCGCGCTGGCCGAGAAGGCCGGCGAGCTGCCGTCCGCGGCCAGCCACCACCAGGCCGCGACCGAGGCCGCCGAGGGTGCGGGCGACCTCGAGACGGCGGCGCTCGAGCTGTACGCGCTCGCGCGCATCCGCTTCCGCCTCGGCCTGGCCGCCGACGCCCGGGCCTGCGCGGCCCGCGCGACCGAGATCTGCCAGCAGATCGGCTGGGAGGACGGCCTGGCCGTCGCCCGCGGCCTCTTCGACGCCGCGTGAGGCGGAGCCGGGGCTCCGCGCGCCGTCTTCGGCTCGGCGCCGGAGTGCTGCCGTCCTCGGAGATCAGCGTTCGAAGCGATGGGCGATGGGGAAACGCCAGCCCTCGCCGAACGCGCGGCCGGTGACCCGCAGCACCGGGGCGGCCTGGCGCCGCTTGTACTCGCTGCGCACGAGCAGCCGCAGGACGCGCCGGACGTCCTCGGGCGGGAAGCCGAGCGCGACGATCTCCTCGCCGGACTTCCGCTCCTCCACGGACAGGCGCGCGATCGCGTCGAGCACCTCGTAGGGCGGCAGGTTGTCCTGGTCGGTCTGGCCGGGCGCGAGCTCCGCCGACGGCGGCCGGGTCAGCGTCCGCTCCGGTATGACGGGACTCTTCTCGTTGATCCGCCGCGACAGCCGGTAGACCAGCGTCTTCGGCACATCGCCGATCGCCGCCAGGCCGCCGGCCATGTCGCCGTAGAGGGTGCAGTAGCCGACCGACAGCTCGCTCTTGTTGCCGGTCGAGAGCAGCAGGTCGCCGCGCTTGTTCGACAGCGCCATCAGGATCGTCCCGCGGATGCGCGCCTGTAGATTCTCGTTGGTCACATCCGGGGGCCCGCGCGCCGCGTCGGCGGGGCGGCCGGCGAAGGCGGGGGCGAGGGTGCGCAGGAGCTCCGCGTGGACGGCCTCGATGGGGACGACTTCGAAGCCGATGCCGAGGGCGCCGGCCAGCGCCCCCGCGTCCTCGGTGCTCATCTGCTCGGTGAAGCGCGACGGCAGGGCGACGCCCCGCACCGCGGCGGGCCCGAACGCGCGCGCGGCGAGGCAGGCGGTCAGCGCGGAGTCGACGCCGCCCGAGAGGCCGAGCATCGCGCCGCGGAAGCCGGTCTTGGCCGCATAGTCCCGGATGCCGAGGTCGAGCGCGTCGAGGATCTCGTCGAGTTCCTCGGGGCCGCCCTCGGCCGGCAGGGGCGGTGGTGGCCTGCCGTCGGACATGAGATGCACCGCCTCGCGGAACGCGGGCGCGCGGTCGACGATCGTCCCTTCGCGGTCGACGGCGAGGCTTCGGCCGTCGAAGACGAGCGCGTCGTTGCCGCCCACGAGGTTCACGTAGACGAGCGGGACGCCATGGCGGCGCGCCATCGCGGAGAGCATCCGCTCGCGCAGCCGCGGCTTGCCGACCGCGTACGGGCTCGCGCTGACGTTGAGGACGAGGTCGATCCCCGCCGCGCAGAGTTGCTCGACCGGGTCGCCGCCGTAGCGCGGCACGGGCCAGAACGACTTGTCGTTCCAGGCGTCCTCGCAGATGGTGAGGCCGACGCGCATGCCCGCGACATCGACTCGAGTGATCGCGGTGCCCGGGTCGAAGTAGCGCCCCTCGTCGAAGACGTCGTAGGTCGGCAGGAGCATCTTGCGCGCGACCGTGACGCGCCCGTCCTGGAGCGCGGCGAGTGCGTTGTGCAACCCGGCGCCCGCGCCGCCGTGCCGCTCTGCGAAGCCTACGGCCACGGTGAGGCCGCGTGACCAGTCCGCGGGCGCCGCCAGCTCCGCGAGCGCGCGCTCGCCCGCCCGCAGGAAGCTCTGGAGCTCGAGCAGGTCGCGAGGCGGGTAGCCCGTCAGCGTCAGCTCGGGAAAGACGACGAGCTGCGCGCCCGTGGCCCGCGCGCGGAGGGTCGCATCGAGGATCTTGCGGGCGTTGCCGTCGAAGTCTCCGACCGTCGTGTCGATCTGTGCGGCGGTGACGCGCAGCGGCAGGGGCAAGGGCGAATCTCCCGCGCGCATCTTACCCGCGCCGCGGGCGGCGTGCTACGCTGCCGCCGTGCGAACCCCGTCCCTGGTTCTCGCCTCCACCCTGCTCTGGGCCTGCGCCGCGCCGCAGAAGGTCACGATCGAGGACCTCTCGAGCACGCTCCAGATCAGCACGCTGCCCACCGGCGCCGCGGTCGACGACGGCGGCCGGCAGCTCGGCCGGACGCCGCTCGAGCTGCCGCTTTCGGGGGGGCGCGACTACGACCTGGGTTTCTCGGCGCAGGGGTTCAAGCCGCGCCGCGTGCGCGGCGGGCGGGACGACCTCCTGCACCTCGGCGACGGCCAGCTCGGCGTCGTCCTGGTCCCGGCCGGCATGGCCGCGGCGCGGCAGCCGTCGTTCGACGACCCGGCCGCGCTGTCGTCGATCGCGACCGAGCTCGAGCGGCGCAAGGATTGGGGCCAGGCGGCCGAGTTCTGGGCCCGCGTGGAGACCCTGCGCCCCCGCGACGCCCGCGCCCACCGCGGCATGGGCAGCGCGCTCGCCAAGCTCGGCCGCGACGAGCAGGCCATCCGCGAGTACGAGCAGTACCTCTTTCTCGCGCCCGACGCGCCCGACGCCGACCGCGTCCGCAAGGCGGTCGACTCCTACCGCGGCGGCATCGAGATGCCGTCCGTCGACGCCGGCGCGGACGTGCCCTAGATGCACGAGGCGCCGCACCACCGCCACCGCCGCGAAGGCCCCTCGTCAGTCTGCGCCTTCGTCGTCACCTCGTCGCGCAGCCGGACACCGGAAGACGACGAGGGCGGCCAGCTCGTCGAGGCGCTGCTCGAGGGCGCCGGCCACGCGGTGGTCGGTCGGCGCATCGTCCCGGACGACGCCGAGGCGCTGCGTCGGATCGCGGCGACCGAGGCGCGCGAGGCGGGCGCCGAGGTCCTGCTCATCACGGGCGGCACCGGGCTGTCGCCGCACGACCGCACGATCGAGGCGCTGGAACCGCTCTGGACCAAGCGGCTCGACGGCTTCGGCGAGCTGTTCCGGCAGCTCTCGTTCGCCGAGGTCGGGCCCGCCGCGATGCTGTCGCGGGCCGCGGGGGGCGCGGTCGGCCCGCTCCTCGTCTTCGCCCTACCCGGGAGCCCGGCCGCCGTGAGGCTCGCGCTCGAGCGGCTGATCCTCCCCGAGCTCGGCCACGCGGTGGGCCTGTTGGCCCCACGCGGATGATCGGGGCCGCGCGCGCCGCCGCGCTCCAAGTCCACCTGGACGGTTTCCTGGCCGCGCAGGATCCGCGCCTGCGACTGCCCAACGACCCGGTCGAGCTGTGCCACCGCTATCGGGCGCCCGAAGACATCGAGGTCGCAGGGCTGCTCTGCGCAAGCCTCGCGTACGGTCGCGCCGACCTCTTCAAGCCGGTGCTGTCGGGGCTCTTGGACCGCATGGGCCCCTCGCCGGCGGCCTTCTGCCGGAGCCTATCCGAGCGGGCCGACTGGGCCGGGCTCGAGGCCATCGTCTACCGCTTCAACCGCGGGAGCGACCTCGGCTGCCTGCTCTGGGCGTGCGGCGAGGCGCAGCGCCGCCACGGGAGCCTCGGCGCGCTCTTTGCCCGCTGCCTGGACGCGGTGGGGGGCAACTGGCGCGGAGCAATGTCGGCCTTTTCGGCGTGGCTCCGCGGCCACGACTTCGGCCCGGTCCTGCGCCGGCTCGGCCCGCCGCGCGCGCTCGACCACCTGCTGCCCTCCCCCGAGGGAGGCGGCGCCTGCAAGCGGCTCAACCTCTACCTGCGCTGGATGGTCCGCGGCCCGGACGCGATCGACTTCGGCATCTGGCCGCTGTCGCCGTCCCGACTCATCGTGCCGCTCGACACCCACATCGCGCGGATGGGGCGCAACCTGGGCCTCACCCGGCGCCGCGACATGTCGTGGCGCACCGCCGAGGAGATCACCGCGTCGCTGCGGCGACTCGACCCCGAGGATCCGACCCGCTACGACTTCGCGCTCTGCCACTTCGGGATGAGCGGCGCGTGCCCGGCCCGTCGGCGCGCCGCCCGCTGCCGCGCGTGCGTCCTGCGGCCGGACTGCGGCCCCGGCAGCCGCCTGGTCCGCCTCCCGGTCCACGCCGCGCCGTCGGGGCGCGCGGCCGATTGCGCCCGGCCGTCGAATTCACTACCATCGCGCCCCGCCTGACGGGCCGGCGTCGCGAGCGACCCCCGGGCCGGCGGCAAGTGGAACTGTCCCGCCGCCAGACAGGGGCGTTCGACGATGGCCAAGCCGACGAGCGACATCGAGGAGATCGCCCGACGGGTCCGGAAGAACCGGCACCGGGACACGCACGTCGCGCTCCCGCTGCCGCCGGACCGCCCGCGCGTCGCGCATGCGCTCGACCCGGTGGTGCGCGGCGCGGCCCCGGAGCGGGTGGTCGACGCCATCGAGATCACCAAGGTCTTCAACCTCGACGACCTCCAGGGCAAGGAGGAGGGCGACGGCGACGCTCCCGAGCCCCAGGGCGGCGACGCCCGCGCCCACGCGAAGCGGCTCCAGTCCGTCCCGCTTCTCGGCTCGCTCTCGAAGGCCGCCTTCACCGACCTCGCGGGCGCGGTCCACCGCCGCGACCTCGAGGGCGGCGAGATCCTCTTCTACGAGGGGCAGCCGGCGCGCAGCTTCTTCATCGTGGCCGAGGGCGAGTTGGAGGTCGTGCGGCAGCGCGGCCGGAGGCGCGGCCCCGCAGGCGCCCTCACCCGCGCCGGCCCCTCGGAGGTGCTCGGGGTCTTCGGCCTCTTCTCCGGCCGCCGCCGCGCCGCGACCGTCCGGGCGGTCGGGCCGGCCACGGTTCTCGAGGTGCCGGGCACCGCGCTCGCGCGGCTCGTCCAGCGCCACGCCTCGGCCCGCAAGGCCGTCCGCGGCTTCTACCAGCAGCGGCTCCTCTCGATTTTCCTCGCGAGCGCACCCATCTTCGGCGAGCTGCCGCCCTCCGAGCGCGAGCGGATCGCGCAGCGCTTCGACGCGCGCGACCTCCAGCCCAAGGCGATGCTGCTCGCGCCCGGCGAGGTGACGAACGCGCTCTACCTCGTGATGAACGGCCAGGTCGTGCTGCGGCGCCACCGGGCGGGCGGGGAGGACCGCCGCGGCGAGGAGCTCCTGCGGCTCGGGCGCGGGCAGTTCTTCGGTGTCGTCTCGGCGCTGGTCGGCAACCCCTCGGCCGTCTCCGCGTCCGCAGCGCAGGCCAGCTCGCTCGCCGTCCTCGGACAGCGCTCGTTCGCCCACCTGCTACGCGAGCACCCGCAGCTCGAGGGGCTGCCCGCGCCCCTGCGCGCCGACGGGCTCCTCGTCTCGCGCGAGATCTTCGTCGGCGACACGGGCGTCCCCGGCCTCGCGGGCGCATAGCGAAGACTCCTCCCCCGCGAAGCGGGGGAGGGGACCACGGGGGGTCCCGGTTGCCCGGCGGGCGGCTGTTGCGTACCATTGAACCGATGGGTGCGGACCGCACGTTTCGCCCCAGCGGCGCGCTGATCGCCGTGCTGGCCGCGGCGGCGGCGTGCTGGCTCGGCGTGCTCGCCCTGCTCACGACCTTGAGCGGCGTCGAGGGCCGGACCTGGATGTCGGTCTTCTTCTTCATCGGCTTCTTCGCGGTCTTCCTCGTCCACTACGGCACGCAGTCGATCCTGGTCCACTCGAGCGGCCTCGTGGTGCGCCGCTTCCTCGGCCTGCAGTCGTTCGACTTCTCGGACATCGTCGAGATCGACGTCCACCCCGGCCCGGGCATGACGATCTACGACGTGATCACCCGCCGCGGGCCGATCCAGTTCTCGAGTTGGTTCCGCGGCCACGAGGAGCTGCTCGCGCTCATCGTCGAGGGCGCCCGGCTCCGCACGAACTCCCGCCTGTCCTGACGGGCCGGGCCCCGAGCCTTCCCCGCGGACGCGCCGCGGTGTTAGGGTGCCCGCCGACATGAAAGCTCCAGCGCTCCTGCTGCTTGCCTGGACCGTCGCCGCCGGCTGCCGCGACGCACAGGCCCCGAACCCGCTCGCGGGGCAGTCGGGCACGGCGTCGCCAGCCCCTGCTGCGCAGCAGACGCGAATCGAGGCCGCACAACTCGTCGTTCCGCCGGCCACGATGCATGCCGTTGCCGCCGCGGCGCCGGGGGCCACCTTCGGCGGCGGCGCACTCCGCTACCTCGGCTACGACTTCGCGCCGGCGAAGCCCTTTCCGGGCGGCGTGATGCGGCTCACCCACTACTGGCAGGTGCTCAAGCCAGTGTCCGGCGAGTGGACGATCTTCGTCCACTTCCAGCGGATGGGGCTTCCGGGGGTTCTCGTCAACGCCGACCACGTCGCCCTCGGCGGCGCCTACCCGACCTCGCGATGGAAGGCCGGGACGATCTTCCGCGACGACCAAGTCCTGCGCCTGCCGCGCGGGCTCCCGGGCAACGCGCTCGACATGTACGTCGGCCTCTTCCGCGGCCAGGAGCGGCTGGCGCTCGACCAGCCCTCGCTCGGCGAGGAGAACCGGCTCCACGTCGGGCAGATCCCGCTCGGCGACGGCCCCGATCAGGCGCCACTGCCGGTCTACGAGGCACCGCGCGCAACCGGCCCCATCACCATCGACGGCAAGCTCGACGAGCCCGACTGGAAGCACGCGCCCTCGACGGGCCCGCTCGTCCGCAGCCTCGACGGCGGTCCGACGAAGTACCGGACCGAGGCGAAGCTGCTCTGGGACGACAAGTACCTCTACGTCGCATTCACCTGCCAGGACGAGGACGTCTGGACCTCGTACACGAAGCACGACGACCCGCTCTACAACGAGGAGGCGGTCGAGATCTTCGTCGACGCAGACGGCGACGGACGGACCTACAACGAGATCGAGGTATCGCCTGCGAACGTGGTCTTCGACGCCGACTTCGCCGAGCGGCGCAAGGACCTCCAGAAAGCGATGCTGTGGGACTCGGGCACGCGCAGTGCAGTCGTGGTCGACGGGACGCTCAACGACGGCTCCGACGTCGACCGCGGCTACACCGTCGAAGCCGCCATCCCGATCGCGAAGCTCGACTCCGTCCCCCACGTGCCGCCCAAGGTCGGCGATCGCTGGCGCTTCAATCTCTACCGGCTCGACTGGTACGGCGGCCGCAAGATCAACGAGGGCAGCGCCTTCAGCCCGCTCTACCAGCCCGACTTCCACAACCTGCCGCGCTTCGGCTGGCTGCAGTTCGCGGGGCCGCCGACCAAGGGCTAGGACGAACGGCCGCGGCTTGACCGGCCGTCGCGGTCGCGGGAAAACCAGCTCCATGCGGCCCTTCGCCTGTCTCCTCGCCGGCGCGCTCGCCCTCGCGTGCAGCCCCGCGCCCGGCTCGACCTCGTCGGGCTCCGGCTCCAGCACCGGCGGCGCCTCCGGCAGCTCGGGCGGCAGCTCCGGCGGAGGCTGCGCGACCGCGTGCGCGCCCGATCAGGTGTGCTACGAGGGCGCGTGCCGGACGGTCACCTGCTCGGGCGACGCGGACTGCCCGTACGGCTACCACTGCGCGGACGGCGTCTGCGCGCTCCTCGGGAGCGGCGGCGGTTCGGGGAGCGGGGGAGGCGTGGGTGGCGGCGGCGGCAGTGGCGGATCGGGTGGCCACGGCGGCGGCAGCACGGGCGCGGCGTCCACGGGCGGAAGCGGCGGAGCGGCCAGTTCGGGGACGGGGTCGACCTCGGGGTCAGGGTCGACAGGGTCGACAG
>DAIDIT010000247.1 GCA_027451705.1 Pseudomonadota bacterium
TGGGCACCCTACCGCGACAGGTTCGACATAGCCCGCGACGGATCGCAGGCTCCGAATTCGGTGGCTTACCTGCGGGTCCTTGCCCCGATTGAGGGAGACCGCCCCGCGGCCGGAAGTGAGCGCATCGGCGTTATGTTCGACCTGCGCACGGCGGCCGTCACTCCCACTCGATCGTCGCCGGCGGCTTCGAGCTGATGTCGTAGACCACCCGGTTGATGCCCCGCACCTCGTTGGTGATGCGGTTCGAGATCCGCGCCAGCAACTCCGCCGGCAGCCGCGCCCAGTCGGCGGTCATGCCGTCGACGCTCTCGACCGCGCGCAAGGCGCACGTCGACTCGTAGGTCCGCCCGTCCCCCATCACCCCGACGGACTGCACCGGGAGCAGCACGGCGAAGGCCTGCCAGAGCTTCGGGGCGAATTCGGAACGCCCGATCTCCTCCTGGACGATCGCGTCGGCGGCGCGGACGATCTCCAGCCGCTCCGGCGTGACTTCGCCGAGGACTCGGATCGCGAGGCCCGGCCCCGGGAACGGCTGCCGGTTCAGGACGGCCCCCGGCAGCCCGAGGTGCCGCCCGAGCGCGCGGACCTCGTCCTTGAAGAGTTCCCGCAGCGGCTCGAGCAGCTCGAATCGGAGCCGCTCGGGCAAGCCGCCGACATTGTGGTGGCTCTTGATCGAGGCCGACGGCCCGTGGACGCTCACCGATTCGATCACGTCCGGGTACAGCGTTCCCTGGACCAGGAAGTCCGCACCGCCGAGGCCGCGCGCGGCCTCCTCGAAGACCTCGATGAACTCGTGGCCGATCCGCTTGCGCTTGACCTCGGGGTCGACGACGCCTTCGAGCCGCGCGAGGAACCGCTTCGAGGCGTCGACGGTCGTCAGCCCGATCTTCAGGTAGTGCCCGAAGACCTCCTGGACCTGCGCGGCTTCGCCGCGCCGCAGGACGCCGGTGTCGACGAAGACGCAGCGAAGCTGCTCCCCGACGGCGCGGTGGACGAGGACCGCGGCCACCGCGGAGTCGACGCCCCCCGAGAGCGCGCAGATCACCCGCCGCGCACCGACGCGGTCGCGGATCTCGGAGACCGCCCGATCGAGGTAGCTCGCCATGTCCCAGCCGCCGCGGCAGCCGCAGATCTCGCGCACGAACCGGCCGAGCATGGCGCGCCCGCCCGGTGTGTGCACGACCTCCGGATGGAACTGGACCCCGAAGAACGCGCGCGTCGGATCGGCGATGGCCGCGAACGGCGCCTCCGGCGTGCGCGCGATCGGGGCGAAGCCGTCCGGCAGTCGCACGACGCGGTCGCCGTGCGACATCCAGACCCGCTCGCGGGACCCGGGAGGTCCGTCGAAGAGGCCGCCGCCCTCGAGGAGCTCGAGCTCGGCCGCGCCGAATTCGCGCCGGTCGGCCGCCCGCACCTCGCCTCCGAGGAGCTGCGCCATGACCTGCTGGCCGTAGCAGATGCCGAGCACCGGAACGCCCAGCCCGAAGATCGCCGGGTCGGGCGCCGGCGCGCCCGCCTCGGCGACCGACGAAGGACCGCCCGACAGGATGAGCCCCCGGGGCGCGAGCGCGCGGATCCGATCGATCGGCGTCCGGTACGGGTGGATCTCGCAGTAGACGCCCTCCTCGCGGACGCGGCGGGCGATGAGCTGCGTCGTCTGGCTTCCGAAGTCCAGTACGACGATCCGTTCCTGGGGAGAAGGGATCAAGGCGTGGTCGGTCCGCCCGCCCGCTCGCGCGTTGACAGGCCGGGCTGCCGTCCTCTACAAGTTGAACTGTCCATCCTATGCCGGTCCCCTGCCAACTCGAGTGACATGCCAGGCGAGTCTCCAATCGTCATTGCCATGCGCCATCCTATCCGCATCGCCCTTCTCGCAGCCAGCCTGATCCTCGGCTGCGAGCACGCCGCCTACGGTCCGAGTTCCGACGACCGGCTCACCTCCGAGGTCAACGACTCGGCCGAGATGTCGGCGCCGCGCAGCCAGTCCAACATCCAGGCGTGCGACGATCTCTCCGAGAAGCTGGCCCGTGCCCGCAACGGCGCGCGGCCGGAGGCCGACCGGCTCCGCTCGTACATGGAGCTGTACCACACGCTCTCGGGGCGCCTCACCTCGAACCAGGCGGTCTTCGACCGGCGGCCCGAGCTGGTCTACGGCGGCGGCAAGGGCCAGGCGATGGCCGACTGGGCGCGCGCCGCGAACGAGCGCTGCACCCAGATGCAGGCCGACACCCGCTCCGAGTTCGAGATCCTCGTCCGGGACCTCTTCGACCCGCTGATCATCACGGATCTCCAGAACCACCGGCGCGTCCCGCGGGTCAGCTTCGCGCTGCTCCAGTCCGCGGTCGAGGAGCTGAAGCTCGGCGACAGCCCGTCGCTGCTCGACCGGATCGCGACCGCCAAGCGCGTCCTCGGCCGGCGGTAGACGGTCCGGCGGTCGTCCGCTCGGTCACTCAATCCGGTAGTTCGGCGCCTCCTGCGTGATGATCACGTCGTGGACGTGGCTCTCGCGCAGGCCGGCGTGGGTGATCTTCACGAAGCGCGCCTTCGTCCGCAGCTCCGCGAGGTTGCGGCAGCCGACGTAGCCCATCCCGGAGCGCAGGCCTCCGACGAGCTGGTGGACGTTCATCGCGAGCGAACCCTTGTACGGGACGCGCCCCTCGATGCCCTCGGGCACGAGCTTGTCGGGCTCGACGTCGCTCTGGAAGTAGCGGTCCCTCGACCCCTGCCGCATCGCCCCGATCGACCCCATGCCGCGGTAGGTCTTGTAGCTGCGCCCCTGGTAGAGCACGACGTCGCCGGGCGCCTCCTCCGTGCCGGCGAAGAGCGAGCCGATCATCACGGCCGAGGCCCCGGCCGCGAGCGCCTTGACCACGTCGCCGCTGTACTTGATGCCGCCGTCCGAGACGATCGCCGCCCCCGCCCGCTGCGCCACCCTCACGCAGTCGTCGAGCGCGGTGAGCTGCGGCACCCCGACGCCGGCCACGACCCGCGTCGTGCAGATCGAGCCCGGCCCCACCCCGACCTTCACGGCGTCCGCCCCCGCGTCGACGAGCGCCTGGCAGCCGTCGGCCGTCGCGACGTTGCCCGCCATCAGCGGCAGCTCCGGGTAGCGCTTGCGGATCGCGCGGACCGCGTCGAGCACGCCCCGGCTGTGGCCGTGCGCCGTGTCGACGACCACCAGGTCGCAGCCGGCCGCGACGAGCGCCTCGACCCGCCGGTCGCGCGATTCGTCCACGCCGACCGCGGCCGCGCAGAGCAGCCGGCCGCGCGCGTCCTTCGCCGCCCGCGGGTGCTGCCGCGTCTTCTCGATGTCCTTGATGGTGACGAGCCCCCGCAGGTTCTGGCGGTCGTCGACGACGAGCAGCTTCTCGATCCGGTGCTGGTGGAGGAGCTCCTGCGCCTCCGCCTGCGTGACGCCCTCGCGCGCCGTGACGAGCTTCGTCGTCATCACCCGCTCGACCGGTTGGTCGAGGTTCTTCTCGAAGCGGAGGTCGCGGTGGGTGATGATGCCGGCGAGCTTGCCGCCGCGCGTGACCGGGATGCCGCCGATCTCGTGGCGGCGCATCAGCTCGACCACCTCGCGCAGCGACGCGTTCGCCTCGACCGTCACCGGGTCGGCGACCATGCCGCTCTCGTACTTCTTGACCTTGACGACCTCGGCCGCCTGCGACTCCGGGTCGAGGTTCTTGTGGACGACCCCGAGGCCGCCCTCCTGCGCCATCGCGATCGCGGTGCGGGCCTCGGTCACGGTGTCCATCGCCGCGGACAGAAGCGGCGTCGCGAGCCGGATGCCGCGCCCGAGCGTCGTCTCGATCTCGACCTGTCGCGGCAACACCTCGCTCTCCGCCGGCACGAGCAGGACGTCGTCGAAGGTCAGGCACTCGCGGGGGTTCTCGAGCATCGTCGGCTCCTCAGGGCAGGTCGATGACGGCTTCGTGGTCGCCGTCGCGGCCGACGTGCAGCGGCACGGGCCGCGGGTCCCGGCCCGGCCGTCCCAGCGCGTGCGCCTCGACCAGGTAGTCGCCCGGCGGCAGCTCGATCTCGTCGAGCTGCTCCTGCGGGTGGCCGCCCGGGTAGCGCCACTCCTCGGCGTGGACGACGTGCCCTCCCCGCTCCACGTCCGCGTGGAGCGCGGCCACGGGGCGATCGCCGAGCCGGTAGCGCAACAGCACGTGCTCGCCGTGCGAGACGGCGACGAGCCAGGCCGCGGCCGCCACGACCCCGACGAGCGGCAGCCGGCGCAGGAGCCGCCCGAGCATCCCCTTCCGCGCCACGGGCGCGGAGCGGGAGTTCCCCCCACCCTGGCCCTCCCCCGCGGGCGGGGGAGGGAATTTAGGCTCGCTCACTTGTCCTTCCGCCTCGCGCGCCTGAAGCCGACCCGCGGCGTCTCGACCACCTCGGGCCGGATTCCGCGCCCCTCGGGGTGGAGCTTGATCTCGGTCTTGACCTCGATCGTCACGTCGGTCAGGAGCTTGAAGAGCTCCTCGTGGAGCTGCGAGGACTCGAGGAAGCGCCGGACCTCCTCGCCGAGGATGCGCACCAGGTCCTGCTTCGTCCGGTCGGCCTGCGCGAGGAGCGCGCCGATCAGCTCCTTGGGGAGCTTCAACTCGCCGACCAGGTTTCGGATTCCCTCCTCGGTGAGGAAGAGCGCGCCGAAGCCGGCGACCAGCGCCTTGCGCATGAAGTCCGTCGCCCGGCCGCGCAGCGAGTCGTCCGCGCCGCGCGGCTCGCTCTCGTCGTCGAGGATGTCGGGGTCGAGGGGGTCGGGCATCGATCAGGTCCCGGTCTTGAAGATGGGGAGCTTCGTCGTCTGGCTGCGCGCCGAGATCTGACCCGCCACGCGCCGCGCGACCTCCGCGAACGCCTGCGCCTGCGGCGACTCCGGCTGGCCCGCGACGATCGGCAGCCCGCGGTCGCCGCCCTCGCGCACCGCGAGGTCGAGCGGCAGCCGGCCGAGGAACGGGATCTCCATCTGCGCCGCCGCCCGCTCGCCGCCGCCGTGGTCGAAGATCGCCGTCTCCTGACGGCAGTGGGGACAGACGAAGCTCGACATGTTCTCGACGATCCCGAGGATCGGCACGCCGACCTTGTCGAACATGATCTTCGCCTTCAGCACGTCCGAGAGCGCGACGTCCTGCGGCGTCGAGACCAGCACCACGCCCGCCGCGCGGACCTGCTGGCTCAGGGTCAGCGGGATGTCGCCCGTGCCCGGCGGCAGGTCGAGGATCAGGTAGTCGAGCTCGCCCCAGCGCACGTCGCGCAGGAGCTGGACGAGCGCGCCCGCGAGCATCGGCCCGCGCCAGATGAGCGCCTGGTCCGGGTCGACGAGGAAGCCGATCGACATGACCTCGAGGCCGTAGGCGCGCAACGGCTCGAGCTTCTGGCCGTCCGTCGACTTCGGCCGCTCGGTCAGCCCGGTCATGATGGGGATCGAGGGGCCGTAGAAGTCCGCGTCCAGCAGGCCGACCGCCGCCCCGTGGCGGGCGAGCGACGCGGCGAGGTTGAGGGCGACGGTCGACTTGCCCACCCCGCCCTTCCCCGCCCCGACGAGCACGACGTTCTTGACCTGCGGCACCACGTCCTGCGCCGGCTGGTTGGCCGGCCCGGCGCGCCGCACCTGCGCGCTCCAGGCGACCTCGACCTTGCCCACCCCCGGCAGCGCCTTCAGCGCGCGGTCGACGTCGCCCTCGATCTGCGCCCGCAGCGGGCAGGCCGGGGTCGTCAGCTCGACCGTCAGCCGGACGTCCGCCCCCTCGACGCGGAGGTCCTTGATCATGCCGGCCGAGACGAGGTCCCGGTGCAGCTCCGGGTCCTGCACGGTCGATAGGGCCGCAAGCACGTCCCGCTCGGTCAACGCCATGGGTGAAGCCTCGGTGGTAAGGGGCGCGGGGATCCTGTGCCACGCCCCCGCCCATGTCAACCCGATGTGCGGCCCGACGCGGGGCGAGGTTCCCGCCGGCATTGAACGGTCCGGAACCGGCGGTGTCGGAGGCCGCAGGGGTGCGCCGCAGGTGCGGCCGACGGGCTGGCTAGAGACACGGGGGCAATCCCGACGGAGAGCAAGCACAGCTCCCGCCGTTGCAGACACCGCTCGCGCAATCGAGATCTTGCCCGCAAGCGCTTCCGGTGAGGCCGATGCAGGCGCCCGCGTCGGAAGCCAGCAGCTCGCTCGGGTTCTTGCCGTCGACGTTCGCGAGCATCTGCGACTCGCCGGCGCACGTCTGCCCGGCCGCGCAATCGGACGTCGTGGAGCAGGGCTTGTAGTTGCACTGGTCGAAGATCGACGGTCCCGTTCCGCCCGCCAGGTTGCAGCTCCCGGTCTTGCAGTCGGCCCCGGAACCGCTCAGGCACTGGCCGCCGACGGGCCCGGGCTCGCACGTGCCGCTCGCGCCGCAGACCTGGCTGCAGCAGGGATTCCCGCCCGCGGCGCAGCCGTTGCCCGTCGGGATGCAGCAGATGAAGCAATCGGTGTTCTCGACGCGGACGGTCCCGACCGGACAGGATTCGAGCTTCGCCCAAGGCGCGGTGGAGCCGCAAGGTCCGCCCTCGGCGCACGACAGACCCGTCCCCACTGCCGCGAGGCAGAGGGCCAGCACCGTCGCCTGCTTCCCGATTCGCGCGATCCGCATCCCCGCTCCCCCCGGGACCGTCGTTGCGCTACTGGCAGCAGCCGTTGCCACCGAAAGCCACCTCGAACTGGCAGAACGCGGCGGGCGTGCACACGGTGCTCTCGAGCGGACAGTTGCACGTCTGGCCCGCGGGGCACCCGCCGCAGGTCGCAGGATCGCACGTCGCCCCGGAGCAGAAGTTGGGCATTCCCCCGTCCCCCAGGGCGCCGAGCCCTCCGTCGGGGAGGCCGGCTTGCACGCACTGGCAGGTCGACATGTCGCAGGTCAGTCCCTGGGCGCAGACGCCGCCGCAGTTCGCCGGGCAGATGCAGGTGTTGTTCGCGCCGCAGACCGCCGGCGCTCCGCAGGGCGGGTTGCAACCCGGCGGCTGGCAGGTCCCGTTGACGCAGACCAGGCCCGCGCCGCAGCCGCCGAAGCAGCCGCCGCCGTCCGGCCGCTCGCACGATCCGTTGACGCAGACCTCGCCCACGGCGCACGGGGCGGACGCGCTGCACGCGCCGCACTGTCCCTGGGGCAGGTAGC
Organism: Pseudomonadota bacterium; assembly: GCA_027451705.1. Classification (GTDB taxonomy): domain Bacteria; phylum Myxococcota; class Myxococcia; order Myxococcales; family JAKAPL01; genus JAKAPL01. Next base: position 7,152 of record DAIDIT010000247.1, read on the forward strand.
AGATCGGCGTGGGGTTGCCGCATTCGGAATTCGACGCGCACTTCGGGACGCACGCGCCGGCGGAGCAGATCTCGCCGCAGGCGCAGTCGTCCACGCCGTGGCAGGTCGCGGGCTTGGTCCCGCAGATCCCGAGGACGCAGGCGGGCGCCGAGGACGACGCGCAGTCGCAGCTCGTCGCGCACGAGGGACCTCCGGAGCCGCCGCCCGACGAACCGCCGCTCGAGCTCCCGCCGAGGCCCGACGACGAGCCGCCCGACGACGCACCGCCGCTCGTGGTCCCGCCGGCGCCCGACGACGAGCCGCCGCTCACCCCGCTGCCGCTCGAGGTCGTGGAGATCCCGCCGCTCCCGCTCCCACTTCCCGAGCCGGTCGAGCCGCCACCACCGCCGCCGCCGCCGCCACCACCGCCGCCGGGTTCGAACGGGAGGCAGGCCCCGCCGCGGCACGCGAAGCCGCCGCAACAGTCCGTGTTCAGGCTGCAGATCGCGCCGTACTGCCCGCACGCGGCCGCCGGCGGAGGCCCCGGGCACGCGGCGAGCGCGGCGATCGCGAGCACGACCATCGGCCAGTGGGCCTTCATCGATCGCCCATCCTGGCAGACGCGGACATGTCCGGCAAGCGCCCGTCCTGCCGGCCTAGCGCGGGCGGTCGTAGCGGAGGCGCACGACGCCGTCCGGGAACGCTCGGCTCTCGACGAGCCGGAGGTCGAGGGGGCGGTCGAGCTTCGGGAAGTACGGCTTGCCGCCGCCGAGGACGATCGGGCGGACGTAGAGCCGGTACTCGTCGACGAGGTCGTCCGCGATGAAGCTCGCGGCGAGGCCCGCGCCGCACACGCCGAGGTCGCCGTCGAACTCGCGCTTCGCCTTCGCGACCTCGGCTCGGATGTCCGGGCCGGCGAGCCGGTACCCGTGGCCGGCGGAGCGCATCGTCCGCGAGAAGACGAGCTTCGGCATCCCCCTCCAGATCGCCGCGAACTCGGCGATCGCCGCGGGCGCGGAAGGGTCCCGATCGGCCTGTGGCCAGTAGGCCGCCATGAGGTCGTAGGTCGCGCGTCCGTGGAGAAACGCGCCGCACTTGCGCGCGTCGTCGTTCATGACGCGGTGCAACCCCTCGCTCGGCGCGGTGAAGTCGATCTTCCCCTCGCGCGTCTCGACGTACCCGTCGAGCGACACCGACATCCAGTACACGACCTTGCCCATGCGAGCCTCCTGCGTCAGCCCTTCGGGGGCGCTGCGAGGCCGCGGGCGACGGTTTCGGCGGAGAGGCCGAGGGCGGCTGCGCGGGCGAAGGCGGCGGCGAGGAGCGGCCGGAGCTCTCGCGTCGGGATGTCGTGCAGGTCCGCGGCGGCGCAGACGATCGAGTCGAGGAACGCCGCCGCGGCGACGGCTGCGGGCGCGGGGAGGACGATCGCCCCGGGCGGCGGCCCACCGAGGCCGAGCGCGCGGACCGTCGTGCCTGCCATCTCGGCCAGCTCGGCGGCAAGTGCCTTGTCCTCTGCGTACACGGCACGCGCGAGTGCGTGGAGCTGCCCCGGGGCGAGCGGACCGATGTTCCCCTTCATCCAGCGGCCGACCGTCCGCTCGGAGACGCCGAGCACGCGTGCGAGTTCCATCTGGAGCAGGTGGCCCGCGGCCATGCACCGCACGAGCAGCTCGGGAGTCATCTCTCGTTCGACCACGGTCACCTCCGGCGCGGGGACCGATCGGGCCTGCGAGGCGACATCCACGCCCTCCCGGCACCTCCACACGGCCGAGCATGCCACGGAGTCGCCGTGGCATGCCAGCGGCAGGGCGAGGGAGGCGACAGTCTCGCCGTGTCGGCCGACCGACTGCCCGTCCCACCGCGTCGACACGGCGTCCCGGGCGACCGACAGGCCCAACGGGCGCACGTCCTGGGCGTGGCAGCAGGCTTCCTCGGCCTCTCACCGGACAGACTCGGCGTAGCAGGCCGTCGATACCGCGAAGAGGCCGACACCCTCGACGAGACGACGGACCGGCACGCGGTGTCCGTCGACCGCCTCGGCGAGAATGTCCGACACCAGGGCGAGTCTGTCGGATGGCACGGCGAAGATGTCCGACAAGACGCCGAAACTGTCCGACGGTACCGCGAGTCTGTCGGGCGGGACGCACAGGATGTCCGACGACACGGCGAGACTGTCGGCTGGCTCGTCGAAGACGTCCGCCGACTCGCCGAGATCGTCGCCTGCCTCGACCACTCGGTCTTCCGGGAGGCTCGATCGATCGCCCGGGAGACCGACGGAGTCCGTCGGGAGGGCGAAGAGGGACGTGAGCTCCGCGTGCTCGGCGGTCGCCTAGTTGCTCCAGACCTCGCGGTGCGGATTGTCGGCGGGCGGGGACCGGCGCTCGCCGTGCGTGACGACGCGGCTGCCGTCCGAAGGCTGCGAGTTGGCCGAGGGCGTCGCGAGCGCGGGCTGGGTGACACGGCAGTGGCCGCCGGCCAGGCCGACGACGGCCGTCTCGCCGAGGCTGTCGCCCACGGGCTCCGAGGTGCTGACGAGGTTGCAGCGCTGCACGCCGACCACCCGGCCCTGGTTGTCGACGTAGATCTCGTGGACGTAGGACGGGCCGACCAGTTGCGTCGTCTGGCAGCCGGCGGCCGCGACGAGCAGCGCGGCACGCAGAATCGTTGGGTCATGGTCTCTTCCTCCTCGTCCGAATCGACGGTTGGACACGCCCGTCCATTCACGTCACGGTCGCGCCGAAGACTGAATACTCCGGCCGGTTCCACCGTCGCAATAGGGCGAGACGTCCGGACCGCGAGGCTCGGAGGAAGACGCGCCACTCGATGAGGGCATCTCTGATCGCTGTGACGTCGCTCGCGTGCGCGCTCGCCGCCCCTGCGTTCGCCGCTGACCCGCCGCCGCCGTGGCGCGCGCGCTCCGGGCCGAGCCCATCGGCTCCGGCCCTGATTCTTCCCTTGTCCTTCGATTTCGTTCCGGTGTCGCGGCGGTGGGACGCCCGGGAGGCCTTTCGCGTCAAGCAGGGGGAATGGGTGCTCGTCGAAAGCGAGTACGCGACGGGCCTGGACCTCGCGGTCGACGGCTCCGATCGGGCCGTCGCCCTCGCCCAGGCGGCGCACCGCAACCTCGTGACCGGGGAGGCGCTGAAGTGGTCGTCGCTGGGGGCGGGCCTGCTGTGGCTCGTCGAGCTGGCCGCGAACACGAGCAACACCGGGCCGGCGTGGACGACCGGCTTTGCGGTGGGCATGAGCGGCCTCGTGAGCACGGGCGTCGGCGCCCTCATCGGCCTCGTCTTCGGACAAGCCGGCGAGGACGAAGAGGTCGGCGCCGTCCGGGCCTACAACTCCGATCTGGCCGCCGGTGCGCTGCACCCCCCGCGCCTGTAGAACGGGAGGACGCACGTCTCTCACAGCGTGGCGGTGGGGCCGTCGTAATAGAGGTAGGCCTGCGGGCGAACGAGGGCCGCGGCGCTTTCGCCCAGATCGGCGATCGCGAGCCGGCGCGCCGCCGCGTCCTCGACGACGCGTGTCTTCGGGAGGCCCTCGGGCAGACCCCCGGCCTTCGCCGCCTCGCGCAGGGCGTCGTCGAAGCCGCCGACGGAGTCGACGAGCCCGTGCCCGAGCGCCGCCTGCCCGGTGTAGACGCGGCCGCCCGCGAGCGGACGGATCTCGGGCACGGGCCGCCCGCGCGCCTTCGACACCACCTCGAGGAAGTCCTGGTAGATGGCCTCGACCATCGCGTCCGCGGCGCCGCGCTCCTCGGAGGTCATGGGCCGCGACGGATGGGCGAGGCCCGCGTGGGCGCCGCGCAGCCGGAGCTCGCGGCGCAGGCCGAGGCGCGCGAACGCGTCGGACAGCTCGAAGCGGCCGTAGAAGACGCCGATCGAGCCGACGAGGGCGAGCGGCGCCGCGACGAGCCGGCCCGCCCCGCACGCGGCGTAGTAGCCGCCGCTCGCCGCGACCTGGCCCAGGTAGGCGACGACCGGCTTGACGGCCGCGGTGCGGCGCACCTCGTGCCAGATCAGCTCGGAGGCGGCCGCGGACCCGCCGCGCGAGTCGACGTAGAGCACGACGGCGCGGGAGGCGCGGTCGGCCCGCGCGCGGGCGAGGGCCGCGGCGATCGAATCGCTGCCGCAGAACGTCGGCCCGCCCGGCACGCGGCCGCTGCGGCCGCTGCGGATGAGGCCGCGGACGGGGACGACGGCCACCGCCGGCGGGGCGCGCAGCGGGCGGAAGCCGAGCGGGGGCAGCCGGCCCGCGGTCTTCAGCCGGCGCTCGGACGGCAGGCCCGGTTCGCCGCGCCTCCCCTTCCCGGCGAGCTCGACGGCGAGCTCGTCCCAGAAGAGCGGCCGGTCGAGGAGGCCCGCCTCGGCGGCGGTCCGCCCGAGCCACGGCCCGCCGTCGACGAGCCGGCGCGCCTGCGCGTCGTCGAGGCCGCGGCGGCCGAGCCGACCGACGAGGGCCGCGTACGACGCGTCGAGCAGCGCGTCCGCCGTCTCGCGCTGGGCCGCCGAAGGCTCGACGCGGGTGAACAGCTCGGGCGCGGTCTTGTGCTCCTCGCGCCGGAAGAACT
>DAIDIT010000248.1 GCA_027451705.1 Pseudomonadota bacterium
GCGGAGGCCCAGGCGAGCGCGGCCAGCAGGACCGGCGAGAGCAGCACGAGGATGCGAAGTCCCAAATCGAGAGCGGTCATTGCGTCTTCTCCTTTGCGTTGCGGTTGACCACGGGCGACGTGCCCGTGGAGGGTTGGTCGAACTCTTCGGCGAGCGCCGCGAGGTCGGGCGGGCGCACGGTCTCGGCAGCCACGCGCTTCGCGTTGCCGGGCGAGATGCGGCCCAGCTCGCGCAGCCGGTCGGCGACGGCGTTGACGCGCCTGCGATGGTCGAGCGCGGCCTGCGCCGCAGCGTGGAGCGGAAGCGCGTTGCCAGCCTCGTCTGTGGGCACCGGATATCGGTCCCAGGTCCGGTTCAGGAACTCGACCGAGCCGCAGGGACACGGCGGCAGCCGGACGATGTTCGGGTCGAGCCCCTGGCCGCCCTGGGGATGGTCAAGGCCGAGGACGAGGTCCGCGAGCTTCAGGACGCGCTCTTCCTCGCAGCGGTCGCAGCGCTGCAGCAGCTCGCTCTGGGTCGCGTCGAGGATCATGGGTTCGCCTGGTAGGTGCCGTTCCAGTAGAAGACGCCCGCCGCCTTGCCCGAGGCGAAGACCGAGCAGCCCTGCGGCCGCAGGTTGTAGATGCCGGGGTAGTAGGTGTCGTCGATGTTGGAGTCGTCGATCTTGGTGTGGGTGATCGACGAGGGCGTCGCGGCGAAGGAGCGCTTGAAGTTGATGGCGACATCCGCGTAGGGGACCGCGCCGTTGTTGCCCGAGCCGATGCCGAACATCCCCGTCTCGGGGCCGTTCGCGGTCCACTCGCCGCTTGGAAGGTCGAGTGACGTGGTCTTGTCCCAGGTCGTCCAGGTGCCGGCGGTGGGGTTCTTCTGGGAGACGGAGACCGCGAAGCGGGAGAAGCGCAGGAGCGCCGAGTAGTCGCCCGCGACCCCCGCCTGCCACGCGGCGCCGTTCCAGTAGGCGTTGATGGCGATGAGCAGGTCCGCCGTGTCCTGGTAGATGCGGGTGTTGGGGTTCCCGGCTCCAGAGTCGAGGTGCTGGGCGAGGACCGTTCCGGGAGCGGTCGGGATCTCGACGAGCCCCGCCCGCACCGGCGCGGGCGCGCCGGCCTTGACCACCGCGACACCGCCGAGCGCCGGGTCCCACACGAGGCCGTCGGCAGCCACTCCAAAGCGGAAGCCCATCGCGCCGCCCACGCCTGGATCGGCCCGCACCACGCCCGCCTCGATGGTCTTCCCCGCGGGTGCCTTCGCGCCAGCCCGCAGGATGACCGGCCCGGTGAAGTCGGCGCCGGAGAGCCTGGCCCGCTCATTGATGAAGGTCAGGAGCGCATCGAGGGAGTTCTGGAGCGTGCCGGCCGCGAGCGCGTCGGGACCGCCTGGCGAGCCCTGGTGGCCAACGATCGCGGTGCCCTTCCCGACAGCCTGAGACGCCAGGTCCGCGATCACCGCGTTGACGTCGTCCTCGACGCCCTGGAGCGCCTGAGCCACGGTGCCCGCTGGATGGCTCTTCGCCGCGCCCGTCAGCGCCGCGCTGCCGACGAGCCCCGCGCCGGCTGGCGCCGCCAGGTTGGCTACCTGCGCATTGAGATCGTCCTCGACCGCCTGCAGCCCGGCCTGGACGGTTCCCGCCCGATGGTTGTTCGGCGCGCCCGTCAGCGGCGCCGCGTCCACGTCCTGGGCCGCATGCCGGCCATCGGCCCCGCCGTAGTGGGCGCCGAGCTCGCCGTCGATGGCCTCGAACGTCGCCTGCGCCGTCCGTGCCGCCGGGTGGAAGTGAACGAAGTCGTCGTCCACCGCGAGCGTCGAGGCGAGGCCGAGGACGTAGTTCTGCTGCCGCGCGAAGGAGAGGTCGGCGGCGAGGAGCTGCGTCTGCTCGAAGCGACGGGTAGCGTCGCACAGGAGAATCGCGTCCGGCCGCAGCCCGGGCGGCGTCGCGGTTCCGGCGGGCGCCTCCGCGCCCTGGTCGACCACCAGCTTGAAGGACTCGTCGCGCCGGAAGAAGACCTCCATCGAGTTGCCGTCGATGCGCGGGTCCGAGAGCGCCCGGTCGAACTTCGCGTAGAGCGAGACGACCTTCTCCTTGCCGGTCGCGGAGACGGCCGTCGAGACGCCGTTCTCGTCGATGGACAGGTCCGCGGTCTGCGGCGTGGCGACGAAGATGCGTTGGCCGGAAGGGTCGTAAGCGATGCCCGGCGCCGTGAGGTCGACGGTGAGGTTCGCGACCGGCGCGTGCGGCGTGACCGCCAGGCCCGTGACCACGCCGACCACGCCCAGGTCCGTGGCCCGCTTCTCGTCCGCCTCCTCGAGCAGCTCGAAGCCGAGGTTCAGCTCGTCGGCGGTCACCTTCTCTTTGAAGAAATAGTCGACTCGGTCCGCCATCAGTGCAGCCTCCAGTTGACGCCCAGCTCCGAGAGGCCGAGCTCGAGGTGGTCGATCACCTCGGGCGGCATGGGCTCGATGAGGTCGATGAAGTGGGTGTGGGCGGGCTTGAGGTAGTCGACGAGGAAGCGGATGCGGCGCCGCTCAGTGTCGCTGAGCGCCCGGCCGACGGTCACGTCGAAGGCGTAGAGGTCGAAACGCTTGTCGGGCCCGATCTCCCAATCGACGCCAAGCGCCGACTCGCCGAGGATGAGCGTCGTGCCATGGAAGGAGTCGATAGAGTCGACCTCGATCCCGAGGAAGAAGCGGATGGCGTCGCGAATGCCCTGGGCGGTCCCCTTCTCTCGGTAGAGCGACACGAGGACCGAGAGGAGCCGCCGCTGGTCGAGGTCCTCGAGGTCGAACGGGAACGGGTTCCCCATGTCGTCGAGCATCCGCGAGAGGAAGGGCTGTGGCGCGAGGTCGGGGTCGAGGATGTCCGGGAAGCGGTCCACGTCGGCGAGCAACAGGTCCGTCACGTCCTGCAGTGCGCTCGTGAGCTTCTTGAGATCTCCCGTGTCCTCGTCGCGGTTCATCTGGGGCAAGAGGCGATAGAGATCGAACCGCCGGCCAGAGGGGATGGTGGGCGAGAAGCCCGTGAAGGACGCCGCATCTGGAGTGACCTCCTGCCCGGCAAGGCTCGTGAGGCTAGCGGCCGAGACCTCGTAGGTCGCGCCCGCGCTCAGCTCGGTGTCGAGGTGGAGCAGGGCCGACGACGGCGAGACGGCCTCGACGCTCGCGACCTCGACCAGCATGGCCGGCGCACTCACGGCGGCGATGGCGTAGTTCCCCGGCGTCAGCGCGTCGGTCGGGTCCCCATCGCCTTGCTGCCGGACGGCATCATCGAACGAGACTTGGACCCGCTTCTGCGCGAGCGCCTGAGCTCCGGTCAGCCACGGCCGGGCATAGTCCTCGACCGTGAAAGCGTAATCGAAGCTGCCCGCGAGGCCCGAGCGCGTCGCGGCCTCGACGTGGACGGGGACCGCCGCACGGCTCGGGAAGTCGGCCGTCGGCACGAGCGCGACCGAGAGCGCGTCGCCGCTGACCGCGAAGCCCGCGCCCGGGCCGTCGAAGCCCGGCTGCGCGACGCCGGCCTTCATCGCGACCACGCCGTTGATCAGGACGCGCACCGACGCGGGGTCGATGCCGTCGTGGCCCACGTCGATGAGGTCGAAGGTGATCGGGCCGCCGCGCGGCGCCGCGGGGTCACCCGGCTCCGGCAAGCGGTCGGCGAGGACAGGCCGCGCCACGCTCACGTCGCCGAGGATGCGGTCCAGGTAGACCGCCGGCAGCTCGCTCTCGATGAGCTCCGTACCGTTGTCTGTCAGCTCCATCCGGAACGAGAGATCGGCGACGCCCGAGCGCGACGAGACGTCGATCACCCGGTCGAAGCGGGTCTGGAGTCTTCCGATCGGCAGCAACTCGCCGTACTGCTCGACGCCATCGAGCAGCACCGCGAAGCGCCAGGCTCCATGCGCAGGCGCAACGCTCGGTCCCCGCAGGGCCGCGGCGAACCGGATGAAGCTCATCCCGGTGAGATCGACGGTCTGCGCGACCTCGGCGAAGTCGCCCGGCATGAACCTGCCGAAGACGCCGGGCGCGTCGCTCCCCAGCACGAAGGCGAACGCCCCCTCGACGGGCGCGAAGGCCGCCGGCTCTATCCGTCCCTGAGTCCGCCCCAGGTCGCGCTGGAAGAGGGTCGTCGCCATCAGAGCTGCCGGTAGACCTCGACCTGGTCGAAGAAGGCGCGCCGGGTCACGTCGCTCACGGCGAAGCCGAAGCCCGCGTAGCCGGAGGTGAAAGGCTGCGTCCCCGAGTTGATGGCCAGAGCGTCGTCGGTGAAGTCGTTCATGCCGGCGATGGGCTGCCAGGCGGGCGCGGTCACTGGATTCTTGGTGAGGTCGCTCGCGAAGGACTGGAGGATCACGTCGCCGTTGTCGTTGACCACCATGTCGAGGCGCAGGTGCAGCCAGGTCCCGACCGCGAAGGTGTCGGTCGAGCGGCGCAGCGCCGCGCCCGGCGTGGACGGCAGCCCCTGCACCAGCGCGCCCTTGCGCAGGACGATGTGGTGCGGGTCGTCATCCTCGAGGCCGAGCAGGTAGCCCGAGTCGTTGACCGACTTGCCCTGTAGCCCGAGAAACAGGAGCGGCGAGAAGCCGATGGGGCCGCCGCTCGGACCGCGCTGGATGGCCGCACGGACGGAGCCGCCCTTCGCCAGCGGCGCGAAGGACACCTGGTTGGTGAAGAGGCCCACCGCGCCCGCGTCGGCCGCGAGCGAGTTGAAGCCGAAGAGGAACGAGCCGCCGCCGTTCGGCGTGGCGATGCCGCTCGTGACGCCGCGGTCCACCGTCGCCGCGTCGAGGCCATCGTTCAGGTAGGTCCAGTCGGTCTGCGCCATGGGTTGTCTCACAGGGTCGCGGCGGCGGCCCAGGTCCCGGAGAAGTCCTCGGTGATGCCGGCGGCGAGGTCAGCCGCGGCGAAGGCGGTCAGGTAGGAACCGTTCTTCCAGCCGGTCTCGAACGAGTCCGGCACGGCCGCGGCGAAGGCCGGCGCCGGATGAGGCACACCCGCCCAGCCGTCCTCGAAGTCCTCGACCGGCTTCGCCGGACCGAAGTCCGCTGCCTCGATGTCGCCGAGCGCGACGAGGTAGGTCTCGTTGTGATCCCAGCCGGTCTCGAAGCCCTCCGAGAGGAGCGCAAGCGCGCCGTAGCTCGCCGGCTGCGCCTCGCCCGGCGCGAAGGCCCCGTGGAAGTGGTCGTTCGCCCACCCGGCCTCGAAGCCGTCGTACGGAGCCGCCGGATAGGTGGCGAGCTCCTCCGCGGTCGAGCGGACGCGCAGCGTCCAGCCGTCGGCGAGGCCGGGCGCTGCGCCCGCCAGCTCGAAGCCGCCGTTGTAGACCTCGCCCATCGGGGCTACGGAGCCCGCCGGCATCAGAGCGCCCTCCCGCTGTCGAGGTCGAAGAGCGAGACCTTCCCCAGCACCGGGAACTCCCGCACGTCGAGCTTCA
>DAIDIT010000249.1 GCA_027451705.1 Pseudomonadota bacterium
TACCGGATCCTCATCGCGCAGGCGCTCGCCTCGGGCGACGGCGACATGGTGCGGCTGCTCGCGCTCAAGGCGGCCAAGGTCGATGCCAAGGACCCGGCCATTCCCTTCGCGCTCGCGCGGCTGGCCGCGGCGAAGAAAGACGCCACGGTCGAGATGGCCCAGATCCAGGCCGCGCTCGCCCTCCGTCCGGGCTATGCGCCGGCGCTGGCGCTCCTCGGGAGCCTCGCGCTCGACCACCGCGACTTCGCCGCCGCCGAGCGCGCCTTCCGGCACCTGATCCAGGCCGACCCCGCCGCCTGCGCGGCGCACCTCGACCTCGGCGTCGCCGAGCGGGCACTCGGGCATCTCGACGCCGCCGAGAGCGAGTACCGCGCCGCCCTGGCGTGCGACGGAAAGCTCGCGGTCGCCTACTTCGACCTCGGGCTCCTCTACCACCGGCAGAAGAACGACTGCGGCAAGGCCCTCGAAATGTACCAGGACTTCATCGCGCGCAGCGGCGAGCCGCTGCCCGGAAGCCACCCGGTCTTCGGGGCCGTCCAGGAGTGCCGGCAGCTCCAGGCCATGGCCGCCCAGGACAAGCGCGGTGCCCCGCCCGCCCCGGTTGCGGCGAAGCCGGCCGCGCCCCCCGCACCCCGGCCCGCCGCGGGGGCGGCGTCGGCCCCGCGGCGCTGAGGAATGCACGGGATCGTGGTAGATTGGGTGAAGACGAGGTGCGGTCGAATGCGCTGGATCGGTCTGCTCCTGGCGGTGATGGTGGCGGGGCTCTCGGGCATGGGTGAAGCGGCCCAGGACCAGTCGGGCGTCACCTACGAAAAGAAGACGGTCATCAACTTCGAGGACGACACGATCCAGGGCGACCTGACCCGGCCCGACGGCGAGTACATCGAGGCGCGGAAGAAGGTCCAGCACTCGAACCTCATCCGCATCCGGGAGGAGTTCCGCCAGAAAGTCCTGCAGTCCGCCGGCGAGCTCTGATCGATGCCGACGCCGCTGACGCTGGAGATCTTCAAGGGGGACGCCCGCGTGGGGACGCGGGAGTTCAACCTCGACATCATCAAGATCGGCCGGCTCTCGGCGGCCAACCTCTGCCTGGACGACGAGCGGGTCTCGCGGATCCACTCCGTCATCGACACGTCGAGCGGCGGCGCGATCAGCATCCTGGACATGGGCAGCCCGGAGGGGACCTGGGTCAACGGCAAGCGCGTCAACAAGGGGGTCCTCGCGGGCGGCGACGAAATCCGGCTGGGCAACACCCGACTGGTCGTCCGCCTGCCGGGTGAGGCGAAGCCCGAGCCGCCCGCCGTCCCGGAGGCGCCGCCCGCTGCGCCCGTCGCTCCGCCGCCCGCCTCGGCCGCCCCGCCCGCCGCTCCGGACATCGAGCTGCCCTCGATCGCGGTGGCCCCCGAGATTCTCGAGGAGAGCCCGGCGGCGGCCCCCGCCCCGGCCGCCGAGCCGGCACCGGTGGAACCCGATCCGATCGCCGCGCCGCCGGAGGCCACGGCGGTCATCGCGCGCCCGCGCGTCCGGGGAACGCCGCGGCGCGTGAAGCGAAGGGCCGTGCCGGAGGCGGACGAGGTCTCCGATCGCGTCGGCGTCGAGGTCCGGGTGTTCTGGGGCGACACGCTTCTCGGGAGCACCTTCCGCGAGCGGCCGAAGGCGATTCTGGTGGGCGCGTCGGCGCACTGCGACTTCCAGATCCCCGGCCAGGGTTTGCCCGCCGCCGATTTCCCCATCGTGGAAGCGGCGGCGGGGGATCTCGAGCTGGTGTTCTCGGCCGACATGGACGGCGAGATCCAGCGGCCGGGCGAGGGGGCGCGCCGGCTCCGGACGCTCGCGGCCGAGCACGCCTCCGCGCCCCACGCCTCGCTCTCCGGCTGCCAGTCCTGCGTGCTGCCGAAGGGCTCCTTCGCGTGGGTGCAGCTCACGACGCTGCGGCTCGAGATCGAGGTCAAGACGATGACGCGGCGCTTCGTCGCGCCTTTCTGGGAAGGGCTCGACTACCGCTGGCTGAACCTCCTCCTGGTCCTCGGCATCGCGATGCTCGGCTTCATCCTGACGGCGGCGACGACCCCGCTCGACACCGACACGACCGCGGACGATCTCTTCCGCAACCCGACGGCGATGGCGAAGTTCATCGTCCGGCCGCCGCCGAAGACCAAGAACGCCTTCGCCGAGAAGCTCAAGAAGGAGAGCGAGAAGCTCAAGGGCGAGGCCGCCGCGAAGCACAAGGGCAAGGAAGGGAAGATGGGCCGGCGCGACGCGCCGAACCGCAACGCCCGCTCGGCCCCCAAGGCGATCGACGTCAACGCGAAGGACGTGGTCAAGAACAGCGGTCTGATGCGGCTGCTCGGCGGCGGCAGCGGCGGCCTGGCGACGATCCTGGGGAACGGCGGTCTGGGCGGCGATCTCAAGGGCGCGCTCGGCCACATGTTCGGTCCCGCCGTCGGCGACGCCGGTGGCCTGGGCGGCCTCGGCCTGCGCGGGACCGGCGTGGGCGGCGGCGGCTTCGGCAACACCATCGGCATCGGCGACATCGGGACCAAGGGGCGCGGCGGCGGGCTCGGTGGCTACGGCAACGGCATCGGCACCCTGGGGCGCAAGGGCGGCTCCGACATCGCGATCTCGAGCGGAAACCCGATCGTCGAGGGGTCGATCGACAAGGAGCTGATCCGGCGCGTCATCCACCAGCACCGAAACCAGGTCCGCTTCTGCTACGAATCGGAGCTGGTGCGCCACCCGGGGATGAACGGCAAGGTGACGGTGAAGTTCGTCATCGGGGCGAGCGGCGGCGTGCTGCGGGCCAACGTGGACAACAGCACGCTCGGGAACGCGACGGTGGAGAGCTGCATCGTCTCGCGCATCTACCAATGGCAGTTCCCGAAGCCCAAGGGCGGCGGCATCGTGGTGGTCAACTACCCCTTCCTGCTCAAGGAATCGGGAGATTGAGGTTGCACCGGATGGCCGGCGGGCGGGGCGGGCGAAGCTAGCTCGGGGTCGTCGGGGCGCATGGAACGTCGAGACGCCTGCAACGCGGCGGACCGGCTGGCGCAGGCGCTGGAGGCCTCGCAGTGGGGCGAGGCGTACGGCCTCGCCTGCTGGCTCGCCTGGGCGACCGACGACGCGGCCGAGGCGACCCGCCTCTGGGGGACGGCCGCGGAGCTCGCGGAGGCGCGGCTTCGTCGCCCCGTCGACGCGGAGCTGTGCGCGGCCCGGGAGCTCGAAATCGACCCCGGCAGCCCCGCCGCCCTGGAGCGCATGGCTCGGCTCCTCGAGGGGCGGGGCCGCGGCGCGCTGGCCGCGCCGTTCTGGGAACGCCTCGGCCGGGCGGACCTGCGCCGGGCGCCGGAGGCCCTGGCACGCGCCGCGAAGTTGTACGCGGCCACCCCGGGTTCCGAGGTCCGCGCCGCGGCCTGCCGGCTCGAGCTCCTGCGCCGCGCGCCCACGCCCGCGGCCAGGGACGCGGCGGTCGCGGGTCTCGTCGCCGCGCGGCGCTTTCGGGCGGCCGCGGTGCTCCTCGACCGCGCGGATCTCGGCGGCCCGGCCGATCGCGCCGACGCGCTCGCGCGGCTCGGGCAGCTCCTCGTCGACGAACCGCTCGAACACCCGCTCGCGCAGGGTTGCCTCGAACGCGCCGCGCAGCTCGTGCCCGGCCACGCGGGCGCCGCGGCGGGCCTCGGGCGCCTGCACGCGATCCGGAGCGACTGGGGCCGCACCGCGCGCGAGCTGCGCGCCTCGGCGGTCGACGAGCGCGATCGCCGGACGGCCGCGGGGCTCTACCTGCGGCTGGCCCAGCTCCACGCGGCCTACGATCCGGCCGGGCCCGCGGCGGTCGACGAGAACCTGCGCCGCTGCTTCCTGCTCTGGCCCGGCATGGCGGCGGCCCTCGACGTCCTCGAGCGGCTCTCGGCGCTCTGGGGCGACACGGCGGGAGCCGCCGGGCGCATCGAGGGCCTCGCCGCCGCGTCGCTCGATCGGACCGTGGCGGCCGAGCTGTGGGAGCGCGCGGCCCGGCTCCGGGTCCTCGACCCCGCGGGCCGGCCGGCCGCGGCGGCCGCGCTCGTGAAGGCCTGCGAGCTGGATCCGGCGCGCGGCAGCGCGGCGCTGCTGCTCGCCGAGATGGCGGTCGACGAGGGGCAGCACCGGGCGGCCGCGGAGCTTCTCTCGCGCCACCTCGCCGCGACGCGGCGGCCGGGGACCCAGCTCCTGCTCTTCGTCGTCCGGCTGCTGCTCTCGCTGCCGGAACTGCGGGAGCGGGCGCGCGAACCCCTCGAACTGCTCCTCGCGGAGGGGGCGGTCGCGGTGGGCGCGCGGGAGCTGCTCGCGCTCTGCGAGGAAAGCGGTGACCCCGAATTGCTGGCCCGTGCCCTCGACCTGGCCGCCGCGGTCGAGCCCCGTCGCGAGGTGCGGCTCGAGCGGCTCGATCGTCTGGTCGAGATCCACGCGCGCGCCGGCCGGCCGCGGATCGCGCTGGTGGCGGCCGCGGAGGCGCTGTGGCTCGAGCCCGGAAATCCGGACCGGCTCGAACAGGTCGAACGACTCGCGGCGGCGCCGGACGCGCGCGCGGATCTCGAGGCCGCGCTGCGGCGGGCGCTCGACGCCGCCGGGACCGGCGCGGCGGCCGAAGTCCTCGCCGGACGACTTTCGCGGATCGGCGCGGCCGAGGGCGGGCGGCCCGAGGACTCGGCGGATCCGCGCGAACGGCTCGTCCAGCTTCGCGAAGTGGCCGAGCAGGCCGAGCGGCGCCGTGCACCCGCCGCCGAGAGGATCGGCCTCGCGCGCGAGATCCTGGCGCTCGACGAGGGCGACTCCCTCGCGGCCCGCCGCCTCCTCGGGGCACTGGCCGAGACCGGCGCCTTTGGCGAGGCCGCGGGCGTCGCGGCCGGCCTCCTCGCGCGCGAGGCGGATTCGGCCCGCGCACAGGAGCTTCGGGTCTGGCTCGCCGGGTTGTACGCCGCGAGGCTCGGCCGGGCCGCCGACGCGCTGTCGCTGCTGCGCCAGAGTCTCGACGCCGACCCCTCGTGCGCTCCGGCGCTCCGGCTCCTCCACGAGGTGCTCCTCGCCGATCCCGTGGTGGGGGGCGGCGCGCTGGAGCTCGCGTGTGCCGCGCACGGCAGCCGCGGTGACTGGGGCCAGGTGATCGCCGCGATCGAGCTGCGCCTGCGGGCCGTGACCGACGACGGTGGCCGGCGGGCGCTGCTGCGGGAGCGTGCGCGCATTCAAGAAGAGCGGCTGATGGACCCGCGGTCGGCCTTCGCGACCGTCTCCGCCCTGGTCGCGGAAGCACCCGAGGCGGAGCTCCTCGAGGCGATCGTTCGGCTCGCCCCGCGGGTCGGCCAGGCGGCGCAGGCGGGCGCGGCGCTCCTCGCTCAGGCCGCGGCGGCGCCCGCCGAGTCCCGTCTGCGGCTCGCGAGGACCGCCGCCCGACTCGCCGCGCATGCGGGCGACGACGCGCGGCAGCTCGAAGCATGGGGGCTCGTGCTTTCACTCGCCCCCGACGACGCCGAGGCCGCCCGGGCGCGGGCGGCCCTCGCTCCGCGCTCCGAGGAACGTGGCCGCGCCGACGCCGCCCCCGAGCTGGAGCTCGGCCGGCGCGCCGAAGCGCTCCGGGCGGCCGGCGATCCAGCCGGCGCCGTGGGCGCGCTCGGCCAGGAGATTGCGCTGTGGGAGCGGAAGGGCGAGGCCCGCCGGGCCGTCCGCGCCCTGGTCCGGCGCGCGAGGATCGAGGCGGACGACCTGGGCGAAGCGCCGGAAGCGATCGCCGACTACCGGCGCGCCCTCGCGCTCCAGCCCGGGGAGCCGGAGGCCGTCGACGGCCTCGCGTCGCTGCTCGGCAGCGCGGCCCGTCGCGAGGCCGCGGAGGCCCTGGTCCCCGTCTACGAGGCCGGCCGGGATCCGCTCCCATTTGCCCGCTGCCTTGCGGCGCTCCGGGCATTTCGGCTCTAAGTGGGCTTGCGGTCAAAAGGAGAAGTCCTGTCAACACTGCGCAACATGGAATGACAGAAGCTATGGCCACACGTCTGCTCACGATCATACCCTCAC
>DAIDIT010000250.1 GCA_027451705.1 Pseudomonadota bacterium
CGAGATCGCCGTGGTCGGCCCGCGTGCCGACACCCGGACCGTCGCCCTCCTCGCCGCAGCCCGCACCGTCTACCTCCCGAGCCGTGCCCTTGCCCACGTCGAGCCCGGCCAGCCCCCCGCCCACCTCGCCCGCGACCTCTGGGAGGGCCGCCTCGACGCCCCGCAGCCCACCGCCTACGTCTGTCGCCACGGCGCCTGCCTCGCCCCCGTCACCGACCCCGCGGCGCTCCCCGCCGCCCTCCGCGCCGCCCGAGCGTAGTCCCGCCGGCCGCACGAGAAACCCTCTCCGCTGGAAGGGGCGAGGGCAGGGTGAGGGGACCTCACGATCGATGGAGCCGGTCTCCGCCGGTTCTTGCGCGGCGCCCCACGTCGTCGGACTCCGCGATGCCCCACCGCCCCCCGGGGTTCGACCCCGGGGGGCGGTGGGTTGCTGCCCGTACTACGCGTTGCTGCCGGGCGTGCCGCTGCCCGGGGTGCCGCCGGTCGCGCCGCCGGCCGGGGCCGGGGTGGGCGCGCCGTTCTGCGGGCTGCCGGTCGCCGGGCTGCTCTCCGACGCCGGGCCGTTGCCGCCCGCCACGGTCGGGTTGACGACGTTCGGCGCGGTGATCACCGGCTTCCCGTCGGGCCCGACCGTCACGAGCGGCGTCCCCACCATGGGGTTGATCGCCTCCTTCTGCTTCTTGCCCTTGGTCCCGCGGGCGGCCCGGGTGAGGGTCCGCTTCGCGGCCGCGAGCACGTCCTGGTGGCTGTTGCGCGCCGCCGCCTTCGCCGGCTTCAGGCCGAAGTCGTCGAGCTGCGGGCTCTGGGCGCCGAAGAACGCGACGATCGACTTCTTGAGCTGCAAGTAGAAGTCGCGCGCCTCCAGCGTGATGGCGCGGCGGGCGTTCACCGCCGCGACGTAGGACTGCTTGGCCGCGTCCGCCGCCTGGATCGTCTCGATGTAGCCCTTCAGCTTCGAGTCGATCTGGGCGCCGGTCATCGGCGTGCCGTTGATGGTGATGGCGGTCTTCGCGGGGATGTCCTTGAGGACCCCCGCGTCGATCGCGGTGAGCTCCTGCTCGAGCTTCCCGGGCGGGATGCTCGTGGCGTGCGACATGATGATCGTCATTGTGTTGCTCCTGGCTCTACCGGGCGGCCCGCCTCTTTCGGGCCTTGGCCACCCTTGGGGTTGGACTGCCTGACTGCACCTGCCGTGCGTGCGACCCGTTCACCTCCTTTCCTCCGCCTGGCGGGCCCGGACTCAGCCCGCCTTCTGCGCCGCCTCGCGGATCCGCTTGCGCTCGAGAAACGCCTCGATCGCATCCAGCTCGGCCCGCCGCGCCTCGCCCGACTCCGGCGACGCCCGCGACGGCCAGGGCTCGTCCTGGGAGCGGAGCAGGTCGTGGTACCGCCCGCGCACCGCGAACGCCGCGAGCGAGAGCGCCTCGCACTCGGCGGCCGCCTCGAACGGCGAGAGCGTGCCGCACGCCTCCCCGCGCACGACCGCGCGCGCGTCGGCCTCGATCGCGTCCAGCTCGCGCAGCATCAGCCGCTCCCGGTCCGCCGTCCGCTTCTGCATCGGGCGGCTTCTCAGGTGGTCGGAGCGCCGCTTCATCTCGGCGGCGATCGACTCCGCGCTCGGGATCGCCTTCGCCTCGAGACCGAGGTCCTGCGCCAGTTCGCGCGCCTCCCGCTGCAGGTACTCCAAGAGCTCCACCGGCTTCTCGTTCGGATTCGACATGACAGCCTCCATCGGTTCGGCCGGGCGACGTGCCCGCCGGGAGGGCCGTTCGCGCGGCCTCTAAAAGTCTTTCGTTGCAACCGTGCCAAGCCGGGCCCGCCCGGCGATCGCCCGGATCGCGGGCGACGCCGCAAGGGGCTGTGGGCACTGGGGAAAAGCGCCGAAACCGGTGCGCCGCCGCCCCTCCCGCGATCGCCAGAATGGCGATTCCGCGGTCGCCGAAATGGCGAACGGTCGCCAAATTGGCGATTGCGCGCCGCGCCGGCGGGGACCCCGGGGGCGCTGCCGCCCCCGGGGTTGCTCCCGCCGCGCGAAGGCCGCCCTGCTAGCGGTCCGCGCCCGGCGCGGCGCGGGGTCGCCGGCGCCGCGCCTGCATCTCGCGCTCGCGCTCGGCCTCCTCGTGCCCCTCGGCCAGCAGGGCGTTGATCTCGCCCTCCGGCTCGAAGGGCTCGTCCTCCTCGTCCTCGTACGCCTCGTACGCCTCGTACGCGGCCTCGAAGTCACGCCCACGCGCGGCGTTGCGCTCGAAGATCTCCACCAGGTCCAGCTCCGTGTTTCTCGACATGGCACACTCCAACGGTTCGGTCGGGCGAGCTGCCCGCCGGAGGTGCCGTTCTCGCGGCCCTCTAAAAGTCTTTCGTTGCAACCGTGCCAGGACGGCCGCGGCGGTCGGGCCCGCGGCGTCCAGGAGCGCGGGCAAGCCGCGGAGATTCGAGGAGGAACCGGCGGACCCGCCGCGCGCGCTGGCCGCGGCCCGTCGCCAAAATGGCGATTCGGCCGTCGCCGGAATGGCGATCGATCGCCATTCTGGCGACTCACGGCGCGTGCCGCATCGGCCGCACGAGCGCGGGTTGCACGGTGGCATCCCCGGGCTCGGGCTGGGCCCTTTCGTTACGACAGGCCGCCGAGAACCACGTCCAACCCGGATGTCAGCGCGACGTCGGAGCCGCTGCCGCGTCGCCCGGGCCTTGCGGCTCGAGCCTCCACGTCGCCTCGATGGGCTCGGTCGGCGCGGGGAATGGAAATCGCCAGGCGCGAGCTGCTCGGGCGACCTGTTTCGCGAGACTCGACCCCGTGGCCCCTTCAAACTTCGCGTCGGTGACGCGCGCCCGCCCGCCACGGCTGAAGACGAGCCTCAACGACAATCGCCCGCGCAGCCCCGGAGCCCTCTGAAGCGCGTCGGCGTAGACGTCCTGGAGGTCCGGTCCGCGAAACTTCAGCCACCTGGCGATCGCTTCCGCCGGGAGCGCCCGCGAATGCACCACGACGCTCTCGAGCGTCACTTCCCCGCAGCGGACCGAAGCGCGGTGTTCGGGTGCCCGCGCGCCTCCGAGGGCCGCCAACAACTCCGCGTCGTCGGCGTCCGACCGCAGCTTGCATTGGCCCACCGCGTATTGGGCAAAGAGCCAAGGCTCCTCGGGGCTGAGCGAGGGCCACGGCTCGATGTTGACGTGCAGCGCCCGGCCCGCGTCGAAGATGACCGACACCCGGGCCGCGCCAAAGATCTTCGACGCCGCGGGATCGAAGGGCCACGACCCGTCCGGCGGGCGGTCCGTGATTTTCTTCGGTCCTCTCGCCTTTGTCGACGACACCCACGAGAACGCCCTCGCCAGCTCGTCCGGCGACATCAGCGGGATCAAAAGGTCCTTCAGGGTGGCTTCGACGTGCGCTCGGTCGGATTCGCCGTCGAACGGGTCGAAGACGTCGACGCTCCGTCCCTGACACGGCGGCGCACTCCCATTGCTGCAAGTGTGGCGCTCCACGCGCACGCCTTCGCGCGTCCACAGGTCGGCGTAGGAGCACTCGGTCGGACGATGCTGGGGAGGAACGCCGGCGCAGGAGTCCGTCTGTCTGTAATAGTAGCCGAGCCGCTGGAGCGCCCGCCAGGGTTCGAGCGTCGCGAGGACCCTCCTCGCATCGTCGACCTCGCGTCGGACGGCCGCCGGCGCACTCCCCGCGTCTTGCCGTGTGGGATTGGCCTCGGAGGCGGGCGGCGCGTCACCGGGCTTGCCGCTCGCCCGGCAGGCAGAACCGAGACTCGAAATCGCGAAGAGTGCGAACCGCAGTCGCCTCGTCAAACTGCATTGCAGGGAGGACCGTGCCATCGATGATTTCCGATCGTTGCAAGCGGCGGAGTGTGTGACGAGGTTCGGCACGAGCCCCACGGTGCTGACGATACAGTACCAAGCGTCGGGAACGCAGAGGAGGACGTGACGGAAGAAGCCGCCCCGACTGCGGGCCCTCGGGGATTCGAAGAGGGCGTGGGCACGGGATCGACGGCCGGGCTTCGATTGGGGTGGCAGTCCGCGGACAATCCGGTGGCGGTGCGATTCACGGCGCGTCCAGTTGACGGATGGAGGATTCACCCGCGGGCCTGTTACGATCCTGGCGCATGAAGCTCGGCGTCCTCTCGAAAGACTCCGCCTGGGATCCGGTGCCGCATCTTCGGCGGCGACAGCGCCTTCAACCGCCTGGGCGAGGGCGGCCTCGCGCGGCGGGCGGCCGGCAGCATCCCGGAGCGTTGGGCCCGACGAAGTCGTGAACCGTGGGAAGTCCGACGAGAACAGCGGAAGGCGGAAGCGAAATGACGTTCGAGCGCGTCTACTCCAAGGCTTCGTGGGAGAAGATCGTCGGCTACTGCCGTGCCCTGAAGGCGGGGAACCACGTCTACGTCACGGGCACCGCCCCCGTGAACGAGGACGGCACGGGCGTGCACGCCCCCGGCGACGCCTACGCCCAGGCCCTCCGCTGCCTGCAGCTCATCGAGCGCGCCCTCCTGCAACTCGGTGCCAGCCGGAAGAACGTCGTGCGCACGCGGATGTTCGTCACCGACGTCCGCCGCTGGGCCGAATACGGCCGCGCCCACTCCGAGTTCTTCGGCGATGACCGCCCGGCGACGACCATGGTCGAGGTCCGAGCGCTCATCGACGCGGCGATGCTCGTCGAGGTCGAGGCGGACGCCGGCGTCGAAGCGCCATGATCTCGGTCTCCATCGTCCGTTTGACGACCGCCGACGCGGCGGGTCTGGTTTTGCCCGTGCAACAAAACGCGTATCCTGAGAGCCTCCCCCCGACCCACGAGTCCCGATGCATCGCTTCGCCTCCGCCGCCGCGCTTGCCCTCCTCGCCGTCCCGCGCACGGCCCGGGCCCAGACCTACAGCCGTTACGTCTACGAGACGGCCACGGCCATTCACGAGGGCGTGAAGATCTACGTGAGCGAGCACTTCCCCAACGGGCAGCCGGACATCACCGTCGGCGGCGGCCTCGCCTACTACTCCGGATACAACGCCGGTGTTGGAGTCGTCGCGGCGGGGCCGCTGGAGTCCTCGGGGCCAGGTCAGGCTGAACCGCTGTCGATCATCTACAGCAACAACGATCCATCGGAGATCGCGCCCGGCCAACAGATCTCGCTGAACCTGACTCTCGCAGCGGCCGCCTCGACGGTCGACCTCGTCCTGACGATCGACGTCCAAGCGGCGCCGCAAGGCGCGTTCGGGTGCTTGGTCGCCTCGGACTGCACGACGGACGAGTGCATCGGCGGCATCTGCTGCTCGTCGCAGTGCGGCGCGGCGACCGCCGTCGGTCCCCCGGGCGCGTGCCAGGCGTGTGCCGCCGACGCGGGGGCCACGGCGGACGGTACCTGCACGCCCCTGTCGGGCACGAACTGCGACGCGGGCGCGTGCGCCACGAACGGCATTTGCTCGGACGGCGCCTGCGTGGCCACGCCGATCAGCTGCCCGACACCCGGGGCGTGCCAGACGGGCGTCTGCGATCCGGACGCGGGCTGCACGGTTGCGCCCGTGCCGGCCGGCACCCCCTGCCGCGCCGCGACTTGCGTCAGCGGCGGCGCGCAGCCGGCGGCGGTGTGCGACGGAAGCTCCCCCGACTGTCCGCCCCCCTCGGCGCCCACCCCGTGCGGGCTCTACGCGTGCGCGGGCGGGGCCTGCCGGACCTCTTGCGCGACGGACGCCGACTGCGCCCCGGGCGATTCGTGCGCGTCGGGCGGCTGCGTCGTGCCCGCTGACGCCGGCGTCGAGAGCGACGCGGGCGTGGGGGCCGATGGGGGGGCCATCGGGCCCGGGGCCGACGCGGGCGCGGGGATCGACGGGGGGACCCAGGCGGTGGGGCCTGACGCTGGCGCACCCGCGGACGCGGGCGCGAGCGATGCGGGGGCGAAGACGCCGGGAAGCGATGCCGGCGCGTCAGCCGACGCAGGAACGAGGGCGCCGGAGGGCGACGCCGGGGCCTCCGTCGACGCGGGCACCGGCAGCCACGCGGGAACCGGCGCGTCGGGCGCCGACGCGGGCACCGTCGGAAGTGTCCAAGGCGGCTGCGGCTGCGGGTCGGCCGACGGGGGCTCGCTGATCGCGCTCTTCGCGGTGGCCCTCTGGCGCCCGCGCCGCCGCCGGTCAACCCGCGGTCCGTCCCGTCGTTGAACGATCCGGGATGCGCCCCCTCCGCCTCGCCGTCGTCGGCCACGTCGAGTGGGTCGAACTGGCCGACGTCGCGGCGCTGCCCGGTCCCGGCGAGATCGTCCACCTCGACGCGCCGCGCCGCTTCGCCGGCGGCGGCGGGGCCATGGCGTTCCACCAGCTCACGAAGAGCAGCGCCGAGGTCCACTTCTTCACGGCGCTCGGCAGCGACGACGCCGCGCGCGAGGCCGAGGCGGTGCTCTCGGCGCTTCCGGGCGGGCTCCACGCGGCTCGGCGGGCTCGGCCCAACGTCCGCGCGGTCGTGCTCGTCCCG
>DAIDIT010000251.1 GCA_027451705.1 Pseudomonadota bacterium
GTCACGGTCCCGCCGCCGGCGAGCAGGGGTCGCGCGGACGCGTCGATCCCCACGGGTGCGCGTGGGTTCTTCGCCGCCCACTGGGCGACGTCCGCGGGAGAAACCGCGGCGCCCGCGGCGCGCAGGACCTGACGGAGCCCTCCGACCAGCTCCTTCGCCTGCTTGAGCCCGCGCGGCCCGCCGGCCTGCATGGCGCGAAGCAATAGCGTATCGGTCTGCGCCGGGATGCGGCGGTCCTGGCGCGACGGCAAGACGAAGTCCGCGGGGATCGTGCCGCGCGGCCCCAGGTCGACCTCGCGGCCCGTGAGGAGCTGGTAGGCCATCCGCCCGAGGGCGCGCAGATCGCCCGCCTCGGAGCCCGGCGTTCCCGACAGCGCCGGCACGAGCCCGACGTCGACGAGCACCAGCCGCCCCTCCGCGACGAGGATGGCGTTCTCGACCGAGACTCGGCCGTGGAAGAGACCGGCGGCGTGGAGCTGGTCGAGCGCGGAGGCGAGGTCGACGAGCGCCAGGATCACGAGCAGCGGCGGGAGGGCCTCGGCGCGGCCCCGCACCCGCAGGAGCGTCCTCCCCGTCACCCCGTCGACCCACGCGCGGCCGAGCGCCGGTGTCCCACCGACCGAACCGACCTCTTCGAACGGGACGAGGCCCGCCGCCCGGATGCGCGCGGCCTCTCCGACGAGTGCCCGCAGCCGGTCCGCCCAGCCGGACGGCGATTGCGTGGCCTCGGTGACGAGCGCGAGCGACCAGGGTTCGCCGTTCCGGCGGGCGCGGTAGAGCTGCCGGTCGCCGTTGGCGGCGACGAACGAGTCGACCTCGAGGGCCGTCACCGCGCGGAGCGCGGGGCTCGTCTCGCGCGCCGTCTTCTCCTCGGAGGATGGCTCCACGCCCATTGGCCGGAAGAGATATCGGTCCCGGACGCCGCGTTCAAGCGGCCCGCCGCGACGCGGCGACTGGAAGCAGGATTCGGAAGGTCGTTCCCTCGGACGGCCGGCTCTCGAACGCGATGCGCCCGCCGTGCTCCTCGACGATCCGCCGGCTCAGGTGGAGGCCGAGCCCGGTTCCGACGCCCTCGGGCTTGGTGGTGAAGAGCGGCTCGAAGACGCGGGCCTGGACCTCCGGCGGCATGCCGGCGCCGTTGTCCTCCACGGTGGCCTCCGCCCACGCGCCCACCTGGCGGACGCTCACGCGGATGCGGCCCCGGCCGTCCGCCGGGAGCGCCTGGACCGCGTTCAAGAGCAGGTTCAGGAAGACCTGGGTGAGCTTCTGCGGGGAGCCCGCGATCCGCCCGCACGGCTGGTAGCTCCGGACCACGCCCCCGACCTTGGCGATCTCGCCGCCGGCGAGGCGGATCGCCCCATCGAGCAGATCGGCGAGCGCGACGTTCGCGACTCGCTTGTCCCCCTTGCGGCCGAAGGATCGCATGTCGCGCACCAGGAAAGTCATCTGCCCGGCGGCCCGCGCCGCGTCGGCCAGCGCCTCGGACACGTCGCGCAGCGCGTCGACCGCCGGCGGCCGGCCCTCGGATTCGAGCTGCGCGACCACGTCGGAAGCTGCGGCGACGTTCGAGACCAGGCTCGTCAACGGGTTCGCGACCTCGTGCGCGAAGGTCCCGGCCATCATGCCCATCACCTCGAACCGCTGGGCGTGGCGCAGCAGCGCCTCGTGCTCCTCGAGCTGCATCCGCGATCGCGCGAGCGCGTCGAGCATGTCGTCGAACCGTTCGCAGAGGCGGCCCACGTCGCCGACCGAGAGCAGCCCGATCCGCTCCTTGGCGCCCCGGTCGCCGCCCTCGCCCGCCACCCGGACCATCGCCTCCGCGAGCCGGCGCGTCGGCAACAGGACCGCCTGCCAGACCTGGAACGCCGGTCCGGCGGCCATCGCCGACAGGCATGTCGTCGCGAGCGCGAGCGCCGGACCTTCCGGCACCGCGCTGCCCAGGCAGGCCTCGCCTTTTCCGTGGATCAGCGCGGCAACGAGGATCAGGCTCACCGAGGCCAGCGTGCCCAGCGCGAAGACGAAGTAGGCGCGGAGCGGGGGCGCGACGGCCCCGGGCGCGTCGAGGCGCAGCGACGGCCGGACCTCGCGCAGGTGGCGCAGGAACGGCAGCGCGGCCGCCTGGACGAGCGGGAAGAGGACGGTCAGCTCGCAGGCCCCTGCGATTGCCGCCGCCACCAGGCCGTGCAGGACGAGCGCCCGCAGGCCACGCCACCACCACAGGTAGACCGCCGCCGGCACGACGGTGAGAGCGACCAGGGCGCAGATGACCAGCCCCATGTGGACGGGCAGGTCGATGCCCTCGATCCAGGCCCGCTCGAGGATCTCGGGCCCGGGAGGCTCGGCCGCCCGCAGCACGGCGCGCAGGCTCGGCGTCGCCCGGAGGAACAGCGCGACGCAGAGCGTCGAGTCGACCGCGAGCAGGACGACCAGGTAGTCGAGCAGGAAGCGGTCGCGCCACTGGGAGGGGTCGGCGACGAGCGTCAGGTAGTACCAGCCGAGCAGCGTCGCCGGCCAGCAGAGGACGATCACGAGCCACGGCACCGCGAGCGGCCGGCGCGCCCCGGGTCTCGCGCCGATCCGAAGCGGCGGTTGGGCGGGAGTTTGCGCGTCGGGCATGGCTCAGGACAGCAGGCGCCGCGCGATCCGCGCGAGCTGGGTCGCCCCGCCCGGCTGTCGCATCGGCGCGATCGGGATCTGGGGAAGGCCCTCGCGCGCCAGGATCGCGTTCGCGGCGAGCATGCCCGAGATGTAGGCGCCCTCCATGCAGATCACCCGGAAGCCGGTCTGCGTGTAGTCGCCCGCGAGGAAGAGGTTCGGGTATGGCGACGCCGCCGCCGGACGCAGCGCGTCGCTGCCGGGCGTCGAGAGGAAGAAGGCGTCGTGGCGGCCGCGGTGGAAGTAGCTCTTCTGGACGACCGCCCCCCGCGAGAGCGGCCAGAGCTTCTGGAGGACGACCATCGCCGCGTCGACGACTTCGCGATCCGGCCGGCCGGTGAAGGCGCCGTCCTCGCCGACGAACTGCACGACGGAGCCGTCGCCCTCGGGGTCGGACTGGATCCGCGCGAGGTCGCAGACGGTCGAGAACGGGCCCGGCAGCGCGACGATCGCGCCGTCGGCGTCCTCGGGGCTCACCAGCCGGTCGTACCAGATCGTGAGCGCCATCGTCTTCTGCGTCTTCAGCTTCGCGATCGCCGCGAAGTACGGGAGCGCGAGCATCTCGGGGCCGAGGGTCCCGACGAGGTCGAGCGGCGGGAGCGCGGAGACGTAGTGGTCCGCGGTCACGTCGGCGACGCTTCCGGGCGGACCGTCCCCCTCGTCGGGGCCCGGCGCGCTCGGCGTCGTGATCGCGGTCCCGGGGTGCGGGGGCTTCGGCGGTTCAGGTGGGCCGACCGGCGTCTCGACGCTCGCGTAGTTCGAGAGGAAACCGCTCGCCATCTCCGCGGCGTGGATGAAGTGGCGGCTGTTCTGGACCTCGACCGCGGCGACGCGGCCCCCTTCCACCCTGAAGCGCTTTGCCTGCTGGAACTTCTCGAGCACGCCCCCCTGGCGAAGGAAGTGCTGGAGCAGCGGCGCGGTGACGACGTCGCCGAGGCCGCCGTTCATGTAGCGCATCGCGACCGAGTCGTAGCTCTGGCTCACGAGCTGGATCGCGGCGATCGCCGCGAGCGCCGACATCGGGTTCGGGTAGATGAAGGCGGACTGGGTGATGAACCGGAAGAA
This sequence comes from Pseudomonadota bacterium, assembly GCA_027451705.1. Lineage (GTDB taxonomy): Bacteria > Myxococcota > Myxococcia > Myxococcales > JAKAPL01 > JAKAPL01. Next base: position 3,721 of record DAIDIT010000251.1, read on the forward strand.
CGAGCTGCCGAGGATCGCGTCCGACAGGCCGTGCGCGCGGGCGTAGTCGGTGAACGCGGTCTCGTCGAGGCGCCTGCGCTCCGCCTCGGAGAGCCGGTCGATCTCGATCACGAAGATCTCGGAGAGGAAGCGGAATACCGCGATCCCGTCCAGCGGTCCGTAGAGGCCCGACTCGAGCCCTCCGGCGAGCAGGTGGAACGGACTCGGCAGCGGGATCGCGCGGAAGCGGCGGACCGTCCCCTCGCTCCAGATGCGCACGTCGTGCCGCAACGCGGTCAGCCCGCCCATCGCGTCGAGGCTCCGCAGCCGCGCGCCCAGGTTCGGGTAGTCGAAGAAGACGTGGAAGCCGTGGTCGACCGTGAAGGTCCGGCCCGTCGCCGCGTCGACGTGCGGCATCGACGACGCCTTTCCCCCGACCACGTGGCCGCGCTCCAGAATCCGAACCCGGAAGCGCCCCCGACCGGCTTCCAGCAGGTGGATGCCCGCCGAGAGCCCCGCCAGACCACACCCCAGGATGACGACCTCTCGCTCTGCCATGCCTCGATGCTCTTATGCCCGTTGGGCGATGGTCAACGCTTTTCGGTGTGGTCGCGATGATCACGGTCATGATCCCGGTCGACGGCCGACCGGTCACTGGCAAACCGTGCGCCGACGGCGGTATGCTTCGACACCGCAATGCCTCCCAGGCGGATTGGGCCCTACCGGATCGAGGCGACGCTGGGCCGGGGGGGCATCGGCACCGTCTACCGCGCGATCGATCGGCGGACCGGCGACGCCGTCGCACTCAAGCTCCTGTCCACCGGCCTCGCGCTGAACCCGACCGCGGCGCTGCGGCTGGCGCGCGAGTTCGAGGCGCTCGCCGAGCTGAACCACCCGAACATCGTCCGCGTCTTCGACACCGGCGTCCACGAGGGCTACCCGTACCTCGCGGTGGAGCTGGTCGACGGCCTCGACCTCAAGTCCTGGCTCGCGATCGACCTCTCGTCTTCCGGGCGGACGCACGAGGACTTCCGGGAGCTGCTCTCCTCGTCCCAGGAACGGCTCGCGCGCGCCGACGAGGAGCCGTGGAGCAACGAGAGCAGCAAGCCACTCGCGCAGAACCCCCGCGGCCCGGACGATCCGGCGGGGAGCCTCGACCCCGATCACCCGTTCGGCCTCGAAGCGTGGGACCGGGAGCCGATCACCGACACGGGCGCCTTCGCCGTCGCCTCGCACGGGCGGGGCCAGGGCGTCGCCGCCCTGCGCGCGCTCGCCCGCCTCGCCGACGAGCCGGACACCGACGACGTCGAGCTCGGCCCGTCGGAAGAGCCGGTCCTCTTCCCGCCGGAGGAACCGCCCCACCCGACGGAATCGGCCGCGCCGCCGCCGAGCCTGGAGGCGCTCAACCGCGTCGAGCGGGTCGCGCGGCTCAAGGACGCCGCGCAGCAGCTCTGCTCGGCCCTTTCCTACATCCACGGCAAGGGGCTCGTGCACCGCGATCTCAAGCCGCAGAACGTCCTCGTCACCGAGGACCGGCGGATCAAGCTCATGGACTTCGGCCTCGCGAAGTTCTTGGCCGCGGAGACCCAGGTCACCGAGTCGCGCCGGATCGTCGGGACCTACCGCTACATGGCGCCAGAGCAGGCCATGGGCGAGAAGCTCGACGGGCGGGCCGACCTGTACTCGCTCGGCGTCATGCTCTATGAGCTCCTCTGCGGCCATGCCCCCTACGAAGCGCGCACGCCCCAGGAGCTGTGGCAACGGGTCCTCGAGTCCGAGGCGCCCTCGCTCGGCTCGGTCAACCCCGCCGTCGACTACTCGCTCGCGCTCGTCGCGCACCGGCTCCTGCGCAAGGACCCCGAGGATCGGTTCCAGACCGCCGAAGAGGTCTACGACGCGCTGATGGAGTGACCTTGAGCCTGATCCCGGCGGACGAGATCGGCTACGTCGACTACGTCGCCGAGTACTTCCTCGCGCACAAGGGGCGCGGCGCGTCGCTGTCGCCCCTCGACGTCGACCTCGTCCGCCGCTACGAGGGCGAGGGCGTGCCGTTCGAGGTCGTCTGCCGCGGCATCGAGCGCGCCTTCGAGGTCCGGCGGCGCCACGGCAGGGAGGCGACGCCCCAGCTCCGGCTGTCGGCGTGCCGGCGCTCGATCGACGCGGAGGTCCGGCGCTTTCGAAAGGGGGCGATCCGCGGTCCGGGCCCCGTCCCCGAGCCAGCGCAGCTCGACCGGATCCTCGGCCGGCTCCGCGAGGCCATCGGGACGCCCGCCGAGAGCGGCTACCGCGCCGCCTACCGCGCGCTCTGCGAGGGGCAGGATCCCCTCCCGGCCGCCGCGTTGGGCTACCTGCGCGCCCTGCCCCGGCCCGCTCGGCGCGGCCTCTGCAAGGCGGTCTTCGCTGCGCTGTCCCGCGCCCCCGGCACGCCGCGATGGGAGCGCCGGGAGGCCCTCCGCTCGGCCCTCGCGACCGCGGCCGTCGAACACGGTAAGCTGCGGCTGCAATGATCGCCCCCGCGGACGCCTGCGCACGCTGCCTCGGGCGCGGCCACCTCCTCGCCCCGAGCGGCGAGCGGAGCCGCGCCGAGGTCTGCGGCTGCCAGCTCGACTGCCAGGTTTGCCGCGGCACGCGCCGCGTCGTACGCGAACGCAACGGCGCCCTCTACGCGGCGCCGTGCCGCTGCCGCGACGCCGCCCGGCGGGTCGCCCTCTACAACCAGGCGGGCATTCCGCGCCACTTCTGCGACAAGGGCTTCTCGACGTTCCGGGTCTACGACCCCGCCCAGCGCGACGTCCTCGCGCTGGTCCAGGGCTTCGCGCAGAGCTACCCCCGCGAGCGCAAGGGCTTCTGCCTCTGGGGCAGACCGGGGCTCGGCAAGACGCACCTCCTCTGCGCGACGCTCCAGCACCTCACCCTCGAGAAGGGGGTCGCCTGCCGCTTCGTCGAGATCTCGTTCCTCTTCTCCGAAATCCGCGAGGCCTTCCAGCGCAACGTCGCCGCCCTGACCGCGCTCGCGCCGCTCGCCGAGGTCGACGTGCTCGCGGTGGACGAGATCGGCAAGGGCCGCGGCACGCCGTTCGAGAAGGACACCCTCGACGAATTGCTCTGCCGCCGCTACAACGCCGACCGGACGACGCTCTTCTCGACGAACTGCACGGTCGCGCTGGGCCCGGAGCGATTCACCGCCGCGGGAGGCTACGCGGACCCGCTGGCCCGCGTCGGCAAGCAGCTCGACGATCAGGACCTCCGCGGCCAGGTCGGCGATCGCACGTTCTCGCGGATGACCGAGATGGTGGGTTTCCACCACCTCGACGGGAAAGACCGCCGCAACCCCTTCGGCTGAGAGTGCCTCAGGCCGCTCGCGCCCGGACGATCCAGGCGGAGCCCGGCAGGCGTACGGCTCCGTCTCGGACGTGGGGGGCGAGCGCGGCCCGGACCGCGTCCCTTGCCCGCGCGCGATCGGCGTCGCTGGCCCCGGCGAGCAGCCTCCCGGTGGGCCCGAGGGTGATCGCCTCGTCGGCCGCGGCGTCGAGGCCGCCGCCGTCACCGATCGGCATCGGGTGGTCGAAGGCGTCGATCGCGATCTCCGAGAACCCGGCCGCGGCGAGGAGCCCCCGCACGCGCGCCTCGTCGGCGAGGGACATCGGTCCCGGGCCGTCCGAACGCGGCGCCGGAAGGTCCGGAACGGCCGCGCGGGCGGCCTGCCACGGAACCGAGAGCCAGCCGTTCGCCTCCAGGGCGCGCCAGCAGGCGAAGACCAGCCGGCCCCCCGGGGCGAGCGCGCGGCGCAGGTTTCCGAAGGCGGCCCCGGGGTCGTCGAAGAACATGACGCCGAAGCGCGAGAAGACGAGCGCGGCCCCGCCTTCGAAGGGGTGCGCCGACGCGTCCGCCCGCAGGAAGCGGACGTGCGGCAGCGCCGCCGCGCGCTCGCGGGCGCGCGTCAGCATCGGCGTCGACACGTCGATCCCGAGGACCGCGCCGCCCGGGCCCACCGCCTCGGCGAGCGCCAGCGCCGTCGCCCCGCAGCCGCAGCCGACGTCCACGACCCGCTCGCCGGTGCGCGGCCGGGCGCGCGCGAGCGCCGCCTCGCCGAAGGGGCCGAGCGCGCGGTCACGCGCCGCCTGCTCCGCCGCCCACGCTTCCCCCCGCGCCCCGTTCCAGTACTCGATCTGTTCGACGTTGTTCACGCCGCGTTCCTACCAGCGTGGCGCGACCGGAACAAGCCTGGCGGGACGAGACGAACGCAGCCTTGCGTCAGTTGCAGATCTGCGTCACCGCGTTGAATGTACCCAAGCAGCAGTTCGAGTCGGGCACCTCGGTCGAATTCGACGTCTGCCCGGGTGACGCCTCCAGACACGGCGGCCGCCCGCCAGTCTCCACGCAGCACTGGTCGTTGAAGCCCCCCACGCATTCCGCGTTCAGTTCGAACGGATGGCCGAGCTGGCCGGCGACGACCGCACCGCCATCGACCTGTCCCAGGAGAGTCGAGTTCTCGAACATCCCCATGGAAAAGGTCACGACTTGCGGGCCCTGCGGGACGAATCCGGCGTCCCCGATGGAAACGAGCGGATCGGGGAACATCTGAACCCACGAAGGCCCCGCCGGCGCTGGCGCCGAACCGGCGGGAGCCGGATCGAACAGCATGCCCTCGAACACCGCTTCCGTCCCGGTCACGGCTCGCACGTACAAAGGAAGACCTGTCCGATACCCGATGGCGTCGATTCGAGCCGTCGCCATCATGCATCCAGACGGCTGCCCTGCTGGAGGCAGGATCTCGAGCGAGATCGGTGTCGATGCATCGAGATCGTGCAAACCCGAGACGTAAGTCGCGAATGCCGGTTGCGAGCCGACGTTCGCGGCAGCCGCGAGGAACGTCGAGACATCTCCGGCGCCCGGTGCAATCTGCTTCTCGAATGGCAACGTTGCGGCGGGAGCCTGGACGAAGCCACCGCCGGGGTCCGGCAGCAGGAATGCGGCTTGGACCGCATCACCGCGGCTCGGAACGAACTGGCACTGGGTCACGGGCGGGACGTTCAGGAAGAGGCTCCCTTGGCCGTTGTTGCCGATCAGGCAGGAGACGTCGATCGGCGCCGCGGTGAAGAGCGGAACGGTCGTGCCAAACGCGGGAGGAACGACGTCATCCGACGCGCCGATCACGGACAGGCTGTCCTGTTCGGGGATCGAGAAGGCGATCTGCTGGAAGGCGCCACCATCAGCGCCACCAGCGTTGATGCTCGCGAGCGGCCAAACCGGGCCCACGATGTAGTGGGCTACGGGATCGTCTGGCTCGGATCCCGCGGCGAAGAGACCTGTCGAACTCCCGGCAAAGTTCGAGACCGCGTCCTCGTTCAGGTAGTCGGCCTGGACCACCTTGACTCCGAGGTGCGCGGGATCAATCGACGGCGGCGTGTCCGAGCAGCACGCCGGACCCGGGCCAGGTGGAACCCCCGACAGCGGGCACGGCGGGCATTCGAGCGACGCCGTGATCACCGGCAGAGTTCCCACCTGCCCCGGACCGCACAGGAATCGGGTGAGGGCCCCGGCGTTCCCGAGCCAACCGGACGTGTGGAAGCTGAGCGTCCAGAGCCCGCTGTTCCCTCCTAGATTCCCCTGCACCTTCAGGAAGTACAGCGGATCGCCGCCTCCCTTGCCGTGGGCAGTGCGATCGTCGCAGTCCGGAAGATCGTCGCCCTCGCTCGCCTCGTCGTCCGTCCGGGCATCGTCGCCGTGGTCGTCGTCGTGGCGAACAGGCCCGTTCAGGGCATCCTCGCGCTCGTCCGCTTCACCCTCGCTGCGGCAGTCCACGCCACGGCGATCCGGACCGTCGCCCTCCTCGTGCGGCCGGCATCGCTGGCGCCGGCGGCATCCCTGCGGCACCGGCGCAATTACCTGCACCTCGACCGGACCGCTGAAGAGGCTGACCACCTCGGGCGCGAGGTAGTCCGAGAGCCGCAGCGAGCCCGGGCCGGGCGCAGGATCCGGCGGCGGATCGAGCGCGAGCAGTCCGGTGGGCGTCACCAGTTCGGGAAAGCCCGCGATGGGTGGTGACACGTTCAGCGAGGGGTACGAGATGAAAGGCGAGCCGCCGTCGGGGGCCGTGAGTGATGGGATGGGCTGGTTGAGGTCGAGTGACGGATTCGTGCACGAGGTGACCGTGTACGTGGTCCCGCTCGAGACCGCGGACGGCCGCGCATCGAGGCCGACCTGGCCCGCGAACGGCGCCTCCCTACCCACGGTGCAACTGCCAAACGGGTACGGCCAGCTTGCAACCTGCGGCGGAACACCTCCGTCCCCAACGCCCGCGTCCGGCGTGAACAGGAGATAGCCCTGCGAGGACGCGATATCGCACGTGGGGTTCGGCATCCCGCCGTCCGGGGCGAGACCGGCGACCGTCACGTACGGCCAGAGGTCCTCCGCGACCGCCGCCTTCACGATCTGACCGTTGGCTTGCAGCACGGTCGCATTCGGGTAGACAAGCTTCCCGGGCTGGCTCAGGTAGGTGACACCGAGCGACTGCGTCGCGAGTGGGAGCGACAGAAGACCACCGTCGGTCGGCGGCAGGAATGGTGGAGGGCCCGCATCGGGTGGCGGAGGAGGAGGTGGTGGCGGGGGCGGGTTTGACGGATCGATCTCGATGTACGCCGTCGGGATCCCACCGTCCGACAGCGGCGCGATCTCGAAATTCGGGATCCCGTCGATCGAGAGCTCCGATGGCATGATCTGGGCGACACCGAGCGGATTCGGCTGGCCTCCAAATGTGGTCTGGACGCTGACAGAAGGAATGCAGGAGCCCGGATCCGCGAGACCCGACGAGAGGCCGAACGGCGCCTTCAATGCGGCTCCCAGGATGCCGCTGAAGTTCAGCAGGTCCGCCAGCAGGTCGGCGCCGTTGGTGGTCGTCACGGTTATCGTCGGGTTCGAGATCTGACCGATGAGGTTGCCGTTGAGATCGAATGCCCGGACGAGGTCCGGAGCCTGGAACACAACGCCGTCGGTACAGGTGCTGGTCGGCGTCGTCCTCTCAGCGGTCACGGTGAGAAAAGCCGAGACCTCGATCGTGAACTCCCCGAAGGCGGGAACGCTCGGCACCTCGACGTGGACGTCGTCGAGGAAGAAGTGCGCGAAGATGAGGTTCGGTGAGAACAAGCTGCCACCGGACGGCGGCGGTGAGAGCCCGGCGGTGACCGTGCCTCCGTCGGGACCCGTGGTAACGAGGGCCGTCCCTCCCACGACCGGCACGATGAAGTTCTGTTGGTTCACCCCGGTCCCGTTGCGCAGCCACCCGCTGACGGAAGCGCCATCGAAGGCGCTCGCTGGGATTCCACCGTCGCCCCCCAAGAGGCCGCCAAGGAACCCTCCGTCGCCACCAACCAAGCCGCCGAGCAGCGTGCTCACGAATCCGCCGTCGCCGCCCAGGCAGAGCGCCGTCGACTGATCGAGCTCCGGCAGACCTCCGGGCTGGCCGGGCGCGGAGAGCGAGAAGTTCGCGAAGATGCCCTGGCCGAAGAGCACCCCGGCGAGCGGATCGGCGAGTTGGTTCGGAATCGTCCCGGCGGCGACCGCGTCGGGAAACCGCGCGAGGAGTTGGCCGGTCTCGAGGTTCAGCCCGAGAAACGTTCCGGTCGGATTGCCCATCGCGTCGCCGACGCTCGAGCAAGCCGTACAGGTCGTGGCCTTGGGGGCAGTGGAAAAGCAGTCTGCGAACTGTTCGTGATCGAGGCCAGGATCGTCGTTCTGGCAGCAGCCCCGAATCAGGGTGTCGAACCCGACCGGCGCATTCGCGGATCCCGAAGGGCCCGCGCACTTCCGCGCGGTCGGTGTCAGGACGGTCGAGTAGTAGTCGGGCGGTGCACCTGCATCACCGTTACCGAAGGCTGAAATGAAATTGGAAAAAGCGTTTGCGTACGGGCAAACCTGGCTCAGTTCCGGCCGGCACTGCACGTCCGTAAGATCTTCGAGAAGGGCCTCAACGCTCAGGCCCACAGCGTGATCGCCCGTAAAGCAGGGGTCGTTGAGCCCGAGTTGGAGGACGTTGACGTTCGCGCTCGTGTAGTCCTTGGGCAATGTCCCGTTGAGAAACTGCCTCTGGGCAGTAATGAGCGGAAGGTCTCCGTTCGCCGCACCCTGGAGGATGGCGTTCACGGGAAACCGCTTGATGTTTGGCGCCGGCGCCGGGGCGGGTCCGCAGGCGCAGCCCGGCGCGCAGGAGGGTGCGAGAGGCCCGAGGAGCAGCAACCACAGCCACCGCCGCGCGCTCGACATGACGAACCCTCCGATCGGTCGAATCC
>DAIDIT010000252.1 GCA_027451705.1 Pseudomonadota bacterium
CGCGGCCGCCGCGAGCGCCTCGCGCGCGAGCAGCGCCGCCGGGGCCCAGAGGAGGTAGGGGTCGCAGAGGTCGCGCAGGTAGCGGTAGCCCTGCGCCCAGTACGGGAGGGCGGCCTCCTTGGCGAGCGCCGAGTTCGGCACGATCTCCGCGAAGTAGCCCATGCGGAAGAGCTGGTAGCCGACCGGAACCGCGCCCGCCCAAGCCGCGAGGCGCAAAAGCTCCTTGCCCCGGGCGCGCCCGATGGCCACCTGCGCGGCGAGGAAGGCCATGCTCTGCAGCCCGAGGTCGGGGCGGATGAGCGGCCCGAGCCCGAAGGCGAGCGCGCGCCACCCGTCGAACCGCCGATCGGAGGCGCGCCCGCCCAGCCGGCCGCAGAGCAAGAAGAAGGAGAAGCCCAGCCAGCCGAGCTCCATTCCGGTCTCGAGCCCCGAGGTCGCGAAGTCCCAGAATGCCGGCAGCGCCGCGACGACGATCGCGCCCGCCGGCAGGAAGAACCCGTCCTCGCCCACCGCCCGCCAGAGCCTCCGCGCCCCGAGCGTCGCGAAGGCGAGCCCGGCGACGGCGAGGGCCAGGCCGGAGAGCACCGCGATCCATTCGAGCGGCGTGCGGTCCCCGAGGAAGGGGTGGAGCGGCGTGCCGATCACCGCAATCAGCGCGACCCACAGGGGGTTGGTATAGACCTCGACGCGCTCGCCGATGTTGAAGACCGGCCCCTGCCCCGCGAACAGGTTCTGCACGACGTGCAGGTCGATGAATGCGTCCTCCGCGACCCAGCGCCGCGTCCAGCCGAGGACGAGCAGCGCGAGCGGAGGAACGAGGAGGAGCAACTCGGCGCGCCGCGAACCGGCGGCCCGCGGCGCGCGCTCGGTCGCGACGGGATCTGGGAGGGGGGCCGCGACCGCCATGGGGTCTGTCGTCTGTAGTGCAGACGCTGCGGTTCGGTCAATTGCCCACGGGGAAGCGAACGCCCGCGAGGCGCACGACGACGTCGAGCGTCTGCCCGGAGATCGCCGGGAGCGGGCCGTTCCGCCGACGTCCGTGCGCCTCGCGACCTGCCTTCGGCGTGTCGGCGCCCTTGACCGTGCAACTTCGTCCCTTCGGTCAGCGAACCCCGTCCGAGCGGTTGACAGGCGGGGGCCCGCGGAACACCCTCGCTCCATGAAAGACTCGCGCGCGCCCTCGCTCGGGACCGTCGTGGTCGCCGCACTGGCGGCGGCGGCACTCGGCTGTCTTCGCTCGACCGGAGAAACCAGGGGCGGTTCCGCCCAGGGGCCGGCCGCGGGTTCGACGACGGGCGGCTCGACCTCGACTTCGGGACCAGCCGCGAGCTCGACTGCGTCGGGCTCCACCGGTTCGACGTCCGGCACGGGGGAGGGGCCGTCGACGTCCGGCGGGACGTCCGGCTCGACGAGCGGTTGTGGCGCGACAGGTTGGCCCTCGGGCGTTTCGGCGACGGGGAGCACGAGCGGCGGCGGCGTACCCGACTGCGGGCCGGTCGCGGACTGCACCGCGCCCGGGGACATCCGGCCCTGCGCCTGCTCCGGGATCCAAACCGGCGCCGAACCCTGCCAGGCCACGAGCTGCACGTGCAACGCGAACGGAGGAACGGCGAACGGCGCCGTGATCGCCGGGACCGCGACGCTGCCGGGTGGCCTCGACCCGTCCGGCATCGCCGTCGCGGCCGAGTTCCCGGATTCGGGCGCGTTCTTCGCGACGTCCACCGATGCGGACGGCGGCTACGCGTTCGGCGGCTTGGCCCCGGACACCGCCTATCTTGCGTTCCGCAAGGAGGCGGCATTGCCGCCCGCCTCCGGCTTCGCGGCGCGTTCCGACGGCGGAGTCGCGACCCTCGATTACGGGGCCAGAATTCCCGGCGTTCTGATCCAGCCCGACGGCGGCGTATTCGTGGAGGGCGCGGACGGGTCTTACCCGCTCGCACCGATCGAGCTGGCCGCAGGCCTCCACCTCCCTGCCTCGAATCCATGCGTCCTGATCCCATCCCCCGACGGCTGCCACTTCGCGTTCCTCGCGGACGGCGACTGCGGACACGGAACGCTGGAGCTGGGCTCGATCGGGGGCGGCCCGCCCACCGCGATTGCCACGGACGCCGCCGTACCGCAGTTTTCACCCGACGGCAGCCACCTCGCCTACCTCGCAGGCGCCGCGCCGTCGAGCAGCTACTGGATCGGTGCGCTCGAGCTGTTCTCGATCGCCGACGGCAGCAGCCTCCAACTCGGCACTGGAGTGGTCGCGGCCTACAATCCAGGCCCGATCTCCTTCTCCCCCGACTTCTCCCCCGACGGAAGCCACGTCGCGTTCATTGGTGGTGCAAGTGTGGACGGCAGCGGCAACCTCTCCTTCCTCGACGGTGGCTACCTGATGCTGGCCTCGGTCACCGGCGGAGGGTCCATCCAACTTGCCACCGGCGTTTCGACGCTGCCATCCGCCTTCCAGTTCTCGCCCGACGGCCGGTACCTCGCGTTCCTCGCGAATGGCGCCCTGCAGGTCGTCCCCGTCGTCGGTGGCTCGCCCATGCAGGTCGCGACCAATGCCCAGTGGCTCCAATACTCCCCGGACGGCACGCATCTCGCGTACCTCGCCGGCCCCTACGACAATGTCGCCCTGTACGTGGCGTCGGGGGACGGCAGTGGGTCGATTCGCTTGGCTTCTGGTGCGTGGAACGCGTTCTCCGCGCCTGCGATTCGGTTCTCGCCCGACGGCGCCGAACTCGCCTTCCTCGCCGGCCAGGGCTACGAAGGCGGCGGCCAGCTCTACCTTGCGGACGTTTCAGGAGGTCCGCCGGTGCAGGTTGCGCCGGATGCCTTCGACGGATTTCAGTTCACGCCGGACGGCCGCCACCTCATCTTTCTTTCCAACATGTGTGACAAGACGCCATGCGGTCTGACCGTCGCGACGCTTCCGTGCGGTGACACCGTTGAGCTCACGGCGTCCGGAGACTGGTTCCGGCTCTCACCGGATGGCCGCTGGCTCGCCTTCGAGGATCGCCAGGTGCTGTCCATCGACGACCTCTCGACCGGCATCACACGGCAGATTGGGACGGCGACCGAGCAGGCGGTTTTCTCGCCGGACGGCAGCCACATCGCCTTCCTCGATCCCCGTGGAGGTCTGTTCATCGTCGCGACGGCAGGTGGATCGTCTGTGGAAATCGCATTGAATGCGGCCGATTTCGAGGGCGCCTTCGGTTTCTCGCCCGACGGCAGCCGTCTCGCGATCTTCACCCCCAGGTACACGAACACGGCTTTCACCGGCCCGCTCCAGGTGGTCGAGGTCTCGGGCACGGCACCGGTCGTGCTCAACGAGGACGTTTCGCAGTGGGCCTTCGCGGGCAACGGCGCACTCGTCGCCTTGCGCGCAGGTTCGCCGGCGCCATTCGGCTTCCAGGACGGCGCGTACGTGACGCTCCTGCCGTAGTCCGGGGCGATCGACGCCGACACGGTCGCGGATCGCCGGCGATCCGGGCCGAGTCTCGACCGCTCCGGAGGGAGTCTGCTCGACTCCGCGCGGAGTCTCGAACGATCCGGACCGAGTCTCGTCGACTCCGAAGCGAGTCTGTGGCGATCCGGACGGAGTCTCGCCGTTCCGGGCGAGGGCGGTGACCGCTCCGGCCCGCGCGTCGGAGGAACGGTCCCGTGATCTCGGCCACCTGCGCCGTGGCGCGCGATTCGGTGTCACGACTTTCGATTCCGACCCCACCTACAGATGTGAAGGGCCCACGTAAGGGTCCACGACCGAAAGGAGGTGAAACGTATGAAGACCGAGACCGACAAGGCGAAGGCGATGCTCGACGGGATGTCGAAGGACATCCCGGCTGGCACCCAGAGCCTCCTGGTGAACGGCCAGGCCCTCGCGGTGAAGCAGATCGTCGCGACCCTGACCGCCTACCTGGCCCTGGCCACCGCGAACGCGGCGGCGAAGGTCCAGGCCCACCAGGCCGTCCAGGCGCTCCACCAGCAGACCCCGCAGATCCGCGCGTTCATCGTGGATCTCGCGGCCGCGCTGCGCGGGCTCCTGGGCAAGGGGAATCCGGTCCTCGCCAACTTCGGGATCGCCGTGCGCACGCGCAAGGCGACCCCGGCGAAGGTGAAGGCCGCGGCCGCCGCCAAGGCGAAGGCCACCCGCGACGCGAAGCGCCCACAGGCGCCCGCGCCGCAGGCGGGCCCCGCCGAGCCCGGCGTCCCCGCGAACGGGAAGTAGCCGTTCGAGAGCGGTGGCAGCACCCGAGCCCCCCGCGACCCTTCACGCGGGGGGCTCTCTTTTCCTCAGGTACGAAGCAGGAAGAGCAGTTCGACGAGGATGAGGGCGGCGACGAGCAGCTCGAGGCTCAGGGTACGGCGGGTGTCGAGATCCGTCTTGAGCAGCCCGTAGGCCTGCCCGAGCAGCGCCTGCTTGCGCTCGATGCCCTGCTGCCAGACCGGGATGCGGAATCGGCGCACCGCGCCCATGTAGACGCGGGCGAGGTAGAAGTCGCCGACGATCTTGACCGCGTTCTCGACCCGCTCGCTGAACTCGGCCATCTCGACGACGAGCCGCGTCATCTCGCGCGAGAGGCGGCCGTAGCGGCCGAGGAAGAGCGAGAGCAGGCCGCGCCGGCCGCCGGAGATCTCGGCGTAGAAACGGACCAGCTCGCGGTCGAGCAGCATGTCGTAGTAGCGCATCTCGAGGAGCTGCGCGGTCGCGAACTCGAGGAGATCCGGCACGTCGCGCGAGCCGGAGGGCTCGAGCACGAAGGCGGAGTTCCAGTCCGCGGCGACGAGGTCGCGCTCCTGGTAGCTGAAGGTCTTCTCGAGGACGTCCTCGCGCTCGCTCTTCGCGATCGCGGGCGTGGATCGCTCGCCGAGCAGAAGGCGCACGAGGCCACGGCCGTCCGCGAGCAGTTCGGAGGCCGTGGCCTCGCCGCCACCCGGACCGGCGAGCGACTCGACGAAGAGGACCGTGTACTCCTCGTTGACCTCCCAGCGGTGGGCGCGGCGGACGGCGGGGCCGAGCCGCTCCATCAGCGCCTCGACCTCGGCGCGCGCGAGAGAGAGGAGCGCAGGGCTCTCGTAGAGGTCGTCGGCGAGTCCCACGACGTCCTCGAGCGCCACGGGGACGGCGCAGGGCACGAGCGCGCGCAGCGAGACCACGCCGAAGTCGAAGACCCGCGCCTCGAGATCGACCTCCAGGCCCACGCCCCCGACCTCGATCCTCCGCCTGCCGAGCGGCAATGCGAGCGGCGGGTTCGGAATCTCGAGCGCGTGCGACCGCTCGCGCCGCGGCCGCGCCCGCGCCGTCCCGCCGGCGAGGAGCTGTTCGGCGCGCGCGAGGTCGATCTCGTCTCCGACCTCGAAGAGGCGGAAGCCCAGGAAGGCCCCCTTGTGGATCACGAAGTCATCGGGCATGAGGTCGTGGCCGTGTCGCCGCTCGAGTGGAAGATGGCCTTCATCCTGGGGCTGTTCCTCGTCGTGATCGCCCTCAGGGTCGCCTTTGGGAAGCGGGCGGCGGCGCCGCTGCGGCGGAGGCGGAGGAGGCCGGGCGCGGGCCC
>DAIDIT010000253.1 GCA_027451705.1 Pseudomonadota bacterium
TCACAAACGCCATCGCCAACCCCCTCGCCGCCGCCCACAGCCCCCGACCCGCACCGCCTCTTCGCCCCATGGTACCCTTTCCCCTCGCCTTCGGCCCTACCGCAGCATCATCCCAGCCACTCGGTGAATAAGGCGGGTTGAGCATCTCCAAGATGACGGGCGTACCGGCTGCGGGGTCTTCTCCCGCGCACTCACGTCTCGCCCCGCATGGAAGCTGTACCGCATAGTCAAGGCCCATGGATTTCCACCTGCGCGCTGAGTTTCACTTGTCGCGGACGAGGGCCACTCGACCGGCCCGACCAATCCCAGACGGCAGATTCTGATCGAGCTTCTCCCGAGCACCCGTAGGCCCGAACGAGGGTTCCATCTGGCGGCCCCAACGGGCCGACGGCCAAGCCCCAGCCGCTGCTCTCGGGAGAGACGAGCACTTCGTTCCTCTCCCCGTTGGCAGCCGCGAGACCGCCTACTCGCCGATCTGCCTCCTGCAACCGCTTGCTACTGGTGGAGCTGAGCGGGATCGAACCGCTGACCTCCTGAATGCCATTCAGGCGCTCTCCCATCTGAGCTACAGCCCCGTCGTCGCTACTTCGCCTCCTCGAGCCCTTCCTTCATGATCTCGTCGACCTGCCGGCCCTCGGCTTCGATCTTTCCCTCGAGCAGCTGGATCTGGCGGACGATGTCCGACAACTCCTCCGGGATCGCAAGCCGATCGGCGAGCATGAGGTTCAGCGCCTCCTCGCCCAGCTTCTGGACGAGCTTTTCCCGGTCGCGGCGCAGGAACGTCGAGTCGAGCTTGATCTTGCCGATCTGCGAGGACCGAACCACGGCCTCGCGGACCCGTCCGAGCGTTCCGCCCATGCGGCTGAAGACGTCCTTCTTTTCGGAGGTCCCGTCCATCGAGCCGCCGTACCTAACAGCGACCGCCGCGCGTGTCAACGAGGCCGGCAGGCGGTCGAAAGAGGCGTCCTCCGGCTTCCCGACCTTGCGGCCGGGCGGTCGCGTCTACAGGGTGAGGAAACCCCCGAGGTGCCGCATGAACACCGCCCTGCTCCTTGCGCTGTCCCTCCATCCCTGTCTGGCCGCCCTGCCGGGCGGCGCCGCCACGCTCCGCCTGCCCGCGCCCAGCTGGGACGCGCAGCCCGCCCCCAGCCTGCTCGACGATGCGCCGCCAGAGCCCGAGCACCTGCTGGCCGCCGACCTGTTCGAGGCGGCCGCCGACAACCTCCACGACTTCGCCGACTCTTTCGCCCCCGCTCCGGGAGGCGGCGACGGCGCCGGGCCGATCGCCGCGCTCGCCTTCGTGCTCGGCGTCATCCCGGGCTTCGGCATCGGCCACCTCGTCGCCGGCTCGATCGGCGGCTTCATCGCCTGGCTGATCATCGACGTGGTGGTCGGCGTCCTGCTCTTCTACGTGTTCCCCGTCCTGCTCTTCCCGGCGTTCGCCTACATCTGGACGATCGACATCGTCGTCCTGGTCATCGAGCGCCTCATCGAGGGCTACTCCGCCTACCGCACTGCCGTCGCCACGGGCGGGGTCGCGATCGAGTGTCCGCCCGCCTTCGACGGCGCGCCCCGCTACGCGATGCCCAACCTGCTTTCATTGCGCTTCTGACCCCGAGGCGCCGCTTGTGAACGGGGGGCCGGGTCCGGTATGGAAGGACCTCCGTGCCCCCCGCCCCCGATCCGGCCGCCCGGCGGCGCCTCTTGCTCGTGGCGGGCCTGTCGGTCCTCGGCGCCGCCGCCGGCAGCTGGGCGATCCACGCGGACACGGTCCACGGCCTCACCGCTCGCTACTGGGACAACCCGGGCTTCGCCGGCTCGCCCGTCCGGACGGTCCTCGAGCGCGAGCCGTTCGTCCGCGAGGGCACGCCGCCGCCGTTCTCCGCGGAGTGGTCCGGCTCGCTCTTCGTCCCCCGCGCCGGCCTCTTCCGCTTCCAGCTCCAGAGCGACGACGACGGCGAGGTCGACCTCGACGGTCGCCCGGTGGTCTCCGATCCGGGCGCCCACCCGCCGCGCCCGATCGAGGGGCGCGTCCAGCTCGGCGCCGGCCTGCACGCCTTCCGCGTCCGCTACGTCCAGCGCGGCGGCGGCGCCTACCTCCGAGTCGTCTACCACGACGACAGCGGCCCCCAGGGCGCGGGCGTGGTGCCACTGCCGTGGGACCGGCTCTACCCGGAGGGCTTCGCCGCGACCCCGGCCGCCTTGCTCGCGGCCCGCGGCGCCTACGAGCGGCAGCGCGTCCTCGCCGGCCTCGCGCTCGGCGGCTTCGCGCTCGCGCTGCTGCTCGTCTGGATCGGCTGGCGGCGCCGCCGCGGCCACGGGCCCACGCCGATCCCGGAGCTCGCGACCGCCTGGGCCATCTTCGCCGTCGGCTGGGCGGCCCGCGCCATCGGCCTGACCGCGCAGGGCCGCACCTGGGACGAGCGCGACTACTTCGTCGCCGGGGAGCACTACGTCCGCAACCTCCTGCTCGGCGACTGGTCCCACGCGGCCTTCCACTACAACCTCGAGCACCCGCCGATCGCGAAGTGGATCTACGCGATCTTCACGGCGCTGATGGGCGTCGGGGACGACGACCACGACCCAGGCAAGCTCGCCGCCTCGCTGATGGGCGCGGCCGTCTGCGTCCTCGTCTACCTGATCGTCCGCGAGCTGTACGACCGCAAACGCGGCGTGCTCGCCGGCCTGCTCTGCGCGCTGCTGCCGCCGCTCGTCGCGCACGGCAAGGTCCTCGGCCTCGAGTCGCCGATGACGCTCTTCTACGTCGCGGCGATCTACGGGGTCGTCCGCTGGGTCGGCGACGACCGGCGCGTCGAGCCGCTCGTCTGGGCCGGCCTCTGCACCTCGCTCGCGATCTTCTCCCGCATGACCGCGGTCTGGGTCGTGCCGACCCTGCTCGTCCCCTACGTGATCTGCGTCGCCCGCGGGCCGGAGGGACGCCGGGCCGCGCGCGCCCGCGCGATCCTCCCCTACCTGGGCGGCCTCGCGCTCGGCGTGGGGATCACCTACCTCGCCTGGCCCTGGATCTGGCACCACCCGGTCGCCCAGCTCACGCGGACCTGGGGCCATTGGAAGGGCTACCGCACCCGCGAGTGGTACCTCGGCGTCTTCGACACGCCCGGCCCGTCGTACTACGAGATCGCGTTCCTCGTCTCGTCGCCCGTCGGCTACCTCCTCGCGACGATCGCCTGGGGGGTCTTCGCGATCCGACGCCGCCGGTTCGCCGACGCCATCCTCGCCGCCTGGCTCCTCTTCCCCTTCCTCCAGTCCATCCCCGACTTCCGCCAGGACGCCGTCCGCTACGTCATCCAGGCCTTCACCGCACTCTCGGCGACCTCCGCCGTCGGCTGCTTCGACCTGTTCGAATCGCTCGCCGGGCGCTGGCCCGCGCTGGGGAGGCCGCGCGTGGCGTGGGCCGGGGCGGGCGCGCTCGTGCTCTACGCCGCGGCGTCGTGCGCGTGGATCTACCCGTACTACCTCGACTACTTCAACGAGCTGCTCGGCGGCCCCGCGGGGGTCGAGCGCCGCAAGACCTGCGAGCTGTCGTGGTGGGGCGAGGGAGTCGTCGCGCTCGTCGACTGGATGAACGACGAGCTGCCCCACGGCGCGCGGCTGTACTGGCAGATCTACCCGGACTTCGACGCGCCGCGGCTGCGCGACGACATCGTCCGCGTCTACGGGCCCGGCAACGCCGACTACGCCGTCGCCAACGACTTCGGCTTCGCCCACGAGAAGGGTCCGGGCCCCGGCTGGGACGTCGTCCACCGCGAGCGCGCCGGCAACCAGGACATCGGCTGGGTCTGGAAGCGCGTGAACCCGGTCCCGTCGCTCCCGCAGGCCCGCCTGGGCCCTGCAACGCGCTGATCGAAGGGAAGAGTCGGGCCATCCGACGGCGTCCTGTCGCCGTTGGACGCCGTGGTCGGCCATTCCGAGGGCGTGGTGGGCCAATCGGAAGCTGCACCCGGGCCCCTCGACCTTGCACCCGGCCGACCGGAAGCTGCACCCGGGCCCCTCGACCTAGCATTCGGCCGATCGGAAGCTGCACTCGGTCTCCTCGACCTTGCACTCGGCCGATCGAACGCTCGGGAAGCCCGAGTGCAGCTTCCGTTTGCCCGAGTGCAACTTCCGATCGACCGATCACACGCTCGGGAAGGCCGGGTGCAGCTTCCGATCCGCCGATCGCACGCTCGGGAAGACCGGGCGCAGCTTCCGATCCGCCGATCGCACGTCCAGGACGCCCGGGCGCGGCTTCGGTTCGACCCGTCGCGTGCTTCGTGGGCTCGAGCGCGCCCGCCGGATCGCGGGCCGTCCGCTCCGATCGTCAGACCGAGCGATCCTTCGGCACCGCTTCGAGCAGCTCCGCGTCGATCAGGTCCTGCGGTCGCCCGCTCGCGCGCTTCAATCGCACGAGATCGTCCTTGCCGACCAGGTTCACCGCGACCCCTTGCCAGACGAGCCGCAGGCGGCGTCCGTATGCCGCCTCGAAGTCGCCTCCCGGAACGCCCTTGACGATGTCGATCCGCAGCGGGGGGACTCCCATCCAGAGCACGTCCTCGGGCGCGGCCGACTCGAGCTGCGACAGCACCGACTCGGGCGCGCCGAAGTCGACCAGCGCGGCCCGCACCCGCTTCAAGTTCTCGGGGGTCGGTCGGACCCAGAGATCGAGGTCCTTCGTGAGGCGCGGCTGGCCGTGGAAGCCCACCGCCCAGCCTCCCACGAGGAGGTACTCAACCCCCGCGGCGGCGAACGCCGCCAAGATGTCTTTGAAGTCGGGCTGGAGTTCCATGACCGGCCATCACCGCCGCGTCCCACGTGAGCCGAGCGAGGACGTCGAGCCGCTCCTTCGCCCCCGTCTCGCTCCACCGGACCAGCTCGGAGCGTCGCAGCGCCTCGGCGGAGGATACGCCGCCTGGCCAGGTCCGCCGTTCGTCCCGCCGGTCGCGCTCCGACATCGGCCCCATCGTAGCACGCGGCCCCTCACCGGTGCAGCCAGCGTATGAGCGCCAGGTCGCGCGCCATGCGGGCCGCGTCGCGGACCGGCCGCACCTTCGAGGCCGCGTCGTTGCGCCAACGGACGGGCACCTCGGCCACCTCGATGCCCAGCTTGCGGCAGAGGAAGAGGACCTCGACGTCGAAGGCGAAGCCGTCGAGCAGCGCCCGGCCGAACAGGTCGCGCGCGACCTCGGTGCGGAAGAGCTTGAAGCCGCACTGGCTGTCGTGGATGCCCGGCAGCGCCGCGCGCTGGACGATCTGGTTGAAGCCGCGCCCCATCCACTCGCGGTAGAACGGCTGGCGGATCTCGATGCGCGACTCGGCGAGGGCGCGGGAGCCGATGGCGACCGGGCAGCGGTCGATGACGTCGAAGAGCCGCTCCACGTCCTCGATCGGGGTCGACAGGTCGGCGTCGGTGAAGAGCGCGAGCGGCAGCCGCGCCTCAAGCATCCCGCGGCGGACCGCCGCCCCCTTGCCGCGGTTGGAAGGCAGCGCGACGAACCGCAGCGCGGACTCGGTTCGGGCGATCGCCTCGACGGCCTCTCTGGTCCGGTCGCGGCTCCCGTCGTCGACGACGACGATCTCGAACTCGGCGAGCCGGCCGCGCCCGTAGCCGAGGAGCTTCTCGAGGGTCGGCCCGATGCGCCGCTCCTCGTCGAAGGCCGGCACCACGATGGAGAGCCGTCGCTGGAGCTTCTCTGCCATGGATTCGGGTCACCCTCTTTGCCCGCCGGGCTGGCGGTGGCATACCATGCCGGGTCCGCGAAAGGCCAGGTTTCGACAGTGCAGGACGAACAGATCCGAGAGATGGCGCGCGCCGAGGGCGCCCACTGGTACTTCCGGAGCCGGCGGCGCGTGCTCGGCGCGATGATCGCCGAGCTCGGCCCGGCGGGCCCCGTGCTCGACGTCGGCTGCGGCACCGGGGGCAACGCCGAGCTCCTCGCGCCGTGGGCGCCGCTGCACGGGGTCGACCGCTCGCCGCCCGCGGCCCGCGGCAGCCTCGCGCGCGGCTACGCCTCGGCCGTGATCGCCGACGGGTGGCGGCTGCCGTTCCCGGACGGCACCTTCCCGGTCGTGACCTGCCTCGACGTGCTCGAACACCTGCGCGACGACGTCGCCGCGGCGGCCGAGCTGCGGCGGGTCTGCCGGCCGGGCGGGCTGGTCGTCGCGACCGTCCCCGCGTTCCAGTGGCTCTGGAGCGCGCACGACGTCGCCCTCGGCCACCAGCGGCGCTACACCCGCGCCCAGGTCGAACGCCTCTTCGCCGGCGCGGGCCTGCGCCTGCGGAGGCTCACCTACTGCCTGCTCGGGACGTTCCTGCCGGCGGCGGTGGTGCGGACGGCCCAGCGGCTCGCGCGGCGCGGCCGCCCGTTGCCGGCCGGCGGCAAGACCGACGTCGACGGCTTTCCCCTCCCCGGCCTGGTCAACGACCTGATCGCGGGCGTCCTCGCGCAGGAGGCGCGCTGGGTCGCGCGCCGCGACCTCCCGGTCGGCCTGTCGATCTTCGCCGCCGGCGAGCGCCCGGTCCCCTGAAGCGTCGGGTCAACCGAGCAGCGCGGCGAGGGCGGCGACGGCCCGGAGTTCGGCCCAGCGGCGGGCGGACCAGGGCGGGCCCTCGACGAAGGCGAGGTGGCCCCCGCGCGGGGTGACCTCGAGGGTCACGAGCGGGTTCTCGCGCGCGGCCGCGCGCGGGAGGGTCGCCTCGGGCACGAACGGATCGTCGGCCGCGGCGATGGCGAGCAGCGGCCGGCGGATCCGCCCGAGCAGCGGGCCGGAGCTGGAGCGGTACCAGTAGTCCGCCGCGCTCGAGAAGCCGTGAAGCGGCGCGGTGACGCACCCGTCGAAATCGGCGAACGTCCGCGCCGACGCGGCCGCGGCGGAATCGAGGGCCCCGGGGTGGAGCGCAGCCTTGGCGACGGCCTTGCGCCGCAGCGAGCGGAGGAAGAGGCCGCGGTAGAGGCGCGCCGCGGGGGACGGCGCGTCGAGGGCGCGGGCACAGGCCGCGAGGTCGAAGGGCACGGAGACGATCGCGCCGCCCAGGACCTCCGCGGGGAGGTCCGCGCCGCGCTCGCCGAGGTACTTCGCGGCGACGTTGCCCCCGAGCGAGAAGCCGGCGAGGACGACCGGCCGGCCGGGCCGCTCCGCGACGAGCCGGTCGACCGCGAACGCGAGGTCGCCCGTGTCGCCCGAGTGGTAGAAGCGCGGCAACCGGTTCAGCTCGCCGGAGCAGCCGCGGAAGTTGAGACCGCAGCCGGCGAACCCGGCCGCGCGAGCCTCGGCGAGCAGGCCCCGGACGTAGGCTGCGCGCGAGCTTCCCTCGAGCCCGTGCAGGACGACCACGACGGGCGCGTCCGGACGGGCGCCGTCGAGGCGATCGACGTCGAGGAAGTCGCCGTCCGGCAGCTCCCAGCGCTCGCGGCGGCAGGCGATCCGCGGCGGCCTCCGGACGACGCGCCCCCACGCGGTCATCGCGTGCGGACCGGGCAGCCACGGGGCCGGGAGGTACGGGCTCATCGGCCCGAACCCGGGCCGCCGCGCCCCTCGTGGCTGAGCAGCGGCGAGAAGAAGCTCTCCTTCTTGACGTGCTCGTCGACCGCGAACGCGAAGCGGTAGCTCGGCGCGGCCCGCTGGTTGCAGTCCGTCCGCTCGCAGAAGCGGCAGGTCACCCCGGCGGGGATGGCGAGCTTCCCCATCTGCGCGAGCGGTAGGTCGTCGGCGTAGGCGAGGTGGCGGGCGTCGTGGGCCTGCGTGCCGAGCCCGATCGAGTAGATGCTGCCGCGGACGAGCGAGCCCGCGATCGGCTGGGCCACGACGCGCGCGAAGCAGAAGTAGGACGCGCCGTCGGGCAGCAGGCTGTACTGGCGCGAAAGGACCGAGGGGTTGAGGAAGGCGTTGTGGACGGCCCACTTGGGGCAGGAACCGCCGCGCTCGGCAAAGCGGAGCCCGGTCGCGGAGTAGCGCTTCGAGACGTTGCCCGCGACGTCCGCGCGCAGGAAGTGGAACGGCACGCCGCGGCGGCGCGGGTCGCCGAGGTTGCACATCCGGTGGGCGACGGTCTCGTAGGTGACGGCGAAGAGCGTGGCCATCAGCTCGACGTCGTAGCGGGTCCGCTGGGCCTCGGCGAAGAAGTCCCGGTAGGGGAGCAGCAGCGCGCCCGCGAAGTAGTTCGCGAGGTTGATCTTGAAGAGCCGCTCGGTCTCGGCGTGGCGGAGCGGCTTGCGGCGCGACGCGAGGAGCTTGCGCGGGAGCCCCAGGCGATCGAGCACGAGCAGCCCGGCCGAGGTGCCGAGCTGGAACTTGAGGAACTGCTCGGTGAGCGAGCGCGCGACCTCGAGCCGTCGCGCCCCGGAGTCGAGCTTTCGGATGACCGAGCTGCCCTCGGGGAAGTCGGCCAGCTCGGTGCGGATGCCGAAGGCTTTGCGGAGCAGCTTCAGCAGTTCGGTCGAGTGGACCTGGCGGGCCAGGCCGTGGTCGCGCCGGAGGCGGTCGGCCTCGGCCTCGAGGTCGGGGAACCAGTTGTGGTGCTCCTGGAGGAGGTCGGTCACCTCGTCGAAGGGCGAGTAGCTGTCGTCGAAGGCGTCGCGCGGCACGGGAGCGCCGGGCTTCGCGCGTTCGAGGAGCTGCTCGAGCTGCGACCGGCTGTTCTTGTAGAGGTTGAAGAGCGCCGCGACGGTACCGGCGAGCTGCGGCTCCGCCGAGAGCCGCCGGACGGTGTCCGCGTCGACGGAGAGCGAACGCAGCAGCGGCTCGTCGAGGAGCTTCGCGAGCGTCGCGTCGATCCGGCCGTCGGAGAGCCCGCCCATGAAGGCCTCGGCGTCCTGGCCGTAGATCTCGAGCGCGCGCCAGAGGAGCGGGAACGGCACCGTGCGATGCCCCTTCTCGATCAGGTTCAGGTACGCCGGCGAGATGTGGAGCTGCCGCGCCACGTCCGCCTGCTTCAGCTCGCGGCCGAGCCGCAGCGCCCGCAGCCGCGCGCCCACCGTCGCATCGAGGTCGCCCATGCCGATTTACAGATTAACAAACACGAGATTGACAATCCACGGTCAGGGACCTACCCGTAGCGTCCGGAGGTGCAGGGCATGGGCGAGCGGAGGACCCCCGTCCGGGGGCGCTACTACGAGGACTTCGAGGTCGGCGCGAGGTACCGCCACCACTGGGGCCGCACGCTCACCGACGGCGAGGCGTCGCTCTTCACGACCTGGACGATGAACGCCAACCCGCTCTACTTCAACCGAGTCTACGCCCAGTCGCTGGGCCACCCGACCACCCCGGTGAACCCGCTGCTCGCCATGAACGTCGTCTTCGGCCTCTCGGTCGAGGACCTCTCCGAGCAGGCGCTCGCCCACCTCGGCTACTGGGCGATGCGCTTCCACGCGCCGGTCTACCCGGGCGACACGCTCTTCTCCGAGTCCCTGGTCCTCGACAAGCGGCCGTCGGAGTCGAAGGCCGATCGCGGCATCGTCCACGTCCGGACCACGGGCCTGAACCAGCACGGCGTCGCGGTCCTCGCCTACGAGCGAAAGATCCTCGTCAAGAAGCGCGAGGCGTACGCCAAAGAGGGCCGCTGAGATGCTCGACGCCGACCACGCCGCCATCCGCGAGCAGGTCCGCGACTTCGCGGCCAGGGAGATCGATCCGATCGCCGGCCGACTCGACAACGAAGGCGCCGAGATCCCGATGCCGGTGGTCCGCAAGCTCGCGGAGCTCGGCTACTTCGGCCTGATCTTCTCCCCGGACCACGGCGGCTCGGGGCTCGACATGCTCGCGATGGCCATCGTGGCCGAGGAGCTGTCGCGGGCCTGGCTCTCGGTCGGCAGCGTGATGACGCGGATGATCATCACCGCCTCGCTCGTCGAGGCCAACGGCACCGAGGAGCAGAAGCGGCGCTTCCTCCCGAAGCTGTGCAGCGGCGAGCTGCTCGCCGCGGCGGCCTTCACCGAGCCGGACGCCGGCTCCGACGCGGCGGGGGTGAAGACCCGCGCCGTGCGCGAGGGCGACCGCTACGTCCTGAACGGCGAGAAGACCTGGTGCACCTTCGCGAACCGCGCCCACGTCCTCTGCACGACCGTCCGCACCGACCCCGCCGCGCCCAAGCACAAGGGCGTCTCGATCCTGCTCGCCGAGAAGGAGCCCGGCGACGGCTTCGCCCCCCCGAAGCTCTCGGGGAGCCCGATCCCGACCATCGGCTACAAGGGGATGAACTCCTACAGCCTGGCCTTCGACGGCTACGAGGTCCCGGCCGAGAACCTGCTCGGCGGCGTACCGGGCAAGGGCTTCTACCAGCTCATGTCGACCTACGAGGTCGCGCGCATCCAGACCGCCGCGCGCGCGGTCGGGGTGGCGCAGGGCGCCTTCGACGCCGCGCGGACGTACGCGCAGCAGCGGACGCAGTTCGGCCAGCCCATCGCGGACTTCCAGGTCATCCGGCACAAGCTCGCCCACATGGCGACGGAGATCGAGGCGGCCCGGCAGCTCACCCACCACGCCGCCCGCGCCAAGGACGGCGGCGTCCGCTGCGACCTCGAGGCCGGAATGGCGAAGGCCTTCGCCGCCGAGATGGCCGAGCGGGTCACGAGCGAGGCGCTGCAGATCTTCGGCGGCTACGGCTACAGCCGCGAGTTCCCCGCGCAGCGCTACTGGCGCGACGCGCGCGTGTTCCGCATCTTCGAGGGGACGAGCGAGATCCAGTACGACGTCATCGCGAAGAGGTTGCTCTCGACATGATCGCCCCCACGACCCGCGGCGAGGCCACGCCGCTCGACCGATCGCTCACCCGGTCCGACAACTACTTCGAGGACTTCGTGGCCGGCGACGTCATCGTCCACCCGCGCGGCCGGACGATCGGCGAGACCGAGCACATGGCGCTGACCAACGTCGTGCTCAACACCGCGCAGCTCCACTTCAACCAGGCGCTCTGCGACGCGGACCCGAAGACCTACTTCGACGGCCGGCGGGTGGTGTTCGGCGGACTCGTCCTGGCCTTCGTCTGCGGCCTCGCCTCGGAGGAGACGACCGAGAACGCGATCGCGGAGCTTTCGTTCGACGAGGGGCGGCACAAGGCCCCGGTCTTCGCCGGCGACACGCTCTTCGCCGAGTCCACGGTGCTCGAGACCCGCCCCGCCGACCGGCCCGACGCAGGCGTCGTCAAGCTGCGGCTGCACGGCAAGAACCAGCGCGGCGAGATCGTGCTCGAGATCGACCGCGAGGTCCTCGTGAAGCGCAGGCCGGCACCCACGCCCGGAGGCACCCGATGACCGAATCGACCAACTACCGGCAGCTCGTCATCGCCCGGCAATTCTCGGTGCGGCGGACCGAGCTGACCTGCCCGGCCCACAGCCTCAAGATGATGGCGAAGGCGGCCGCCTCGAGCGCGGACGAGGTGATCCTCGACCTCGAGGATTCCTGCGCGGTCAGCCAGAAGGTCGAGGCCCGCAAGACGCTCGTCGAGGCCCTGAAGACCCTCGACTTCAAGGGAAAGATCCGGGCGTTCCGCCCGAACAACGTCCGCACCCGCTTCTTCTACCGCGACGTGATCGACGTCGTGGAGCAGGCGGGCGCGAACGTCGACGTGCTCGTGCTGCCCAAGGCCCTCGGCCCCGAGGACGTGCTCTTCGCGGACCGCCTCCTGTGCCAGATCGAGGAGAACGCCGGCCTGCCGCAGGGGAAGATCAAGATCGAGGCGCTCATCGAGAGCGCCTCGGGCGTCCTGAGGGCCGCCGAGATCGCGGCCTGCACGCCCCGCATGGCCGGGCTCATCTTCGGCATCGCCGACTACGCCGGCGACATCGGCGCCAAGGAGCTGACGACCGAGCAGTTCTCGGTCTACCACTACCCGAAGGCGCACACGATCGCCGCCGCCCGCGCCGCGGGGATCGACGTCATCGACAACGTCACGCTCCAGTTCCGCGACCTCGCGCAGTGCCGCAAGGACGCCGAGCAGGCGAGCCGGATGGGCTTCGACGGCAAGTGGGCGATCCACCCCTCGCAGGTCGAGGTCATCAACGACGTCTTCACGCCGTCGGGACAGGAGCTCGATCGGGCGCTCGCAATCCTCGAGGCCTATCGCAAGGCGGACGTCGAGGCCGGCCAGGGCGCGATCGTCTTCGGCGACGAGATGGTGGACGCGGCCACGCTGCGCGTCGAGTGCAAGAAGATCGCCGTCGCCCGCCGCGCCGGCCTGGTCGACTCGGACGACCGCCGGGTGCCCGCCCCCGCCAAGGCCCAGGGCGCGTGAAGGACGCGCGCCGCGAGGTCTCGAACGCCGCCGAGCCCCGGACCCGGGCCGGCCTCCCGCTGAAGCCGTCGTACGGCCCGGACGACGTCGCCTCCCCTCCCCCGCCGCCCGGCACCTTCCCCTTCACCCGCGGCATCCACCGCGACATGTACCGCGGCAAGCCGTGGACGATCCGGCAATATGCGGGCTTCGGCACGCCCGAAGAGACCCGCGACCGTTTCCGCTACCTGCTCGAGCAGGGGCAGACCGGCCTCTCGCTCGCGCTCGACCTGCCGACGCAGCTCGGCCTGGACTCCGACGACCCGCGGGCCGAGGGCGAGGTCGGCAAGGTCGGCGTCGCCGTCGATTCGCTCGACGACGTGGAGCGCATCTTCGGCGGCATTCCGCTCGACCGGGTGTCGACGTCGATGACGATCAACGCGACGGCGCCGATCCTGCTCGCGATGTACGAGGCGGCCGCGCGGCGCCAGGGGGTCGCGCCCGAGCGGATCTCCGGCACCGTCCAGAACGACCTCCTCAAGGAATTCGGGGCGCGCGGCGCCTGGATCTTCCCGATCGAGCCGTCGCTCCGGCTCGCCGTCGACGTGATCGAGGACTGCGTCGCGCGGCTGCCGCGCTTCAACCCGATCAGCATCGCGAGCCACTACCGCGACGCGGGCGCCGACCCGGCGGAGGAGCTGGCCT
The DNA here is from genome assembly GCA_027451705.1 of Pseudomonadota bacterium. Lineage (GTDB taxonomy): Bacteria > Myxococcota > Myxococcia > Myxococcales > JAKAPL01 > JAKAPL01. The sequence goes on from DAIDIT010000253.1 coordinate 12,911, forward strand.
TCACCCTCGCCGCCGGCCTGGCCTACGTCGAGGCCTGCCTCGCCCGCGGCCTGGCCGTCGACCGGTTCGCCCCGCGCCTCTCGTTCTTCTTCTACACCTACACGAACTTCTTCGAGGAGGTGGCGAAGTACCGCGCCGCACGGCGCCTGTGGGCGACCACCCTCGCCGATCGCTTCGGCGCGAAGGAGCCGGCGAGCCTCAAGCTCCGCGCGGCCTGCGTCTGCGGCGGCCACAGCCTGACGCGCGCCGAGCCGCTCAACAACGTCGCCCGCACGACGCTCGAGACCTTCGCGGTCGCGTGCGGCGGCGTGCAGTCGGTCTTCACCGCGGCCTACGACGAGGCCTTCGCGATCCCGACCGAGCTGTCGGCGCGCACCGCCCTCCGCGTCCAGCAGATCGTCGCGCGCGAGACCGAGGTCGCCCAGGTGGCCGACCCGCTCGGCGGCTCCTACTTCGTGGAGGCGCTGACCGACGCGATGGAGGAGCGCGTCCGGGCGATCCTCGGGGAGGTCGACGCGGCGGGCGGCATGGTCGAGTGCCTGCGTACGGGCTGGCTCCAACAGCGCATCGCCAGGAGCGCATACGCGCAACAGCGCGCCATCGAGTCGGGTGCGCAGCCCGTGGTCGGCGTCAACTACCCGCCGGGCCTCGGTTCGGCCGCCGACCGCGGCGACGAGGTCGAAGCGCAGCGGCTGAGCCAGACCGCCGCCGAGGAGAAGGCCCGCGGGCTGCGCGAGCTGCGCGCCCGCCGCGACGGCCCGGCGGTCCGCCGCGCGCTCGACCGGCTCGGCGACGAGGCGCGGGGCGGCTCGAACCTCCAGGAGCCCATCCGCGAGGCCGTCCTCGCCTACGCGACGGTCGGGGAGATCACCGAGTCCCTGCGGCAGGTCTTCGGCACCTACCAGCCCCCGACGAGGCTATGAGCGAACGGCGCGTCCGCGTCCTCATCGGCAAGCCCGGCCTCGACGGCCACGACCGGGGCGCGCGCGTGGTGGCGATGGCCCTGCGCGACGCGGGCATAGAGGTCGTCTACAGCGGGCTGCGCGCGGACGTCTCGGCGATCGCCCAGGCCGCGGTCCAGGAGGACGTCGACGTGATCGGCCTGTCGATCCTCTCGGGCGCCCACCTCGCGATCTGCAAGCGCCTCGTCGCGGAGCTGCGGGAGCGGGGGGCGACAATCCCGGTCGTGCTCGGCGGGGTCATCCCGGCCGCCGACCACTCGGCCCTCCGCGAGCTCGGCGTCGCGGCAATCTACGGGCCCGAGACGGCCCTCGAGGTGGTGGTGGCGGCGGTGCGCGACTTGGCGTTGAACCACGCGTTGCCCGCGAGGGCAAAGGGAGGCCCGACATGAAGACCTTCGATCTCTACACGGTGCCGGAGCTGGGCGAGCTGCCCGACCGGATGCAGGCGCTGGTCATCCGCCCCGATCGCGAGGGCACGCCGGAGAAGGCGATGAAGCTCGAGGAGGTCCCGCTGCCGCCCGTCGGCCCCGGGCAGGTCCTCGTGCTGGTGATGGCGGCGGGCGTGAACTTCAACGGCGTCTGGGCCGCGCGCGGCAAGCCCGTCTCGGTGTTCAAGATGCACGGCGAGCCGTTCCACATCGCCGGCAGCGACGCCTCGGGGATCGTCTGGAAGGTGGGCGAGGGCGTCCAGCGCTGGAAGGCCGGCGACGAGGTCGTCGTCCACTGCAACCAGAGCTGCGGCCAGTGCCCCGAGTGCAACGGCCTCGATCCCCTCGCGTGCAGCGACCAGAAGATCTGGGGCTACGAGACGAGCTGGGGCTCGTTCGCGCAGTTCACCCGGGTCCAGGCGCAGCAGCTCCTGCCGAAGCCGAAGCGGCTGAACTGGATGGAGGCGGCCTCCTACGGCCTGACCTACTTCACCGCCTACCGGATGCTCGTGCACCAGGCCGATGTCCAGCCCGGCGACAACGTGCTCGTCTGGGGCGCGGCCGGCGGGCTCGGCGTCTTCGCGATCCAGCTCTGCAAGGTCCTCGGGGCGAACCCGATCGGCGTCGTCTCCTCCGACGCGAAGCGCGACTTCCTCGCGCGGCTCGGCTGCGACCGCGTCGTGGTCCGGGAGGGCTTCGACCTGGCGCAGCGTCCGGACGAGACCCCGGAGCAGGCCAAGCGCCGGACCTCCGAGATGAAGCGCTTCGGCTCCGAGATCCGCAAGCTCACGGGCGGCCGCGACCCCGACGTGGTCTTCGAGCACGTCGGCCGCGAGACCTTCCCGACGAGCGTCTTCGTCGCGAAGAAGTTCGGCAAGATCGTCATCTGCGGGGCGACGACCGGGTTCGACCTCCAGTTCGACGTCCGCCACCTCTGGATGCGGCAGAAGCAGATCCTGGGCTCGCACTTCTGCAACGCCTACCAGGCGGAGCGGGCGAACCGGCTGATCGAGGAGGGCAAGATCCAGCCGGTGCTCGACCGGGTCTTCCCGTTCCACGAGGGGCCGATCGCGCACGAGCTGATGGCGACGAACCGCCACCGCGGCAAGATGGCGATCGCGGTGCAGGCCCGCGCGGCGTCCGGCGACGCGACCGAGTCGCGCAGCCAGGCCCCCGCCGCCGGCCACCGCGCCGCCTGACTCGAGCGCGGTTGACGTCGCGGGGCCGGCCGCCCCGTTGCAGGGCAAGCCTTCCGGAAGGCTCTCGCCCACGCCACCACGGGCGGGGTGCGGCACGCACGATGTACGTGCGAAGGCGCAATCGCTCCGCATCGGCTGCGTTCGCGGTGCGGCGCCCGCAAGCGCTGCCGTGGCTCCACCTCCACAGGCTGTAAAACGTCGGCGATCACGGGGCATCGGGCTGTGCACGCCTCTTGCAGTCGCGATCGTCGACTGTGCTCCAGTCGCCAACACTCCCACGAGCGCCAACGATGGCAGAAGCCAACAGCGTACGGAATCGGGCCGAGGCGATCCTCCAGGAGGGGCTCGATCACTACGCGCTGGGACAGATCGACGACGCGGTCCGCTGCTGGCGCGCGGCGCAGGCGCTCGACCCCGGCGATCGGCGCGCGGCGGAGTACCTGGAGGCCGCGGGCCAGGGCGGCGGGAAAAGCGTCCCGGGGCCGGAGGCGGCCCCGCGGCGCCGGACGGCGGACCAGCTCGCCAATCTCGTCGACGCGGTGCCGGCCCAGGTCGGCCCGCCCGCCGCCGGCGTCGACCGCAGCCTCTTCCGCCGGCAGCTCGCCGAGCGACGTTACGAAGACGCCCTCGCCCTGCTCTACCGCTGGCGCGAGTCGAAGCCGGAGGACGACGAGATCGCCCGCGGCATCCGCCTGCTCGAAGAGCGGCTGATCCTCGACTATGCCCAGACCCTGGGCGGCGACGGCTGCGTCCTCGCGCCCGCGGTGCCTCCAGGCGATTCCAGGCTGGCGTCCCTCGACCGGCGGACGCGCGAGCTGCTCTCCCTCGCCGATGGCGTGGCCCCGGTGGCGCAGCTCGTCGGGCGATCGGGCCTGGGGCGGTTCGATGCCTACCGGCTGCTCGCCGAGCTTCGCCAGAATGGGCTTCTCCGCGCGCCCGCCGCGGCCCCCGCGGAGCGCGAAGTGGCGCCCGCCGCCGGGAGCGCGGACGCGTGGGACGAGCTGTTTCACCGCGCCACGATCGCCTACCTGCGCTGCGACTACGGCGAAGCGAAGCGGGACTTCGAGGCCTGCCTGCGGCTGCGGCCCGAGGACCGCCGCGTCCAGCAGAACCTCCGCAAGCTCGCGGATCGCGAGAAGCGCCGATGAAGGTCGTCGCGATCGTGAGTCAGAAGGGCGGCGTCGGCAAGACCACCGTCGCATTGAACCTCGCCTACGCGCTCGCGCGAGCGGGCTTCCGGGCCCTGCTCGTGGACGCGGATCCCCAGGGCGCGATCGGCCTCTCCCTGGCGCGGACCGACGCCGACGCGGGTCTCGCCGACTGCGTCTCGGCGCGGCTGCCCCTCGAACGCGCGCTGCTGCCCACCCGCTTGCCGGAGTTGAACATCCTGCCCATCGGCCACCTCGCGATCCAGGACACGCACGGCTTCGCCTGCCGCCTGGCGGACGGCGCCGACCTCGGGCGCGTGCTGGCCGAGGGCGGGGGGCGGCACGACGTGGCGCTGATCGACACGCCGGCCGGCTTCGGCGGGGTGACCCTGGGGGCCCTGCGCGCCGCGGACGTCGCGCTCTCGCCGCTCCAGGCCGAACCGGCCGCGCTCCGGTCCGTGCTCCAGCTCGTCGAGGCCGTCGGAGCGCTGCGAGAGGAAGGCGCGCGCGTCCGGCTGGGCGGGATCGTCCTGACCATGTTGCAGATCCGCAACGCGGATTCCTTCTCGGTCGCCTCCGAGGTCTGGGAGCGCTTCCCCGCCGAGACGGTGTTCCAGACGACCATCCCCCGCGACCCGGCGGTCCTGCGCGCCAGCGCCGCCGGCGTGCCCCTCGGCCTGCTCTCGCGCCGTCCCCCGGCCGTCGCCGCCGCCTTCGAACAGCTCGCCCAGGAGGTCGCCGTGCGCCTGGGCCTCGACACCCGTCCGGAGGACGCGCCCCTTGGGCTTCTTGCCTAGCAGCGCGGACCTCGGGCCGCTCTTCGGGCGCGCCACCGCGGGCATGTCGGGTGGCGCTTCCCGCCCGGCGGCCGCCCATCGCTTCGCGGCGACTACCGCGCCCCGGGTGGCGGCGCCGGGGGGGAGCCCGGCCTGGCCGCCC
>DAIDIT010000254.1 GCA_027451705.1 Pseudomonadota bacterium
CTTCTTCCAGTCCTGCGTGACGAGGCGAACGCCCTGTAGGCGATCGTGGAACTTCCAGAGGTCGGTGATGTCGTAGGTCTGGCCGTCGTGGATCGTCGCGTAGCCGCTGAGGTTGGGCTTCGCGCCCCAGGTGCAGAGGCGGCCGTAGACGAGCTTCCAGAAGCGGGCGGCGTCGGAGCGCGGCTGGGCAGCGCGCACCTTCTCGAAGCCCGCGCGGGAGACAGTCCAGGGGAAGCGCTTCAGCGCTGCGAAGGAGCCGTCGTCGAGCCGCTGGAGGTAGCGCAGCGCGAAGATGACCTCGGGGTTCGCATCGGCGAGCACCTCTTCGTCAGCCGGCGCCTTCGCGAAGAAGACCGCCGCGGCGCCGCAGAACGGCTCGACGTAGCGGTCGTGGTCAGGCAGCCGCTCGATGAGCTTGCGCGCGTACTTCGCGGAGCCGCCCCACTGCTGGAACGGAATCTGCCGGGCCTTCTCGACCTCCTCCTGCGCCTGCTCGAGCAGCCGCCGCGCGCGCTCCTGGAGCTTCTCCTTCGCATCGGCGTTCAGGCCCGGCGCCGTGCTCTGCGAGATGCGCGCGAGCGCGTTGCGCAGGTGCGGGATGTCCACCTCGCCGTCCGGGTCGCGGAATGGGAAGTGGCGGAGGGTCCGAGGGACGGTCTTCCCGTCCTCGTCCTTCTTCCCGCCAGGCTCGACGTAGAGGAAGGCGTCGTCGGGCAGGTCGTTGATCTGGCCCCGCGTCCACTGCACCTTCGCCAGCTCGGCGAGGAGCGGCGCCGCCTCGCGCAGCGCTTCCGCCGCGTCCGGGACTGACGCCTCGAGCGCTGCTGACAACCGCTCGCCCACGGGCAGCAACTCGCCCGCGAGCGTGACCAGCCGCTCGTCGGCGCCGCCGTCGATCCGATCGAGCTCACCGGCGAGGTGAAGGATGCTCTGCTCCGGCGCCTCGGCGGCCAGCGCCTTCGCGAGCACCCGCGCGTGGTCCAGGTCGGCCGCGGCCTCGCCCGTCAGATCCACCGCAGCCTCGACCTCGTCAACCTCCCACCCGTCATCGAGCGCCTTCTCGGCGATGCCGTAGTTCGCAATGAGGAGCGTCGGCAGCGTCTTCGGACCGCCCACGCCACGCATCGCCCGGATGGTCCGCGGCGGGCGGATGAGCCGGACCTGGAAGCCCTTGGTCTCAAGCTCCCCGCGCGTGCCGTAGGTGACGAGGAACTTCCCCCGGATGCCGTCGAGGACATGGCGGAACTCGTCCTCGTCGAACTCGTCCTCTCCCACCTCGACGTTGTGGCCGGGGTACGGAGGGTCCAGATAGAAGAATGTCTCCTTGCCATCGAACTCCTTCACCACGTCGGCGTAGTGGGCGTGGCGGATGGTGGCGTTCTTGAGGCGGTCAGCGAACTGATCGATGCGATCGAGGGTACGCGCTTCGACGCCGGCGGCGTTCGGGTTGAAGCTCTTCCCGCGCAGCTTCCCGTAAGAGAAGTGCGAAAGGTACAGGAAGCGGTAGAGCTTGCCGACCTTGCTCGTCGGCGCCGCGTCGATGAGGCCCTTGAATGTGCTCTCGCGGCCGACCCAGTCCTTCTTGCGCAGCGCCGCGAGGTCGTCCGCGGTGAGGGACTTGAGTGCGCGGTAGGCGGCGGCGATCTCGGGGTCCGAGTCGGCGAGCACCTCGGTCTCGGCCGGCTCCTTCTCGAAGAAGACCGCCCCGCTGCCGGCGAAGGGCTCGACGTAGACCTTGTGGGGCGGGATGAGCTTGACTAGGCGCGCCGCGAGCCGCTTCTTGCCGGCGGGCGAGCCCCAGATCGTCTTCGCGACCTCCGCGTCCTCGACGCCCTCGGACTCCCAGAGGTCGAGCTGCTCGCCAGCGTCGAGGCCCTTCATGGCCCGCTCCGGAAGGCGGTAGTTCGTGACGATGAGCGTGACCGCGCGGCGCTGCCCGTGGCCCTGCGCGGTGCCGACGCCCGACATGTGGGTCCAGCGGTAGCGGTGCAGGCCGCGGAAGAGCGCCGGGTCGGAGCGGATGCCGTAGGTGACGAGGAACCGGCCGCGGATGCCGCCGAGCACCCGGGCGAAGCGCTCCTCGTCGAAGTCGCGGTTGCCGACGCCGGCGTCGTAGCCGGCGTAGGGTGGGTCGAGGAAGAAGAAGGTGTCCTTCCCGTCGAATTCATCAACGACCTTCTCGTAGTCGGCCTGGCGAACGAGGAGGCCGTCGAGCCGCGGGGCCTCGGCTTCGAGCTGCTCGACGAAGCGCGCCTCGACGCCTTGCAGTCGCTTGGGGAGCGTCCCGCGTCGGAGCTTGTTGAAGCTGAAGCGGGCGAGGTAGGCGAAGCGGTAGAAGCGGTCGACCGAATCCTTGGGCTCGGAGTGGTACAGCCGGTCGAACCGGTCACGGTCGCCGACCCAGGACTTGCGGCGGAGCTGCTCGAGCTGGCCCTTCGTGAGGTCGCGGGCGAAGCGGAAGGCGAAGGCGATCTCCGGGTCGGCGTCATTGACCACCTCGACTTCCGACGGCTCCTTCGCGAAGAGCACCTGGGCGCCGCCGGCGAAGGCCTCGACGTAGACCCGATGAGACGGCATCGCGCGGACGATGCGGTCCGCGAGATGCCGCTTGCCAGCCGGCGAGCCCCAGAGGGACTTCTCGACCGGCTCGGCCGGCCGCGCGTCCAATCACTCCTCCGCCCACGGGTCGCGGCCCCAGTCGGTCTCCTGCTTCTGGACCCCCTCCTGGAACTCCTTCGACGCGAGGTCGAACGGCCACGCCGGCTCGGGCTCGCGCTTCGTCGCCGGCTCCCGCTGCTTGCCCTTCTTGTCCTCGTCCTTCTCGGGCTTCTTCTCGCCGTCCTCCTTCGCGGTCAGCGCGGCGAGCTGCTCGCGCAGCTTCTCGACCGTCTTCGCCAGGTCCTCGGGGTTCGAGGCGAAGGCGGTCGGCGCCGCCGCGGGCTGCACAGAGAGGATGTTCCCCGTCCGGTCGGAGTTCTCTGCCAGCTCGGTCGTCGGCTCCTGGTAGACCTCGACCTGGATCTTCTCGCTGTCGAGGTCGACGTATGACTGCTTGAGGATCTGGGCCGCCTTCGCCACCGCGGCCTGGACCATCGAGAGCCGCTCGGCGGCGCGCTCGGGCTTCTCGCCCGCGGCCTTCTGGATCTCCGCCACGACGTGCGAGGTGAGCTCGGCGACGGTCATCGACTTGACCGCCTTGCCAGCCGGTGCCGCGAGCAGCGCCGCGATGGCGCGCAGCTCCTTCTTGACCGCGTCGGACACGTCCTTCGTGGCCGCGAGCTTCTGGAGCCGCGCCTGCGCCTCGGCGAGGACTCCACCGGGCTTCTTCTTGCCGATCGCCTTCTCGACCGCCTGGGTGATGCTCTCCATCGTCTCTGTCTCTGACATGGCTTCTCCTTCTCAGGCCGGGACCGTCGTGGTCCGGCAGTGACCGTGGTACGGCGGTGGACCGATGCCGGCCGCCGCGAGGTCCTCGTGGACGTGGCTGTACTGGCCGCGGGCGTCGCTCGTGCCGACACCGGACTCGACGACGTGCGCAAGCCGGGTCCGTCGCCCGCCGCGCTCGACGAAGAGGAAGCGCGTCCCGCCGCTCTCCCCCTCGCGCACGAAGGGCTGCTCGTCCTTGATGCCGTCCGGGTCGTCGAGCCTCTCGACGCGATCGAACTGATCGATGGCGCCGCCGACGGTGAGCACCTTGCCGTCGAGGAAGCGGCACCCATTTGAGGTCACCTCATCGAGTACCGCCGTGATGACGTAGCGCTCGACGCCGGCGTCTCGGTAGGCGGAGACCTGCGCATAGGAACGGGCGCGGCCGACGAAGACGCCGGCGATCAGGTTCCAGTAGTCGCGGCTGCGGGCGATGGCGCTCTCGCCGAGCTTCGCCGCCAGGTCGCGCGCGATGTCCGAGCGGCCGAGGCCGGCTTCCAGACCCTCGGCGACGATGTCTCGCGCCCGGACGCTGAGCGCCTCCGCCCGCCGGCCGTACTCGTCTCGGATGAAGTGGCCCTGGGAGCGGCGCAGGAAGTCGGATGCGCGCCGGTCGAACTCGCCGAGACGACTTCCGACCTCGAGGCGGAAGCGGCGCTTCGTCTGCACCCGTGCGGCCTGGACCAGCTTGTCCACCTGGCCCCCGAAGACATCGTCGAGCTGCGGAAGCACGCGCGCGGGAACGTTCTCGAAGGCCGCCCGGGCGGCAGCGATCACCTGGTCGCGCTGCAGCGCGGAGAGGTTGGGCCAGTCCACGTCGAGCGCGCGCAACGCCCGGCGCAGGGCATGCGCCTCGTCCTCGTGCGTGACCCCCGCGAGCGACCGGGCGAGGCGGCGCGAGAGGGAGAGGAAGTCGGTCGGGTCGAGAGGGTCCAACGCCTTCTCGATCCCGAAGACGTCGTGCAGCAGATCATCGGCGGCGTCTGCGCCGGCGGTGAGGAGGTCAGGCGGCATCGCTCTCCTCGAACCAGGATGCGAACTCCGCGGCCGGAACGTGAACGACCTTCTCATCTAGACGAGCCCGCTTCTCGGTGCGCTCCTGCTCGGTACCAAGGCGCCGGAGCGTGTCTCGCAGGGCGATGAGCCGCTTCGCCTCGGCCGGCAGCGCGCGCTCCTTGGGCGTGCTGGTCTCCCCCTCGGTCGGACCGACCATCGCGCTCTGCGGATCGTCCGCCGCCTGGAACCCCGCGAGCGTCAGCGCGATCGGCTGCTTGACCCACTCGGCGGCGATCTTCTTGAAGTCGCGGTTGAAGACGTCGCCCGCGAGGTGCCGTCCTTCCTCCGGCGTCAGCACACCCGCCTTCACGAAAGCCGTCACCATCTCTGTCATGGAAGCAGGGTCGCGGGTGAGCGGCGAGTTGCTCCGGAAGCGCCAGAAGCCGATGCCCATGTCGGCGAGGATCTTTCGGTTGAGCAGGAAGTCGAACTCGTCGCGCTCGGGTTGAAAGACCTGCTGCTCGGCAAAGTGCAACGCACTATCGGCCGTGGATCGATTGAAGTCTCGAATGTCTCCGCGTAGAAGCCGCGGAAGTCTGAATGCCTGGCCGACTTTGTCGATGTTGCGCTCGTCGTAGGAGGAGAACAGCTCGTCCTGCTGCTGCGCGGAGGTGAGCGGCTTCAGCTCGATGCGCATCCGGCCGCTGTGCGCGAACTCTGGAGAGCCCTGCGCCGGCTCCGCTTCGATCACGAGAACCTTATGAAAGTTTCGCTTGCCCTTGAGGTGGTTCTCGATGAAGTCCTCGATGCGCGGGATCGACGACTTCGACAGCCGCCCGCCGGAGACGAGCAGCGCCAGCGGCGGCACGCTCTTGTTCTCGAAGTAAAGGAAGTTGATCTCCTCGGTCTGCCGCGAGCCGAGCACGGCGAGGAGGTTTCCGATCCAGCGCGGCGTTCCGTAGGCGGAGCGGGGGCTGTGCAGCTTGAAGTGGAGGATCTCGGTCGCCGGGCCGTCGGACGGATCGCGCCGGCGCAGCTCTTCGACGCTCGGCACGAGCTCGCCGGTCTTGCGCGAGAGCACTCGCGGGTCGCCGAACTCCTTGAAGTAGACCACCTGCGTCTCGAGGATCTGGACGTAGCGGCGGAAGCGCCGGGGCACGGTCACCGCGTCGAAGGCGAGGTCGCTGACCTTGACCTTCATGTCGACCGAGACCGGTTCCGGGTCGAGGCGCAGCAGCCGCATCGTGAATCCGGGCACGTAGACGAACTGCACGATCTCGCCCGAGGCGTTGCGCAGGACCTCCCAGTAGCCGTTGCCGAGCGTCTCGATGTCCTGGCGGGTGCGGCGGCGCAGCGTCACGAACGAGAGGTCCACGCAGCAGAAGTCGAAGAAGGTCTCCAGGCGCGAGCGCTCCATCCGGATGGTCTCGGCCACCTCCTTCTTGCGCGCGGCGATCTCGGCGGCCGTGGGCACGAGCGGCTTCGCCTGCACCACCGGGTCGTCGCGCTCGGCCTCCTTCGCGGCGAGCCGCTCGACGTAGATGGCGTTCGCGATGCGCTGGTCGGCGTCGTCCGCGTCGAGGTCGATGACTGGCTCGAAGCGGTGGCCGAAGGCATCGATGTTGGTGACATAGGCGTCGATGTTCTGGCGCAGCGAGTTGGAGTTCTCCAGGAGCAAGCAGAGCGCCTCCGGGTCGTAGGGCGGCACGATGGCGCCGGCCTCGACGAAGAGCCGCTCGTTCTCGTCGACCGAGCTGCGAGCGTTGGAGTCGGGCATCGCGCCCAGGACGTGCGCCTTCAGGATGGGGACGTTGGCGCGGTCGAAGGCGCGCGCCGCCCGGCTGGCGAGCTCGCGCGACATCAGTGCGCTCCGGACTTCCGCGGCTCGCTTGCTGCCGCCTTCTCGACGACCGCGACCAGGCTGCCGTCGAGCGTGAAGCTGAGGGACAGCAGCCGACCTCGGCCGGCGAGCGCGCGCTTGGCCTCGTCGCGCGCGTCGGCGTGGGTGCGCGCCTGGAGCGGGATCGTCGCGGCCGCCCGGGGATGCTCCTGTCCCGGCGCGCCTGGCGGCAGCTCGAAGATGCGCAGCGTCCGCTTCACGCTCACGGCGTCAGGCCCCGCTCGGCGCAGGCCGCGGCCAGCCGCTTCTCGGTCTCCGCGCCCGGGATGCCGTCCAGCGCGATGGCGTCGGCCGGGTGGGCCTTGGTCCAGTCGGCCTGGAAGGCGCGCACCGCGGCGGCCGTCTCCGCGCCGAGCTGGCCGTCGGCGCCGAACCGGGGCAGCGCATAGCCGAGCGCGAGGAGAGCCTTCTGGACCTCGCGCAGGCCCGCGACCGGGTCGGCGAGCGCGGCGAGGTCGCCCTCGCGGGCGCTGACGGCGGGCGCATCTGTGGACTCCAGACACGCGGGCAGCGGCCCCGCCGACGGCAGCGCCTTGACCCACTCGAGGTCCGCGATCGGCGTGGTCGAGAAGGCCGCCGCGTTGATCTCGGCGATCGGCCAGAGTGGGCCGCAGTCGAGCTTGTCCGTGCGCCAGTCTGAGTGCTGCGACATGCGCTCCGGCGCGAGCCGCCCGGGTTGGGCCGCCATCACCAGGCGCTTCAGCTTGATGTTCGCGACCGCCTGCCGCGCGTCGTAGGGCTGCATGAAGCGCGTGGCCCGCCAGGGCGGCGTCAGCTCCGCCGGCGGGTAGCTCTCGACGTAGGGATACCGGCCGCACCAGGTCCGCCACTCGCCGTTGTCCTGGTGGAGGTCGAGGGCGTTGACCATCTCGACCGACCAGGAATCGCGGTTGCGCTTCGGCTCGTGCCAGGCGCCGTCGTCGAGACCGATGAGGTAGAAGACCGTCCCGTCGAGCGCGATGACGAAGTGGGTCGAGCCGCCCTTGAGCTTCAGCACCGGCTTGCCGTCGGGACCGAGGAGCGGCTTGCCGCTCGCCGGGTCGTTCACCGGCCAGCGTCGCGACGAGAACCACGCGAGCGTCCCCTCGTGCGTGAGCCCCTCGGTGCCGTGGTCGGTCCAGTAGAGGTCGCGCCGCGCCTTCAAGATGCCGGGGTTGCGCTTGCACGTCGGGAAGTCGGCGACGTAGTCGGGCATGTGCTGGGCGATCCAGAGATGCGTCCGGCGCCAGAGACACGCGAGCGCGCGCTGGGCCTCGTCCTGCGTGAGCACGGCCTCGCCCGCCTTCTGCCAGAGCGCGTTCCATGTGGCCTCGTCCTCGGCGGCGAGGCTTTCGAGCTGGTCCACGTCGATCATGTGCGGCCTCCAGAAACGAAGAGCCCCGGCCAAGCGGAGAGGCTCTCCGTCCGGCCGGGGCTCGAGTGACTCGACGACCCGTAAGTCTACTGGCTCCAGATACTAGCGCACCACTACGCCCTTGTCACGCCCCTCCCCATCACAGCTCGTCCAGCTTCTTCGTCTGCTCGATCTTCACGTCGCAGACGCGCCCGTTCTGGAACGTGATCGTCACCTTGCCGAAGAAGGCGCCGCGCGCGCACCGGTCGAGGAAGCGCAGGAGCCGCTCGATGGGGCTGCGGGCGACGACGTCGTCGCTGTGGGCGGTCGGCATCATCCGAGCACCCGGATACCAATCTCGGGCATGTCGCCGGCCACGGGGCCGCGCTCCTTGCGGCAGGCGAGCGCGACCGCCCAGTAGCGGTCGGCGTGGCCGCGGGCGTCGCGCTCGGCGTCGAACATGGCCCGGCCCGCCGGCGTCACGTGCTTCTTGATCGAGTGGATCTGCGACACGAGGTTGCGGTCCCGCGGCAGTACCACCTCGTGGCGCTGGAGCAGGATCTTGAAGTCGGTCGCCCACAGCTCCTTCGACTCGGTCGTGAAGCTCTCGGGGACGACCTGCGGGTAGTCGCGCCGGAGGTCCTCGGCGAGTTGCATGCCGAGGCCGCTCTGGTCGATGGAGAGCCGCGCGACCGGAAGCAGGTCGAGCATCTGGCGCAGGTCCGCGGCCTGCGACGCGAAGGGTACCCGGTCGTAGCTCCGGAGCATCCGGCAGAGCTTGCGTCCGGCTACCTCCTCGAAGACCGCCAGCTCGGAGCGGTCGCGGCGCCGGCCCACGTCGAAGCCCGCGACCAGCCTCCCTTTCACCTCGCCGAAGGTATCGAAGTCGTCGGCCATCGTGAGGTCGTCGCTGGTGCAGGGCAGGATCAGCTCGTAGGGGTAGTAGGACATGGCCTCGTCGCTGTAGAGCACCTCGAACTCCTGCTGGAACTCGTCCAGCACCAGCGAGGCGAGTTGGTCGCGGATGCCCTTGGTCCCGAAGGCGGCGACGCGCGCCTCGGTCGGCATGTCCGGTGCCTCCTTCACGGCGCGCTTCACGTCGGTGCAGAAAAACGAGCAGAGCCACCAGGGCACGCGCTGCCGCCAGTAGGCTGGGTACGGGCGCAGCTCCTGCCGGGCGATCTCCCAGAAGGCGCCGCGCCGGCCGAGCGGTGACGAGCAGACCGTAAGCTGGCCCTGCGCGCGCAGGATGAGCGCTGTCGAGCCCTGGTAGACCTCGCGGTCGTTCGCGTAGTGGGCCAGCTCGTCGAGGTAGATGTCGCCCTTCTTCCCGCGCGGCGCCTTCGATGGGTTCGAGATGATGCGCGAGATGCGCTTCGACATCCCGTTCGACTGAAAGGCGATCTCCAGCTTCGAGTCGACGACGCGCTTCTTCTGGTAGGCAAGCGGCAACTCCTCGTGGAGTTGCTGGCAGTAGGCGACCTTCTCCTTGGAGTCCGCGAGGTTGTACGAGACGAAGACCGCGGTATGGGCGTCGCGCAGGTGGCAACGGGCGATGGCCTCGGCGGCGAAGAGCCAGGAGAAGCCGACCTGCCGCGCCTTCTCGACGCAGCGGTAACGCGCCGGCGTCGAGAGGAACTCAAGCTGGTAGGGCTCGAGCTTGAGCGGCGCGTCCTGGTAGCTGCCGAGGGCCGAGAGGAAGCCCACCTCGGTCGCGACCCAGTCGGAGAACTCCTGCTCGCTCCGCTTGACCACGGTCAGCATCGGGCGCCTCGGCATCTATCGCCTCCAGAGCTTGACGGCTGCCGGATCGCGAGCCAAGGTGGCGGTTGGACAACTCCGGAGGCGATAGAATGAGCACCTACGCAGAGAGGACCAGGAAGCCGCCGCGCACCCTGACCGAGGTCGAGCAGGCGAAGCTCCTCAAGGCGACCGGCGAGCACCGGGACGGCTTTCGCGACCACGTCATCTTCAGCCTCGCGCTCGGGACCGGCCTGCGTGAGAGCGAGCTCGTCGCGCTGGACGTCGGCGACCTCTCGGCCGACGGCAAGAAGGTCCGCCGCCGAGTCGAGCTGCGCGTCTTCAAACGCGCCTGCGCCGACCCGGCGCCGCAGGAGGTCTTCCTGCCCGACGCGGTGCTCTACAAGCTGGAGAAGTACCTGGCCTGGAAGGCCGGCCGCGGGGAGAGCCTCGCGCCCGACGCGCCGCTCTTCGTGAGCCGCAACCACCGCCGGCTCTCGACGCGGATGCTGCGGGAGGCCTTCGCCGTTTGGCAGGTGCGCGCCGGGCTCGAGCGGCACTTCCGGGTGCATGACATCAGGCATACGGCACTGACAAACGCCTACCGGGCCACACGCGACATCCGGGTGGTGCAGCGGATCGCCCGCCACAAGAACGTGCAGACCACCACGCTCTACGCCGCGCCGTCGGACGAGGACGTGTTCCGGGCGGTCCGCGACCTGCCCTGCTGACTGTCCAGCCTGTCCAGGCACGTCCAATTCCTGGAGGCCGTCCGTCCAATTCCCAGGGGGTGGTCGTCCAGTTTCCGGGTGGACGCGTCCAGGACGACGTTCGATGGCCGGGTTCATGGGCAAAGCGGCACCTGGTCTATCCGCTCCGGAGTGCGACGCACCGGTGGGCTGAGGGCGCCAGGGCGCGCGAAATGGGCGTTTTCGACCGGGGGGCCACCAGGGTTCGCCGGCGCCGCGTGCGTCGCCCACGGGGCCACCCTGCGCGCGACAGGGGCCTGCGGTAGGGTGGTCCCAAGCCCGCTTCGGTGGGCCCGGTCGCCGGCCGGTCGCGCCCCCCCTCGATCGGCTGGCGGCCTCTTCTTTCGGGCACTTGCGCCACCGGGCGAGGAAAGCGGCAGTTCGTCTACCCCTGAAATCCGCTCTATTTTTGTCCAACGCCGCGGAACTCCGAGGGCGTCCGGAGGCCGAGCCGCCACTTCTGACGAGTCCCGGCGGTTCGGTCACGATCACGAGCATCCAGGCCGCCGCAACCACCCGCGCGGTCACGACTCGCCCTGGGGTTTCGAGTCGTCCGTATCCTGGGCTCTCTCGCCGTCCACTTTCTCGGGTGCGGGAAGCGCGGCCGGCCCCTCGGCCATCGACTCGTCCGCGTCGCCGACCACGCCCGCGAGCTCCGCGTCCATCGCCGCCACCTGCTCGCGCAGCTTCCGGTGGCGCTCCTGCATCACCTCGAGCGACACGAGGACGTTGACCTCCTTGCGGCTGTCGGCCCCGCCGAGCAGGAAGTGCTTGAGTCGCACGGCGACGTTGAGGTCCTGCACGCTGTCGGTGCGGATGCGCCCGTCCTTGAGCGCCGTGCGGAAGCGCTCGATGTAGTCGTCCAGAACCCCGACGGCGTCGGTGATCTCGACGGCTCGTGCCTTGGCGCACACCGCCTCGGTCTCCTTCTGGACCTGCCCCTGGAGCTCGGCGCGGCGGCGCGACCAGTCGTAGCGCTCGGCGCGGTAGCCGATGAGCGACTTGCTGACGCCGTACTTCTCCCCGAGCTCGCGCAGCGATGGAAAGACGCGCTCGAAGGAGCCGTCGTCGCGCTGCCGGATCTGCTCGCCCTGGATGTAGAGCCGCTCGATGTCGTCCCAGGGCATCGAGGGCGCGTCGCGGCGAGCAGGGCGACCGGGAGCGCGCTTGGGCTTCTCCGCGGGCTTCTCGTCGGCGGCAGCGGGCGGCTCCGTCGGCTCTGCGGCGCCTTCCTCCGCGCGGGCCGGTTCGTCCGGAGGGATCACTGCCGTCCCTGCCGCGAGCGAGTCCCGTCGGCGCGCTCGAAAGCGAGGCACTGGCTGACGACGATGCAGAGGTTCGGGTCGGCCGCTTGAGCGACGCGGCAGACCACGTGGTGCGAGCAGGCCGGGCAGAGGTGTTGCTCGATGCGCCGCCTCTCGTGCAACGGGAGCGCTTTGGGGAGGGGTTCCTGGGCAGGGATCATGGTGACCTCGGTTGAGTGGACAGAGGAGGCGGATGGCATCAGGCCGCCGGGAGCGCGCCGCGGGCGAGGCAGGCGTCGAGTTGCCACTGGCAGCCGCAGGCCGGGCAGTCGGCCCAGGTGACGGAGCGGTAGATGCGATCGCGGCTGCCGTGGACGCGCTGGAACGGCTGGTGGACGACGTCGATGGCCGCCGTTCTGCTGCAGTCCGGGCAGGTGGTGGTCAGCGTGACGATGTGGGGCCAGGCCATGTTGTCTCCGTGGTTGCCGGCGGCGCGAGGGCCGGCCTTCACGAGGGACCTACCGGCGGCTGATGGGATCTGTCGGGTCGAGGCTGACGGACAAAACGAGCGCGAGGCCGAGCCCCGGCCGGCACCTCCGGCACGTGCTCAAGAGGTGCCGGCCAAGGTGCCGGCCGCAACCCACTGAAACGAGGGGCTTTCCGGCACCTGGGGCACCTCCGGCACGTTCGCCCGTACGCCTCCTAATGATCCATGCGCGAGATTCAAAGGAGCTACGGCGGAATGTACCGGAGGTGCCGGAGGTGCCGGACTGACCTGAAAGGACAGCGTTTTTTCTCCGGCACCTTGGATCGGGCACGTGCCGGAAGGTGCCGGAGGTGCCGGCGCACATTGTCCGGCTTGGGCCGGCTTGGGCCCGTAGGTGCGCTCCCCAGCGCGACCGTCGTGATCGGCGCTGTCCGGCAATCGATGTCGCCGCTGCCCCCGCGCCACCCGCTCTGTGTCATGGTGTTCTCGTGCCCAGCCGGAAGATCACCCCGAAGCGTCTCTATCGGCTTCGAATCGAGGCCCGTTCACTCTCCGAGGACATCGAGAAGGGAATGCAGGCGGCGCTGGTGGAGGCGTGGGCAAGCGGCTTCTGGGAGAAGAACGAGGCGATGTTTCGCGTTCCCCCGGTCGACACGTTCCTGGCGCACGCGATGTTGGCGCTCCAAGAGCACTCGATGATCCACGTGTCTGAGGCAATCCGAGAGGAGCGTCTTGAGCAGGGAATTGGCCTTGCTGCCCCAGCAGAACTCGATCTTCATCGAGACGCCGCCACGCATCCGAAGACAAGTCGATGGCGTGCGCCCGGCCGGCAGGCCTTTTACGACGAGGCGCGAAGATTCTTCGACAATCGCGCCGCCATTCTTTGGGAAATCCAGCGGCGCATCAACGCGCTGTTGGAGGATGCAGGAGAACCTCCGTACACGATCGAAGTGACGCGTGAGGTAGCAACGACGTTGCGCGAGATCCTCGTGGCCACGACCCACGCCGCCTCTCACAGGCGGCTGCCGACGGTGGCGCAACTTCAGAAGAGCATGGCGGAAATGCTGCCGCTCTACCTGAAGGCGTTGGAAGGGTTCCCCAGCGGCAGAGTCCCCAGGAGGAATTAACTCCACGGGCGTGCCCCTTTCTCAGGGTAACGAGCCGGACAGCTTGACCCGGTCCGGTCCTCGCGCTTCACTCGCGGCCCCGTGAGGTACGAAGGCTCCATCTACCGGCCGCCGAGCGAGGCTGACGCCTACATCCTGCAGGCCACCGTCGGATGCTCCTGGAACCACTGCACCTACTGCGACATGTACCGGGACAAGCGCTTCCGGGTCCGCGACCTCGACGAGACGCTAACGGACGTCCGCGCCGCACGGCTCGCCTTCGGCAACGACGTGCGCAAGGTCTTCGTCGCCGACGGCGATGCGTTGGTAATGGATCTCCCGCACTGGGAGGCGATCCTCGGCGCCTGCCGCGAGGCGTTCCCGCGCCTCAAGCGCGTGAGCGCCTACGCCACCGCGATGAACCTGAACGCGAAGCCCGTCGAGGAGCTCGCACGGCTACGCGAGCTCGGGCTCAAGCAGCTCTACATCGGCCCCGAGACCGGCGACGACCCGACGTTCAAGCGCATCGCCAAGGGCGCCGGCTTCGCCGCGCATGCGGAGGCAGCGCGACGCGCCCACACCGCCGGGATCAAGCTCTCCGCCATCTTTCTCCTGGGGGTCGCGGGGGTCGAGCGAAGCCAGGAGCACGCCGAGGCCTCGGCCCGGCTGATCACCGAGATGGACCCCGAGTTCCTCTCGCTCCTCACCCTGACGGTGGTCCCTGGCACGCCCCTCGCGAAGCTCGAGCAGACAGCCCGCTTCGAGCTGCCCACGGTAGCGGGGATGCTGGGAGAGCTGCGAACCATCGTGGCGCTCGCCGAGCCGACCGGCTCGATCTTCCGCACCAACCACGCCTCGAACTACCTGCCGCTCGCCGGACGTCTTCCCCGCGATCGCCAGCGCATCCTGGACGTGGTCGATCGCGCGCTCGCGGGCGACGTCGCTCTGCGCGCGGAGTGGGCGCGAGGGCTGTGAGTGACCCCAAGGGAGCCTTGAGACCTGGGCAGTCGAGCGTCGCCGTTCCCCCCCGCTGGGGCGCGCTTCGCGCCCGCGTCAGCCAGCAGGGCGAGGACGACTACGCGTGCGGCCTGCACTGCATCGTCACCGCGGCTCGTCACCTGGGCGCGATTCCTGGCACTGCCGGTCCGCAGCGATTTCTGACCGCGCTTGCGCCGCGCGACGCCACCAGAATCGAGGCTCGGCTGCCCGCCGTCGGCCTATTCGAGAGGGACATCCGCGCCTTGGCCGCAGCGGCGGGGCTTGGCGTCTATCGGCCGAACACACACGACGCTGGGCAGTTCAAGGAGCCAGGCTGGCTCTGGATAGCTTTCGTGCTGATGCGCTTCACCGCTCCGAACGGATCCGAGAGCGACGAGCGCCACTACCTGCTCGTGCTCGACTACCTCGCTGGCGACCGCGCGTTGGTCGTCGCTGACCCGCACCCGTGGAACCCGCGCGTCTACTGCGTCGCCTTTCAGGAGTTCGAGTCCGCCTGGCGGGCTGCCAAGGCGAGGGGACCTCCTTGGGCCGTCGCGCTGTACAGGTCACCGTGAGGCTGACGCTCCGGCTTGGACGCGACGACATCGCGCGCGTTGATCGCGTACCAGGGCAGCCGCGGATCCTGCTTGTGCCATCGCGAGTAGGCTTCCCAGGCCGCGACGGTCCAGGCGTAGTTCGTCGCCCGTAGGCCCTGGCCGAAGACGTGGCTCGGGCACGGCGGCAAGGGGATCTCGACCGAGGCATCCTGCCGGCCGCGGATCCAAAGGGGCAGCCATCCGGCGAACGCGAGCAACTCCTCGCCGAGGACCGACCACTCGAGGTGGAGCCTCGGCTCGCTGGGCGGGCGGCTCCACGGCTCGAACCCGAGGCGGCGCAAGAGTGCCTTCGACGGCGTGAACCTCTGCGTGTTGAGGGCGATGCGCGTCACGCGCGGCGCGACCGGGGAATGCGCGTCGGGCCAAGTCCACCGCAGGGTCTCGACGCAGTTCAGCAGGTCGCCATCGCGCCAGGCGACCACGTGCTTCGGCCTGACCACCACCGCCCAGAGCGCGAGCTCTTCGGCGAACCTCTCGAGGAACCTCGACCACAGGATGCTGCGCGACAACTCACCCGCTGCTTCCATTTGCGACCTCCTTGTTGAACAGCTCGCTCTGGCCGTCGCCGTTCTCCATGAGGCGGTAGAGCGGTCGCTTCGAATCCGAGTCGCGGCCAGCCGACTCGATCCGCCAGGTCCCGAAGACGCGGTCACGCGCGCCGAGCAGCGCCTTGCCGAGGTAGGTGCTCTGGGAGCGTTCGGTGCCATCGCGCACGACGCTCGCCATGAACTCGCCCTTGGTGCAGAGTTCGACCAGCTCGGAGACGCGCACGGGCTGGTCGCGGAATGCCTCCCACCAGGCCGCAACGAACTCTCGCCACATCGTCCCCTCGGCGTCGGCGGTCGCGTAGAGCGTCTCCAGGTTACCGAGGAACCCTTCGATGCCCGCGGCCGAGAGGATGCCGCCCAGGGTCTTCGACCAGCGCTCGAAGGTACCGAGGAGCGTCGTGCCAGCCGGCCTCCCGGCGGCGATCCAGTTCTGGACGAGCACCAGCGCAGCGTGAATGAGGCGTCCGCGGTTGGTCTCGGCCCAGTCGACGAGGTCGGAATGGCGGAATCCCGTGCGCAGCCACGGCCTGTCCACGCGCGGGTCGATACGCACGCTCACGCACCGCCGGGCGAGCTCGCGGGAGAGCCGCGGGTTATTGCCGGTGAGGATCCAGACGACCTCGTTGGGCGCGCTGAACATCCGATTGTGACCGAGAAGCCGGTCGGTCCACGCAGGCCACATCGTCGTCGCCGAAGCGAGGGCAGAGCTGTCGACGACGCGCTTTGGGTCCGCGTTGTCGAGCACGAGGAGCGGCCGGCCGGTGGAGAGTTCCGAGCCGATCTTCTTTCGGATCTCGTCTTCGTCGACGGGCAGTGACCCACCGGCGGCCGCCCACCCTGTGGTGATCAGGGCGATGAGATTCACGAGCAGCCCCTTGCCCGAGCCCTCCGTAGGCGCCTCGAAGACGTGAAGGGGCGTCGCGCCGCGGACGAGCCGGCGCGCGAATGGCAGCAGCAACGCGGCGACCACGTGCGCGCGCGACGAGGCGTCGACGAACGGGAAGTCGCCGAGCAGCTCATCCAGC
>DAIDIT010000255.1 GCA_027451705.1 Pseudomonadota bacterium
GGGGAGTTCGAGCTGCGCGCTCGGGCGGCCGGCGGCCTCGCGCGCGGCGGCGAATAGGAGGAGTGTGACCGTCACGGCCACCTTTTGCCAGGGCCGCGGCCGGCGTGGCAAGATGCACGCGCCCGGAGGGCCCACCGATGCTCCGTCACGACCGACTTTTTCTCGGCCTCGCGGCCGCCGCGCTTCTGGCTGCCTGCCCGGCGGGATCGCACCCGCCTGACGGAGGCGCGGGAACGGGCCACCCCGACGGCGGTTCTCCGGACATCGACGGCGGTTCGGGCGGCCTCTCGGACGCGGGCGCGGACGCGGGTTCGCGCGGCTGCGTCTACGACGTGGACTGCCTCGGGAAGGGCGAGCGCTGCGACGGCGACGGAGGCTGCGTCCCGGCGGACCCGTGCGATCCGGCGCAGGGGTCGAACAATTGCACCAACAGTCCATACTGCTGGATCGGCGGAATCTCGACCACCAACGCCTGCTACTGCCATCCCCTGGCCGACGGCGGCGGAGCCTGCTACGTGCAGATCCCACCGTGCGGCCCCTGTGAGGATGCGCTCGACTGCGGTCCGGCGTCGCAGGTCGACAACCCTGCGACCTGTGCACCGGTGGGCACGAGCGGAAGTTATTGCCTTCCGCTGAACCAGACCGGGACCTGCCCCTCGGGCTTCGTCGCCGGCAGCGCGGCGGGCCAGAGCGTCTGCACGCCGTCCTGCGGGAGCTGCCCGTGCTCCGGGTGCTCGAGCGACAGCGACTGCCCGCAGCCCGCCGACGGTATCTGCAACGCGTCGGGGAACTGCCAGCCGCCGTGCGAGACGGCCACGGATTGCCCCCCGGGACAGGTCTGCCACGTGCTCGAGAAGTACCTCGAGCCCTCGCTCGGCACGCTCTATGCCGCCGGTCGCTGCGGCGCCCCGTGCGGGCAGGATTCGGACTGTGCGCGCTACCAGGGCGACGGCGGGACGCCGCTGGTGTGCGAGGCGGCGCCGGGCGGCGAGCGTTGCCGGCCGAAGGGCTGCATTTCGGATCTCGAGTGCGGCCAGGCGGCCGCCCCGGACGCGTCGGTGGTGGGCTGGTGCGACATCTGGAACGGCAACCAGTGCGTCGGCGACGGTTGCCGGATCGGCCTGAACCCCGTCGGCGGCCAGCCGTTCGACGACTGCATCGCGGGTGATGCCTGCGAACTGCCCGACGGCGGCGCGCCGGGGACGCTCGACGCGGGGCCTCCCCAGCGCGGCGGCTGCTTCCAGATTCCGTGCTTCGAGGTGACGGGCGGGGCGCACGACGCCTGCAACGCAGGTCAGCTGTGTTGCGGCGAGGGCGACGGAGGAACTTCGGACTGCGCCGGGGCGAATCCAGGCGCCTGCTATCCCGCCCCGAACCCGCCGTGGTGCGTGAGCTGTGACCCGAGCAACGGGGCCTACTTGAATCCCGCGTGCGCCCAGGCCGCGGGCGTCGTGCCGGGGGCGATCGGCTGCGTAACGGCCAGCGGCATCCCGCAGAATCCGCCCACGTTCTGCGCGCCCAGCTGCGATCCCGCGGCGCCGTGGACCTGCCCCGCGGGCTGGACCTGTGAGGCGCAGGCGCCCTACCTCACGGACTCGAGCGGCTGCGGGTCGGCGATGCTACTCGATGCAGGCGAGGACGACGGTGGCAACCACTACTTCCAATGCGGCTGCGCCCCGCCGCTGGTTGCTTGTCCGAGCCTGCCTGTCGCGCTCGCCGAGACGGCGACCTGCGCGGACTGCCCGATCTCCGCCGCCGACGGCGGCTGCACTCCGGCCTCGGATGGCTTGGGCTTCAATTGCCTCTGCGATCCGAGTTGGGACGGCGGCTGCCCGAGCTTCCAGAACGGCGGCCAGACGTACCAGTCGACCTGCGTGCAGCTTTCGGGGGGCGCGGCCTGCGTCGGCCTGCTGCCGCTCGAATGCGAGAAGGGCGTCTGCGGCTTCGGGCACGCGTGCTTCCCCGGCCACTACGCCTGCCCCGACGCTGGGTAGGCGCGCGTTCCGCTTTACTTCGCACGCGTCCTTTGGCCTGATTGGACCAATGTCGCCCGCGACCCTCGGCCTCTGGCTGCTCCTCGTCGCGACGGCGCCGCCTTCCGGTCGCTGCGTCGAGATCGTCGAGACGACCGACCTGCATGGCCACCTCGTCGCGGAGCACTCGGTCGAGGAGAAGCGCGAGCTCGGCGGACTCGATTGGCTCGGTGGCTACCTGCACCGGCTTCGGCACGGCCGGAATCCGGTGCTCGTCCTCGATGCCGGCGATCTCTTCCAGGGCACGCTCGCGAGCAACGCCTCGCGCGGGAAGGCGGTCATCGCGGCCTACGACGCGCTCGGGTACACGGCGTCGGTGCTCGGCAACCACGAGTTCGACTTCGGGGCGGAGGCGCCGGACCGCGAAATATTCGGGGCGATTCGGCACCGGCTCGCGGAGGCGACGTTCCCGTTCCTCGCCGCCAACGTCGTCGACCGGAGGACGGGGAGACTCCCGGCCTGGCCGCATCTGCTCGCCTCCGAGATCGTCGACGAACGCGGCCTCAAGGTCGGCCTGGTCGGTATCGCGAACCCTCAGACGCCGTCGTTGACCGTGCGGCGCAACGTCGAGGGGCTCGCGTTCGAGGATCCCGTGGGTCCGATCGTACGAGAGGCGGCAAAGTTGCGGGCCGAGGGCGCGCAGCTCGTCGTGCTGATTGCGCACCTCGGCGGAAGCTGCGACGGCGCGGGTGGCGGCGCCGGCGAGTCCTCGTGCGATCCCCACAGCGACATCGTCCGGCTGCTGCACGCCCTGCCGTCCGGAACCGTGGACGTCGCGCTGGCGGGACACAACCACCGCCTCATCGACAACTGGATCGCCGGCGTGCCGACCGTGGAGTCCGGCTTCGGCGGCAGGCGTTTCGGTTGGCTGACGGCTTGCGCGCGCCCACGCGGCGGTCTCGACCGCGCCCGGACGGTCCTGCACGCCCTCGTCGTCGTCGTTCCGCACGGGACGTTTCTCGGGTCCGAGGTGTCGCAGGACGCCTCGGTCGAGCGGAAGCTGGCGCCCTATCTGCGCTCGGTGGCCGCGCAGGAGAGCGAACGCGTCGGACCGATCCTGAGAGCGCCCATCGTCCGCGACTACAACGCGCCGTCTCCGCTCGGACGGCTCGCGGCAGAAGCGTTGCGCCAGTACGCCCAGGCGGACGTGGCGCTCGTGAACCCCGGCGGCCTTCGCGCCGATCTTCCGGCCGGTCCGCTCACCTACGGCGCACTCTATCAGGCGCTCCCGTTCGAAAACCGCATCGTCGTCGTGACGGTCAGCGGGCGGAAGCTGCTCGAGCTGGTGAGCGCAATCGCGACGAGCGGCCACGGGTATCCCCAGGTCTCCGGCCTCGCGTTGCGTGGGACGCCGCCGGACTGGACCGCGACCCTCGACGGGGGTCGCCCGCTCGATCCGACCGCGACCTACCGGCTCGCAACCGTCGACTTCCTGGCGGCCGGAGGGGACGGGTTGCGGGACGCGATGGCCTCGGTGCCGAAAGCCTCGGTCCGCAGCCTCCCGGACGCGCCGGTCTTGCGCGAGATCGTGCTCGCCTACCTCGAGCGCCGGCCCGAGGAGCCGGTCCACTGAGACTGGCGTGGGCGCCATCGGCCCGACCGCCCACGCCGCGTGGGGCCTGATTGGATCCGGGCTCGGGATCGCGATCAGCATCCTGCACGTGGCGTGCATCCCGCTCGTGCTCGCACGCCGGCGCGAGCCGGCCGAGACGCTTGCCTGGCTCCTCGGGCTCCTGCTCCTGCCGGCGCTCGGCGTGATTCTCTTCTGGATCTTCGGCCGCGGCACGGTCCGTAGGACGGCGCGGCCGCGGCAACGGCTCCTCGAGGATCGGCGCGAGAGCGCCGTGCCGGCCGACCTCGAGACCGTGGACCCGCGGAGCCGGCCGCTGGCACGTGCGGCATGGCAGGCTGCCATGGCTCCGCTTCGGGCAGGCAACGAGGTCGTGGTGCTCGTCAACGCAGAAGAGGCCTACCCGGCCAAGCTCGCGGCCATCGCGGCCGCCCAGAGCACGATCGACGTGGCCTACTACGTGTTCCGCACCGACGCGACCGGGCGTCATTTCCGCGACGCCATGATTGCCGCCGCCCGTCGCGGGGTAAGGGTTCGCCTCCTCCTCGACGCGGTCGGCGCGGAATGGTTCTCGGGTCGCTTCTTCCGGCCGCTTCGCGAGGCCGGGGCAAAGGTGAGGTACTTCCTGCCGATCAGTCCGATCCGGGCCTGGACGCTGAATCTGCGGAACCACCGCAAGATCCTCGCGGTCGATCGCCGGATCGGATTCACCGGCGGAATCAACATCGGCGACGAGTACCTGGGTAAGTCGCGGCTGGGACTTTGGCGCGACGTACACGTGCGGATCGAGGGGCCGGCGGCCGCGGACCTCGCCACGGTCTTCGAGGACGACTGGGCCTACACGGTCGGCTCGGTGCCGGAGGCCGAGGCGAGCCTTCCCGAACCGGCGGGACAGAGCCTGGTCCAGATCCTCCCGAGCGGTCCCGAAGATCGCGGGCAGGGGATCTACCAGATCTACTTCGCGGCCCTGGCGAGCGCTCGGCGCACCATCGACCTGACCACGCCGTACTTCATCCCGGATCGGGCGATTGCGGTCGCGCTCATGTCCGCGGCGATGCGCGGCGTCCGGGTGCGGCTCCTGGTACCGGGCCGGAACAACCAACGGCTCGTGGCCCTCGCCGCGCGGTCGTATTTCGACGAGTTGCTCGACGCAGGGGTCGAGATCTTCGGCTACTCGCCGGGGATGATTCACGCAAAGACGGTGATCATCGACGAGAGCTGGGCGTCGGTTGGCACCGCGAACATGGACGTCCGTTCTTTCCGCCTCAACTTCGAGGTCAACGGGCTGATTTACGGGGGGCCGGCGGTCCTGCGCCTGGCGGAGATCTTCGAAGGCGACCTCGCGGTGAGCCGGCGGTTGGATCCAGAGCAGTTCCGCCGCCGCTCGATCTGGAACCGCGCGGCGGAGGGCGGCGCACGCCTCCTGTCACCGATCTTGTGACCGGCCCGTCCGGCGGCGCATGGGGTCGTCGAGAGCGACGGTCACGCAGCCCAGTGCTCCGTCCACCGCGGTCACGGTCCCCGCGAAGCTGTGCCAGTCCGGACCGCGGTCGGCCTCGATGTCCAGGCGGGCCGCGTCGCCGACCTCGGGAAGATGAAGGCGGCTCGCGAGGGCTTTCAGCTCGTGCAGACTCAGCATGCAGACGCGGACGGGCTGAATGCGGCCCGCGGCGGCCATCCGGCCGGGCCGGTAGACGACCAGGCGGATCGGAAGACGCCGCACGCCCTGAGAGGTGACGCGGCGGGGCTCGAAAAGATCGCGGATGAGGGTCAATTCTCGTTGATCTTCGTCGGAACGGGAGAGCGCCGTGCCCTTGCCGCGGAGGTCGTGGAAGGTGGCCAGGAGCGAAAGCGCCGTCTGGGGCGTCAGAGGATTCGGTAGAGAACTCACGATCGCCGTCCAGAACAGCCGGTTGGCCGTCTCCATTCCTTCGAGCGCGTGTGGGAGCCGCGGGCCGACCGACCGGGTTCGAGCGTCCCGTGGGCCCGACCGCGCCGTTCCAGGTTGGGTGGGAAGCGGGCTACGCGAACCTATCCGGCAGGAGCTCCAGGTGCGAAGCCACCTTCGCGGCCATCCGAGCATGACGCGTGTAACCAGCCGACATTACTTGGGTTCAAATGGAGCCGCCGGTTGGCGCGGCGCTTGCTTCGCCTCCCGCGATGACGGGCGTACGGGTTTCAATCGACGAGGTGACTCCGATGGCGAAACCGGCGATGGCTGAAATGGGCACCACCGACTTGCGCCCAGCGCGCATCCTCGCACGCTCGCTCTTTCGCGACATGCGGGGCAGCGGCTACGGAAACCAGCAGATTCTCGCGCTCGCCACCGAGCTGATCGACCTCGTGACGAGGGACATGCGCGGGGAGGGCGACGGCGACGTTCGCCCGGAGCGGCCGCTCCAGATCGTCCGCCCGGACTGAGCTACTTCCATTCGATGGCGCCGACCGCGACCAGTGCGCCCAGTAGGCGCGCGGTGGCGTCGTCGCCGGACTGGATCAATACTGCGCGGGCAGACTCGCCGCGCGCGATTCGATGGTAGGTCCGTAGTTCCGCACCCGTCAGGCCGAGGCGGAATACCACGGCGTCGCGTTCCTCGCGCGTCGAAGCCGGGGCCGGCGGGGACAGCAGCAGCTCCTCGATCGCGTCCAGTTCGAGCCGATCCCGGAACACTTCGAGCAGAGTTCGTCCGAGATCCCGGCCGGAAGCCGAGCCCCCGCGAGGAACGGGCGACTGCACGGCATTGCCCTGCATCTGCAACATCCGCGCGAGCCGCAAGAGCTCCTGAACGCGGATCACCTCGGCGACTTGCGCGGGCGTGAGGAGCGTCTCGAACACGAGCTGCTCCCCGGTCGTGCGCCCGGCGGCACGGGCGACCTGACTCACGGGTTCGGCCAGGCCGGGATCGACGAGCCCCAAATGCGCAGCAATGGCGCCGACCTGATCCTCGAGATAACTGCTCTGCGTCCCGCGGATCGCCCCGGCCACGATCTCGAACGCCCGCCGCCCGTCCGGCCCCCCGACCTGGACCTGCGCGCTTCCCGAGGTCCGGATCAGCCCCGCGAGCAGCCGGACGACGCCACGGTTGATCGGTGCCGATCCCATTCGCCCGATCTAATCGCGCTCGCCCTCCGGCGCCCCTGCATCGCGACGAAATCTTGCCGGGGAAGCGCGCCGGTCTAGCATGACCCCGTGACCGCAGCGGGCTTGCTGGTGACGGGTCTGGCCCTGGCGGCGTCTCATGCCGGTCTTGGGACCGCCGCAGGCGACGACAGCGAGGACATTCGCATCCTGATCGGCGATGGCATGGGGTCCCTCGTGGTGCGCGGCTCCCGGCTGCGGGCCGAGGGATCGGACCGGCCGCTCGGGGACGACCTCGACGTCCGCTGTCACGGAGACGCGGTGGCATTGCCCGGCCGAGCGCGAACGGGCGACCCCGCGACCCTGAGCGCGGACGGTCCGATCCGTGTTGCGGGTCGTGCGCTGCGCGGCCAGCTCGAGGTCCGCTGCGCGAACGGCCGCTGGATGGCGATCAACGTGCTGCCGCTCGAGGAGTACCTCGACGCGGTGCTCGGAGCGGAGATGCCCGCCTCGTTCCCGCTCGCCGCGCTCGAGGCGCAGGCGATCGCCGCACGGAGCTACGCGCTGCACCGCAAGGTCGAAGCGACCGCGCAGGGCCGCCCCTACCACCTCGACGCGACGGTCCTCTCGCAGGTGTACGGCGGCATCGGGGCCGAAGGCCAGCGGACGCGACAGGCGGTTGCCGCCACCCGGGGCCTGGTCCTGGCCTACGGGATGCTCCCCGTCGAAGCCTACTTCCATTCGGATTGCGGCGGCCGGACAGAATCGGGGAAAGACGCGCTCGGCCGCGACCTGCCGTACCTGGTCTCCGTGCCGTGCCCCTGCGCCACCCTCGCGCCATCGGCCCACTGGACGGTCCGGCTGTCGGCGACCGAGCTGTCAAAGCTTGCCGGAGCCGTCATCGGTCGAGCGCCCCCGCTCGGCCTCGAGGTTGCCGCGCGCACCGCCGCTGGCCGAGCGCGGACCCTCGAGGTCGTGACCCGCCACGGCCGACGGATGGCCCAAGCGGCGGAGCTGCGAGCCGCCCTCGGCTGGAAGCGTTTGCCCAGCCTCTGGTTCGACGTCCGTCGATCGGGCTCGACGTTCATCTTCGAAGGGCGTGGCTCGGGCCACGGCGCAGGATTGTGCCAGTGGGGCGCGCGAGTACTCGCAGAGAAGGGGCGCTCGTACGGCGAGATCCTCGCGCACTACTACCCGGGCACCGAGATACGCCGGCTCTACTGACGCGGCGCCGGCTGGGGCTGAGGCGCGACCGCGGGCTTGGGCAACCCGAGCATCTCCGCGGCGAGTTGCTGGATCTCGAGCAGACGCCGCTTGACGTCCTCGAGAGACCTCTCCTTGCGCTGCAACTCCTGCTGGAGCTTGGCCACCTGGGCACGGGAGGCGGCGCGATCGCGCTCAAGGTCGGCCGTCGGCTCGAGCCGCTGCCGGCAGGACGCGAGGTCGGCGTCGCTCGCCGCCGCACGCGACTGCGCCGCCCGCCGGCCTGAGATCGCCGCGCGCATCGCCTTCTGCGGTCCGCGGGCGGCGTCCGCCGGGACGCGGGCGAGCAGGGACTCCGCCTGCTCGAGCCCGCGGGCCGGGTCAGGGTCGGAGAGGGCCGCATAGGCCTGTTGCAGCCGCGCGAGCGGCACGCGCGAGTCCTCCGGAAATGCGTCCGCGAAGGCCCCGAAGAGGCGCCCGGCCTCCGCCCAGGCACCCTGTCCGAGCGCGGTCTCCGCTTCGTCCCAGGACAGGTCGCGGGCGTTCCGGGCGGGCGTCGGGGGAGCGGGCAGATCCGCGGCCTCCGGCGAGGGGGGGGGAACGTGCGCGCAACCGATCGCCGTGGCGGCCAGAGCGGCCGCGAGTAACCCTCGAAAGCGCGTCATGCGGTGCTCCGCTGGGGGGCTGGCTGCGACAGCGGCCAGGTCACCGTGAAGATCGAGCCCTTTCCCAAGGCGCTCTCGGCGGCGATGCGGCCGCCGTTGCGATCGACGAGGTCCCGGACGATCGACAGGCCGAGCCCGAAGCCGCGGCGGGGCCGGGCATCTTGGACCTGGTAGAATCGGCCGAAGATCCGCGGCAGGTCCTCCGCGGGCACGCCACAACCGGTGTCCCGGACCGAGAGGACCAATTCGCCGATCCCGCCTCCGAGCGAGACCTCGACCTCGCCCGCGTCGGTGTACTTGAGCGCGTTGTCGATCAGGTTGCGCAGCACCCGCGACAGGGCCCGGCCGTCGGCGCTGCCGGACCGCGGCGCGCCAGGGGCGATGGAGAGGCGCAGTGCGACCCCCTTGCCCCGCGCGGTCCCCTCGAAGCTCTCGACGATGCCCGTGGCGAGGGCTGCCGGCTCGACCGGCTCGAGGATCGGCTCGAGGGCGCGGGCCTGAAGCCTCTCGGCGTCGAGGAGATCCTGGAGCAACGATAGCAGCTCGGCGACCTGCTGGTGGATGAGCTCGACCCGCTGCCGTTGCCAGTCGTTCAGCGCGCCCTTCGCCGGGCTGAGGAGGATTCCGCAGTAGCCGTCGATGAGCGTCAGCGGCGTGCGCAGCTCGTGTGAGGCGACCGCGACGAACTGGCTCTTCATGTCCTCGAGGATGGCCAGTTCGCCGACCATGCCGTTGAACGTCCGCGCGAGCGTCCCAACCTCGTCGGCCTCGCGGTCGTCGATCCGCACCCCGAGGTCGCCGCGCGCGACCCGCTCGACTCCGTCACGTACCGCGGCCATCCGTCGCCGCCACGCGCGGCCGATCGCCAGCGCGAGGCCGAGAGCGACCGCCCCGGTGGCGAAGAGGCCCAACTCGCCGATACGCGCGAGCCGATCGACCGTGGAGGCGACGGTGTTGCCTCGGCGCGCGATCTCCGCGTTCGCCGCCCCGACCAGCCGGTCGAGGTCGGCCGTGATCGAGAGTGCGGCGTCCTTCGCGGCGCACTCGGGCGGCGTCGGCGCGCCGGGCGCCGCGGGCGCGGGGGCGGCGAGCAGCGGCGCGGCCGCCTGCTCGAGCGCAGCGCTCTCCGCGCGCAGCGCCCGCGACTCTTCGTCGGGCAGGGCGAGGGCGGCGCC
>DAIDIT010000256.1 GCA_027451705.1 Pseudomonadota bacterium
TGGTGAACCCACGAGCACGCATAGTCGATTGAGACAGCGCGCACCCCGCGACCCCCAGTGCCTTGCAGCGCCTGCGGAGCCAGCCTGCCACGGAAGAAGCCTGTGCTTGACAGGGGCGCCACTTCATAGTCGGGGGAGGGAGTCTCCGACCGAGACCGTGACCGCGAACGGGCGCCTCTCTCCGATACGGTTGCGGCCGGGCCAACGGCTGCGGCCGCTCGCTTGACAGGCCGGCTGGGGCGACAGTAGCGTACCTCCGCTTTTTGCGCGCGGCTCTTCGCCGCGGCACCGAAGAGGTGTTCCATGAAACGCCCCCTGCTCGCGCTCTTCGCCTCGGTCGCCGTCGCGGCCTGCGGCCCCAACAACGTCGGCACCGCCGGCAGCGGGAGCGGATCGGGGAGCGGTTCCGGCAGCGGGTCGAGCGGGCAGGCGAGCGGCAGCTCGGGGAGCGGCTCGAGCGGATCGGCGCCGGCCCAGTGGGCGTGCCCGGGCAACCCCTCGCAGCTCTACCCGGCTGGGCCGTTCGGCACGAGCCGCGGCGGCGTCTTCCCCGACTACTACCTGGGCGACGGCTTCTGGAACCCCGCGACGCCGACCAGCCCCAGCCCGACCGACGACGTCAACCTGTCGCCCGAGCAGACGATGGCGTTCCACCTCCTCTACTGCTCGGGCTTCAAGTACGCCTTCCTCGACATCTCGGCGGTCTGGTGCCCGCACTGCAACGACGAGGCGGCCTCGCTCCCCGGCTGGGACCCCGCGAGCAAGAGCTACAAGTGGGACCCGGTCGCGAAGACGGGCTACGTGGTCAAGTGGCTCCCGATGGGCGGTATCGTCTTCAGCGTGCTCGAGCAGGGGAGCAATCTCGGGGTGGCGGCGACCGACGCCGACCTCCAGGCCTGGGTGCAGCAGTACAACACGAACTACCCGATGGCGATCGACCCCCAGCAGAACCTGGTCTCGGGCGTCGCCCTCCAGGGCTGGCCGGCGAACATCATCATCGACCTGTCGGACATGAAGGTCGTCGAGGCGGTCTTCGGCAACGTCCCGACGTTCTACGACGACTTCACCAACTACCTCGTCCATGCGCAGTAGCGCGGTGCGCACCGCATGCGGAAGCTGACGGCGCTGCTCCTCGGGGCGCTGTGCGGCTGCGCCACGGGCCAGGCGGCGGGGCCGGCGACGGCCTCGGCCTCGGGCCTCCCGGACTTCGAGCTGACGGACACGGACGGCACGCCGGTCCGCCTCTCGTCGTACCTCGGCAAGGACGTCGTCTACCTCGACTTCTGGGCGAGCTGGTGCGGCCCGTGCCAGCTCGAGCTGCCGCAGCTCGAGGCGCTCGACGAGAAGTACGGGTCGAAGGGCTTCGTGGTGCTCGGCGTCGCGATGGACGACCCGACCACGGTGGGCGCGGTCGCGCCGGTGGCGCGCAAGGCCGGGATCACCTTCCCGGTGCTCCTCGACTCCCAGTCGCGCGCCGGCGCCCTCTACAACAGCGGCCACTCCGCGCCCTACGGGGTCCTGATCGACCGAACGGGCAGGATCGTCGAGCAACGCGGGGGCTACACGCCGGGCGACGAGCGCGCGCTCGAGTCGCTGATCGCCGCCGAGCTGTCGAAGAAGCCCTAGTCCGACGTGCGCCGCATCGCCCTCCCGCTCTGCCTCGGGGTGCTCGCCTGGCCCGGGGCCGCGGCGGCGCTGCGCACGACGCTGGACGGCCAGCCGCTGATCGTCGACCTGACCGAGCTCGCGGACGTCGCCTACCACGTCGACAACGGCGTCGTGCAGCCGGAGTTCCTCCCCGGCTCGACGGCGCGGGCGCCCCTCTTCAACCCGAACTGGGACCCGACGAGCGACAACTACCTCGACTGGCTCAACCGCTTCGACGCGCAGGCGACCTGGGGGCGCTGGCACGCCGAGATCCACTTCGACTCGGCGGTCTTCGGAAACACGCCGAGCGTCCCGTCGAACTACGCGATCTGCACCAACGGCCTCACGGGCCCCTGCGAGAACCGCAACCTCGCCCTGCTGCTGCAGAACCGCTACGTCGACAACGTCGAGGTCGAGAAGCTGTCCTTGAACTACCTGGGCGACCACGTCGACGCGACGCTCGGCGACTTCTACCTGAGCTACGGCCGCGGCCTCGTCATCTCGATGCTCAAGGTCGACGCGCTCGGCGTCGACACCACGCTGCGCGGCGGAAACCTCACCCTCCACTGGGGCGGCTTCTCGTTCAACGCCGCGGCCGGCCTGACGAACGTCGTCAACACCGACGAGTCGACCGGCGAGGTCGCGCCCGATCCGAACGACCGCGTCGTTGCGGCGCGGCTGCAATGGCAGCTCCCGCGCATCGTGACGATCGGCGTCGACGGCGCGGGCTTCTTCCAGAACCCGCAGACCGCGCTCTTGCAGCCCTACGAGCCGGGCAGCCCGACGCAGTCCGTCCCCATCTCCTACCTCGGCCTCGGCAGCATCCAGACCCAGCCCTTCGGCCCGACCGACGTCCCGCCGACGCTCCTCTCCACCGGCAACTTCTCGGCGACGGTCGACATGCCGCACCTCGGCGACCACCTCAAGGCGTACGTCGAGGTCGCACACCAGGTGCAGGCCGACTTCACCGCGAACCCGGCGGGCGGCGCCACCCAGTCGACGACGCAGGGCAACGCGCTGCTCGTCGAAGCCGACGCCTTCCTCGGCCCGGCGACGCTGCTCGTCGAGGTGAAGGACTACCAGAACTACATCTACCCGCTCCAGAGCAGCCTCGGCTCCGCGATGTACCCCGCCTTCTGGCAGCAGAACGTCTATAACAACCCCCCGCAGCTCGAGGAGATCTTCCAGGAGGAGGACCCCTCCTACACGACCTACGGCCCGCGCGTGCGGCTCGACTACCGGGTGAACGACCACGTCGCCCCGTTCGCCTCGATCGCGCTCTTCCAGAACGACACGCCCGGCTACGACTACGCGATCACCGACGGCTACCTCGGCGTCGACGTGAACTGGCAGGACCACCGCAGCCACGCCGTCGTCTCGGCCGGCCGCCGCTACGAGATCTACAACCGGCTGTCGGACAACCCCGGCGAGCCGTACGAGCAGGAATGGTGGGTGCAGTACGACGCGGTCCAGGTGCTCGGGGACGTCTACAGCCTCGAGCTCGAGGGGCTCCACCGCCGCTTCGACGAGGACCTGCTCGTCGGCCACCCGTGGAGCTGGGGCTACAGCTACCTCTCCCTCAAGCGGAGCGCGTGGACGGTGACGCTCGGCTACGAGTACAACACCGAGGACCCGGCCGAGTGGCGCCCCGAGAACCCGAACGCCGGCTTCTCGTGGATCATCAGCGACCACTACACCGTGCGCGCCTTCGCCGGTGGCCGCGAGGCGGGGCTGCGCTGCATCAACGGCATCTGCCGCAACTTCCCCGGCTTCACGGGCGGCTCCGTCGAGCTCGCCGCGCGGTACTGACGCCCAAATCCTTTGACTCGATGGGGCGCGGGTGGTAGCTCGGGGGTCCCCGTTTCCGGAGGGACCATGCGCCTTTACGTCCTTTTCACGATCGCCGTCGCGACCTGGCCCCTCACGGCGCGTGCGGCGACCGACGGCGGGACGACCGACGGGGGCACGGCCGCCCCGGCCAAGCCCGCCCCCGCGCCGCTGCCCGAGACGCCCGCGCTGCGCGCCCACGACGCCGCGCTGCGGGCGCAGATCCTCGAGCAGGTCCAGGCGGACACCGACGCGAAGATCAAGAAGGCGAAGGACGAGCTGCGCGACGAGATGCGGGCCGAGATGGCGACGTCCGCCGCGACCGCGCCGCAGGAGTTCGAGCAGATCCCGGTGCAGAAGCCGCACCTCCAGCTCCTCGAGCTGGACGGCTACTTCCGGCTGCGGCCGAACATGTTCGAGGACCTCTGGCTCGGCTGGCAGGCGCCGGATCCGCGGGGCTACTACCTGTTCCCCAAGCCCTACGTGAACACGAACGGCAAGACCATCCTCTCGACCGACACCCGCTTCCGAGTCGAGCCGACGCTCAACGTGAGCGAGGACATCAAGGTCAAGAGCCAGATCGACGTCTTCGACAACCTCGTGCTCGGCAGCACCCCCGCGGGCGGCTGGGGCGACCTCGCCGCCGGCCAGGTCTACATCCCCGGCACGGGCCCTGGCGCGTCGGGCGTCGGCCCGACGACCCCGTTCTCCGACTCGCAGGTCCCGCCCAACTCGGTGCCCGGGCTCTACCCGAACAGCATCGTGGCCAAGCGCGCCTGGGCCGAGATCATGACCCCGATCGGCCAGCTCCGGATCGGCCGGATGGGGAACCACTGGGGCCTCGGGATGTTCTACAACGACGGCAACTGCCTCGACTGCGACTACGGCAACACCGTCGACCGGATCATGTTCGTCGGCAACATCGCCGGCTTCTACATCATCCCG
The DNA here is from genome assembly GCA_027451705.1 of Pseudomonadota bacterium. Lineage (GTDB taxonomy): Bacteria > Myxococcota > Myxococcia > Myxococcales > JAKAPL01 > JAKAPL01. Next base: position 4,420 of record DAIDIT010000256.1, read on the forward strand.
ATGATCGACTTCGTCACCGCCGGGCCGCTCTACAACCTCTACGCCAACGACCCGCTCGGCCAGCCGGTCGCGGTCGACCGCGCCCTCGGCAGCTACTCGTACTCGATCGTCGTCGCCCGCAAGGACACCGACGCGGAGCTGCACAAGCTCCTCGACGAGGGGAAGTCCTCGGTCAACTACGGCCTCTACTTCACCTACCGCAACCAGGACCACGACGCCCTCGGCTACGGGGACTCGCTCGCGCAGCAGCAGGCCTACAACACGAGCTGCGCCGGGGTCTCCGCCGGACAACCCTGCTTCTACCCGCCCAACACGCCGGGCGCGAACGGCGGAACCCCCGTCCCGGCGAACATGATCGACGCCACCAACGCGAACTTCTTCGTCCCCGACGCCTGGTTCCGCTGGCAGTCCAAGCGGGCGCGGGTCGAGGCCGAGGCGGTCTACGTCAACGGGACCTTCAACTACACGGACCCGGCCAGCGTCACCCACCCGATCTACGTGAGCCAGCTCGGCGGGGCCGTGCAGACCGAGTACCACTTCCTCTCCGACGGCTCGCTGACCGTCGGGATCGAGGGAGGCGCGGCGAGTCCGGGGCAGGAGCCGGGCTTCGGCAACCACCCCGACCGCGGGTCGGTCGGCGCGTCGAACCCCACCGGCTCGATCGACGGCCCGCAGTTCTACTGCGCGAGCGGCGCCGGCACCTGCGTCAACAACGCCGTCACCAACTTCACCTTCAACCGCGACTACCACGTCGACATGATCCTCTGGCGCGAGATCCTCGGCGGGGTGACCTCGGCCTGGTACGGCAAGCCGTCGGTCCGCTACAACCTGACCGAGGGTCTCGACCTCTCGCTCGCGCTCATCTACTCGCAGGCGTTCAACGCGATGAACACGCCGGGCGGCCACCTCCCGCTCGGCCTCGAGGGCGACGCCGGCATCCACTACCAGACCGACGACGGCTTCGTCGCGAACCTCGACTACGGCCTCCTCGGCCCCTTCGGCGGTCTCGGCGAGGTCGTCCCGGGCGCGATCGGCGGCTTCGTGAACCCCTCCGTCGCCCAGGCCATCCGCGTCCTCCTCGGTGTCCGCTTCTAGCGGCCGGCGGGCGTTCGCCCTGCTCGCCGCCGCGGCGGCCCTCGCCTGCGGCATCAAGGCGCTGCCCCGTCCGCCGCCCGAGGCCGAAGCCGCGCCGCCTTCGGCCGACGCGGGCCCCGGCCTCTTCCCCGACGGCGGCTGCTTCGGCTGCCCGGCCGGGGCGCGTTGACGCATGATCGACCGACGACACGGCGGATCAGGAACGGCGCGTCCCGCGTCGGCGATCCTCTTCGGGACCCCCTGCCGGGGGTGAAGGGGCGAGGGATGCGCCACTTCTTCCGCCGGCGCGGCGAGCTGTACTGCGAGGAGGTCCCGCTCCGCGCGATCGCCGAGGCCGTCGGCACGCCGACCTACGTCTACAGCCGCGCCACGCTCGAGCGCCACTTCCGCGCCGTCGACCGCGCGCTCGGACCGGCGCCCCACCTCGTCTGCTACTCGGTCAAGGCGTGCGGCAACCTCGCCGTGCTCGCGCTGCTGCGCCGCCTCGGCTCCGGCTTCGACGTCGTCTCGGGCGGCGAGCTGCGGCGCGTCCTCCAAGCGGGCGGCGACCCCGCCCGCGTCGTCTTCAGCGGGGTCGGCAAGACCGACGACGAGATCGCGCTCGGGCTGCGCGCAGGCATCCTCTGCTTCAACGTCGAGGGCGAGCAGGAGCTTTCGGCCGTCGCCGCCGTCGCCGCGCGGCTGCGCAAGGTCGCCCCCGTCGCGCTGCGCGTCAACCCCGACGTGGACGCGAAGACCCACCCCTACGTCGCGACCGCGCTCGCCCAGAGCAAGTTCGGCGTGCCGCTGCGCCGCGCGCGGGCGATCTACCGCGCGATCGCGCGGTGCCCGTCGCTGCGCGCCGTCGGCCTCGACTGCCACCTCGGCTCGCAGATCGAGAGCCTCGCGCCGTTCGAGGCCGCGGCCTCGCGGCTGCGGCGCCTGCTCGAAGAGCTCGCGGCCGACGGCCACCGCCTCGAGCACGTCGACCTCGGCGGCGGACTCGGCGTGCCCTACGGGCGCGAACAGCCGCCGTCTCCGCGGCAGTGGGCCGACGCCCTCCGCCGCGCCCTCGGCCCGAGCCGGCTGCGGCTCGTCGTCGAGCCCGGCCGCGTCATCGCCGCCAACGCGGGCGCGCTCCTCACCCGCGTCCTCTACCGCAAGCGCGGGGCGGCACGGGCCTTCGCCGTCGTCGACGCCGGGATGAACGACCTGTTGCGCCCCGCGCTGTACGGCTCCGTCCACGCGCTCGAGCCCGTCGGCCGCCCGACCCGCCGCAAGGTCGTGCTCGACGTCGTCGGCCCCGTCTGCGAGAGCGGCGACTTCCTCGCCCGCCGCACCCGCGTCGACGACCTCGGACCCGGCGACCTCTGGGCGGTGATGACCGCCGGCGCCTATGGCTTCAGCATGGCGTCGAGCTACAATTCCCGCCCGCGACCCGCCGAGGTCCTCGTGGACGGCCGCCGCTTCGACGTCGTCCGCGACCGCGAGAACCCGCGCGACCTCTGGCGCGGCGAGCACATACCGGAGGATCTGAAGCCATGACGACATCTCGACGCGGGGAGCGCTCGCCCCGCTCCTCTTCCCCGAAAGGGGAGAGTCACCGGGGGGCCGTGCAGACGTCGGCGGTGCTCCTCGCCGCGCTCTGCGCCGCGGCCTGCGGGGGCCGGCGCGTGGACCGCGACGAGGCGACGCTGCTCGGCGCCATCGTCGGCGTCTCCGCGAGCGAATTGCAGCTCGCCATCGTCCCGGGGCGGCTCGCCGAGACCGCGCGCGACGTCGCCGCGACCGATCCCGTCTCGCAGAAGCTCGGCCTCGCCGAGTGCCTGCTCGTCCAGACCCAGGCCGCGTCCCTCGGCCGCGAGGCGGTCGCCATCCTCCCGCTCCTCGGCCCGCGCCCCCCCGAGCTCAGCTCGGTCGCCGCGGATCTCCAGGCCACGGTCCGCTGCGGCAACGGCGCCCTCTTCGACGCCGCCCGCCTCGGCAAGGTCCTGACCCACGACGTCGCGGAGGTGCGGGCCATGCTCGCCCGCGTCCATCCCCGTGGCGCGCAGTCCGGGACGCCGCCCCCCCTCGGCGGCTCCGTCCGAACCGCTCCGCCCGGCAGGTAGCTCTCACGGTTCGAGATGGACGGGCTCGCGCTGGCGCCGGGGGGACGGCTCTGGATCGAAGGGGATTCGACCCTGCACCGCTGGCGCGCCGAGGCGAAGCGCTTCGAGACGCGCCTCCAGGCGTCCGGGCCGGTCGTGGATCTCGTGGCCGCCGTCCGGTCGGGAGGGGTGCGCGGAGTCGAGGTCGACGTGCCGGTCGCGGCGCTGGTCTCCGGCGACGCCGACCTCGACGAGAAGCTCCGCGACACCCTGAAGGCGGCGCGCCACCCGGTGATCGCCTTCCGGCTCGACTCCTACGAGGTGCTCCCCACGGCCCTCGACCTGCGCGCGCGCGGGACGCTGGCGGTCGCCGGCGCCACCGGCCCCGTGACGCTCGAGATCCGCGCCGCGCCCGAGGGGCCGGATCTGCGCCTCACCGGCACGTGCGCGCTCTCGATGCGGAGCTTCGGCGTCACCCCGCCCAAGCTGATGCTCGGCGTGCTGCGGGTCGCCGATC
>DAIDIT010000257.1 GCA_027451705.1 Pseudomonadota bacterium
AGGGCCGGACGTCCGGCAGGCGGCGGGGGCGCTCCTCGCCGCGGTGGAGAAGGCGCTGGTCGGGCGGCGCGCCGAGCTGGAGGCGCTGCTCGCGGCCTTCCTGGCCGACGGGCACGTGCTCATCGAGGGCCCACCGGGGACCGGGAAGACGCTCGCCGTGCGCGTGCTCGCCGCGGCGTCGGGCTGCTCGTTCCGCCGCGTCCAGTTCACGCCCGACCTGATGCCGGCGGACGTCGTCGGCACGCACGTCTTCGACCCGCGCGAGGCGGGCTTCAAGCTCGTCCGCGGGCCGGTCTTCGCCGACGTGGTCCTCGCCGACGAGATCAACCGCGCGCCCGCAAAGACCCAGGCGGCGCTGCTCGAGGCCATGGAGGAGCGGCGCGCGACGCTCGACGGCGAGCCGCTGCCGCTCCCGGCGCCGTTCACCGTCTTCGCGACGATGAACCCGATCGAGCTCGAGGGGACCTTCCCGCTGCCCGAGGCGCAGCTCGACCGCTTCCTGATGAAGGTCCGGATGCGCGACATCGACGCGGACGCCGAGCGCGAGGTCATCGCCCGCTTCGCCGAGGGCTTCGATCCCTGGGCCGCCGCCGCCGGCCAGGTCGCGCCGGTGCTCGACGCGCCGCGGTTGCTCGCGCTGCGGGCGGCGGTGCGCGCCGTACGGATCGAGCCCGCCGTGCAGGGCTACCTCGTCGAGCTCGTCCGGCGCACCCGCAGCCACCCGGGCGTCGCGCTCGGGGCGAGCACCCGAGCTGCGGTCGCGCTCTTGCGCGCGGCGCAGGGACTCGCGGCGTGCGAGGGGCGCGGCTACGTCGTCCCCGACGACATCAAGCGGCTCGCGCCGTTCGTGCTCGCCCACCGGCTCGGCCTCGCGGCGGAGGCGCAGCTCGAGGGCGCCGACGGCGACCGCGTCGTCGCGCGGATCCTCGAGGAGACGCCGGTCCCGCGCCGGACGGCGGCGTAGGTCGTGATGGCGCGGCCGTCACCGCGGCTCGCGCTGCTCCTCGCGCTCGGGGTGCTGCCCGCGGCGCTCGGCTTTCGCTCGCCCGCCTTCGGGTTCGGGGCGCTCGCCCTGGACGCGCTGGTCCTGCTCCTCTGGACGACGGACCTCGCCCTCGCGCGGGCCGCGGCCGGGGCGAGCGTCCGCCGCGAGCTGCCGGAGCGCGTCCTGCGCGCCTGCCCCTTCGAGATCTTCCTCGAGGTGGACAACCCGGGGCCACGGCGCCTGGATGTCGAGCTGTGGGATCGGCTGCCCGAGGGCTTCTCGCCGCGGGAGGCGTCGTTCCGCCTCACCGTGCCGCCGCACGGCCGCGCGCGGGCGAGCTGGACGTCCGCGTCGTCGCGCCGCGGCGAGTTCGCGCTGGGTCTCCCGGCGGGCGAGCGGCGCACGCCGATCCAGCTCGGCCTGCTGCGGCTGCGGGCCGAGGGGGCCCGGCGCCTGCGCGTCGCCCCGGATCTGAGGGGCGTCCTGGGTTTCGACGCGCTCCTGCGCCAGCGGCGCCTCGACGAGGTGGGCATCCGGTCGGCGCGCGAGCGGGGGGAGGGCACCGAGGTCGCCTCGCTGCGGCCGTACGCGTACGGCGATCCCTACGGGGCGATCGACTGGAAGGCGACGGCGCGCTACGGCCGGCCGGTCACCCGCGAGCGGCAGGCCGAGCGGCGGCAGAACGTCGTGCTCCTCGTCGACGCCGGCAGAAGGATGGCGCGTGAGGCCGCGGGTCACAGCCGCCTCGACCGGTCGATCGAGGCCGCGCTGCTCCTCGGGCAGGCGGCGCTTCGCGCCGACGACCGCGTCGGCCTCTTCGCCTTCGCGGATCGCCCGCTCGCCGTGGTGCCTCCGCTGCGCAACGCCGCGCAGGCCGGGGTGCTCGCCCGCGCCCTCGACGGCCTCGCTCCGGTCCTGCGGGAGCCGCCCTACGGCGCCATCGCGGCGGCCGTTCAGGAGCGCTTCCCGCGCCGCAGCCTGATCGTCCTCTTCACCGACGTCGCGGAGCCCACCTCCACCGCGACGCTCGTGGGCCCCCTCGCCTTCCTCGGCCGGCGTCACCTCGTCCTGTGCGCGGTCTTCCAGGACCCGGAGATCGGCGCGGCGCTGCGCGCGCCGCCCGGGGACACGGCGGCGCTGTTCCGCGCCGGGGCGGCGGCGGAGCTGTCGCTCGAGCGCGCCCGAGGCCTCGCGGCGTTGCGCCGGGCTGGCATCCGGGTCGTCGAGGCCCCCGCGGCCGAGCTGCCGGTCGCCGCGGTCAACGAGTATCTGCGCATCAAGGCGCGCCGCATCCTCTGACGCGGGCGCGGCCGCGGCTCGGCCGGGCCCGGCCGTGCTTCGACCGAACGCGATGTCGCCTCGGGCGAGCTCGGCCGAGGGTCGGGCGAGCGGCCACCCGCTTCGGCCGCGCCTCGGCCGTCCGGTTACCTGGCTCGGCCGTCTGGTTACCCGCCTCGGCCGCCGCCGGCCACGGGGGCGCAGAGGACGTTGTCCTCTCGGAGGGCGTCGAGGTCGCCGGCGCGCCAGGCTGCGGCGATGTCCCGGGGCGTCAGGTAGGGCCGGGTGCGGCGCCAGGCGACGAGGGGGGCGAGGCGCGCGCGGAGGGGCGCCGTCGTCCCGTCGAGGACGTGGTCGCGGAACAGGACAAGGTCGCCGCGGTCGATCGCACCGCGCAGCGCGCCCGCGCCCCAGAGCTCGTAGCCGCCCGTCCAGCCGCCCGCGAGCGCGTAGGGTCCGGGGTGCTCGCCCAGCACGCCGATACGCCGTCCCGCGCCGGCCTCGGCCGCCGCGGCGGGCAGCAGCGGGCCTCCGAGCGCGGGTCCGATCGCGCCGATGACGAGCGCCGAGCCGACGGCCGTGGCGAGGCTGCCCAGCCCGGCGTCGATCGGCGCGCGCCGCGCCCAGAGGACGGAGGCCAGGACGAGGGCCACGCAGGCGAGGGTCGCCGCGGCGGCGGGCACCTCGGGGAAGCGGGCCGCGAGCGCGACGGCGAGCCCCGCGACCGCGCACGCGGCGGAGGTGACGGCGCGCAGCGGGCGCGTCCAGCGGCCTGGGGCAGCGAGCGCCTGCGCCGCGAGGGCGGCGAGCGGCGGCAGGACGAGCACCGGGTAGTGGAGCCCGTGCTCGACCGGGAGGCCGAAGAGGAGCGCGAAGGCGGCGAGCCAGGCGAGCGGGAACGCGGCGGCGCGCAGCTTCGCGCGCGAGGCGAAGGCCCGCGCGAGCCCCTCGGCGGCGGGCAGCGTGAAGGGGGCGGCGTAGAGCGCCGCGCCGAGCAGGAGGTTCCAGCGGTTCTGGCCGTTCGTGGTCGCGAAGCGGCGGAAGTGCTGGTCGACGACGTGGATGGCCCAGAACTCCCGGAGGTGGGTCGCCGCCGCCCAGACGTACCAGGGCGCGACGGCGGGGAGGGAGGCGGCGATGCCGGTCCAGAGCGCGGGCCGGCCGAGCACGTCGAGGCGGCGGAGCAATGCGAGCGCGGCGAGGCCCGCGAGGAGCAGGAGCGTGGGGCCGATCGGGCCCTTGATCCCGAGCGAGAGGCCCGCGAAGCAGCCCGCCCAGAAGAGGGCGCGGCGCGCGGCCTCGGCCGAGTCGGCGCGCAGGGCGCGCGCGAGCGCCGCCATCGCGGCGGTCAGGAGCCCGCAGAGCGGCAAATCGATCATCAGCTCGCGTCCGAAGCGGGCGACGCCGAGGCAGCCGAGCAGGAGCAACCCCCCGAGCAGCGCGGCCTCCTCGCCCGCGATCTCGGCCGCGAAGATCGCGCCCGCCCCGCAGGTCGCCGCCGCCGCGTTGCGGCCGAAGAGGGCGAAGGAGAGGCGCGCGGCCCAGAAGACGAGCGGCGGCTTCTGGAAGACGTAGCCGCCGCCGTGGGTGGGCATCAGGTGGCCCGTGTCAGCCATGTCCGAGACGATCGACAGGTAGAACGCCTCGTCCGGGTGGCCGAGGCCGTCGAGGTCGCCGATCCCGGGGAGGGCGAGGGCGAGGGCGAGCAGCGCGCAGGTCCAGGCCGCGCGGGCGGGCCGGGCCTGGAGGAACCGCAGCGCGGCTGCCATCTACGGCTGTGGCGGCGGCAGCGCCGGGCAGCCGCCGGTGCCCGCGGCGGGCGCGGGGCCGGGGGGCGTCGCAGGCTGGCCGCACGAGAAGTCGAACATGTCGAGCAGGGCGTCGCTGTTCGCGTCGCGCGCGGTCATCGCGGGCAGGTCGAAGAGCAGCTCGATGAAGCGGGTGATGGCGGTGTGGTCGTGGGGCACGTGCGAGACGTAGTGCGGCTTGGCCCAGCGCGAGACGACGACGAGGGGCACCCGCGGGCCCATGGCGGTGAACGGCGAGGTCGAGGGCGCGGCGCGGCAGGCCGAGGGCGGCACGACGTGGTCGGCGAAGCCGCCCGCCTCGTCGTAGGTGTAAACGATCGCGAGCCGCGACCACTGCGGGCTCGTGACCGCGTGCTCGTAGATGTTGCGGCTCCAGGCCTCGCCCGCCTGGAGGTCGGCGACGGGGTGGTCGTCGGTGACCGAGGCCACCGCGTCGACGAACGCCACGTTGGGCAAGGTCCCCTGGTCGAGCGCGTCGAGGAGCGCCTGGACGGGGTGCACGCCGGGATCGGTCGTGGACCAGCCGAAGGTGCCCGAGAACGGACCCGTGGCGGCGTCGTCGGTGTAGGCCGCCCAGGTGAAGCCGGCGTTCATGAGCAGCTCGAGGATCGACGGCGTCGCGGGGTCGGGGTAGGTGATGCCCGTGTCGAGCACGCCCGCGTTCATCCCGAGGAGGAAGAAGTTGCGGTTCGCGAAGGTGCCGGACGCCATGGGCGCGAAGTGGCGGTCCGAGAGCGCGTAGGTCGAGGCGAGCCAGTAGTAGAACGGCAGGTCGGACTGCCCGTAGTTGCCCATGGCGTGGTGGCCGTCGGTGCCGGTGGTCTCGGCCGCGCTCCGGACGAAGCCGTCCATGGCCCCGCCGTTGATCTGCGTCGAGACGGAGGATGCCTGGTGGCCGGGGTCGATGGGCTCGCAGGTCGTCGACTCGTGGAACGGCGCGACCGGCGCGCCCGAGAGGTCGGGGTTCGTGTAGTTCGGCGGCTCTGGCTCGGAGTCGGGCTGCCCTTCGTCGTGGAGGCGGCCAAAGAGGTGGTCGAAGCTCCGGTTCTCCTTCATCATGACGATGACGTGGCGGATGGGGATCTGCGCCGCGACGTCCGCCGGGATGCCGAGGGTCGTCGCGGGGTGGTCGCCCTGGCCGAACGCGCACGAGGCGCGCTGGGCCGCCTCGCCATCCGGGGGCAGGGCGAACGAGCACGCCATCTGGGGATCGGGCGGCGTCGCCATGTTCGAGATCGCGTCCAGGCCCCAGTTGGCGGCGAGCGGGGAGCAGGTGAACGGTGCGAGGGCGGCGAACAGGAGCGCGGTGGTCTTCACGGCCAGTACCCCAGGAGCAGCCAGATGCGCGAGTCGAGCGGCGCGGCCGACACGTACGACGGCCCGCCGGTGAAGGCGATGGTCGTCGCGGTCCGGCCGACCGAGATGCCGAGCCCCGCGAAGAAGCCGCGGCCGAGGGTCTTGACGGCCTCGGCGGCGAGCGTCCAGCGGCCCAGCGAGGTCTCGGTCCCGAGGGCCGGGTTCGAGAACGACGGCGTGGCCGCGTACGACAGGTCCCCGATTGCCGCGAGGCTGTCCTTCAGGTCGTAGCGCAGGTGGAGCGCGCCACCGAAGTATCCGGCGGCCGGCAGGTCGGCCTGCGGGGAGTCCAGCTCGCCCAGGAGCTGCGCCTCCGCGACGAGCGACTGCTTCGCGTCGAGGTAGGAGAGGCCGAAGCCGGGCCGAAGGTTGGCGTGGCCGAGCGGCCCGCCAAAGCTTCCGAGGTTGTTGCCGGCCGCGCCCCCGTCGAGCGGCACGCCGGACTGGGTAATCGCGGAGGCGCCGGCACCCAGGGACGCGGCGACGTAGGCGCTGAGCGGCGCGGCGGGCGCGAGCCGCAGCCCGCCCTCCGCCTCCCCGTTCGCCTGCGCGCCGTACACGGCGTAGTACGGGTGCTCGTAGGCGACCGCGCCGAGGGTGAGTTCCGCCGCGCCGTCCCACGAGAGGAGCCAGCGGGTGTCGAGGAGCCGGACGCTGAAGGAGGTGACGCCGAGGTTGCCGGTGAGGTGGTAGCCGTAGATTCCGGTGCCCACCTCCGGGCGCAGCTCGACGCCGTCGATCGACGACGCGAACGGCGCCTCGGAGGCGGCGGGGGGGGCCGCGGCGGCGAGCGCGGCCGCGCAGCCCAGGCAGGCCAGGACGGACGGATCCACGGAGCCGGAAGCTAGCACACCGCCCGCGAAATGGGCGGTCGTTCACGCCCGGCGCACGGGGATGCGGGTGCGGCCGACCTTGCCGGCGAGGTAGAGGTAGGTGTGGAAGGGCGCGCCCTCCTCCTCGAAGGCGTCGAAGTAGAGGCTGCGGATCTCGCCCTTGCCGATCCGGCCGCGCAGCAAGGCATAGTAGAGCTTGTCGCCCAGCATCTGGCCGAGCGCCCGGGTGACCGCGCTCCAGACCTCGGGCTCGCGCAGCGCGTACGCGGCGCGGACCTCGGGCGCCCGCTCGCCGCGCTCGAGACGGCCGTGGGCGAGGACGTAGGACGCGACCTCCCGTTCGCGCGGCGAACCCGCCTCGAGCTGGCGGGCGAGCTGCGGGGCGTGGCGGCACTTGCGGCGCGGGTTGAGGACCTTGCTGCCGAAGAAGCCCAGCGCCTTCTCGAGCGTCCGGGCGTAGAAGGAGTCGACCAGGCTGCGGACGTTGCCCTCGTCCTCGGAGAAGTGGTGCCAGAGGAACTCCGAGGCGATCTCGGCGGCGTGGTTCGCGGACGAAGTCGCGAGGTAGACGGCGCGCGCGGGAGCGGCGAGGCAGAAGCTCTCGCGCGAGAGGACGCGCCGTTCGAGGGCGCGCGCCTCGGCGGCGCGGACGCGGCCGCGCGACCGCAGCGCCGTCAGGAACGAAAGGTCGCCCGCGGCGTGGACGTGGACCTGGTCGAGGGCCGCGTCGAGCGCCGACGCCGACTCCCCGTCGCCGTCGGCCGGTTCGGGGAGGGCGAGCTCCAGGAAGCGCGCGAGCAGGAGCGCCGCTTCGCGGAAGCGCTGCGCCGGCGCGTACGATTCGAGCTGCTCGCCCTCGCGCGTCGCCTCGATCCAGTCGAGGTAGGACTGCTGGCAGACGAGGGGCGAGCTGTTGACGAGGCAGCAGGCGTCGCGGCCGATGCGGACGGCTTCGACGGCGTGCTCCAGGCCCCGGCGCTCGAGCTCCCAGTAGATCTCCTCGCAGTTCTGGTAGAGCAGCAGCCGCTGGCGCGGGCCGGGCAGGAGCGCTTCGACGGCGGCCGGCAGGTGGGGCGGCGCGAGGTGGAGCTGCCCGACGAGAACGAGCGCGAGCTCCCCGGGGCGGATGGCGCGGCGGAGGGCTCGGGCGGCGAAGGCGTCGCGCTCGGCGAGCGAGCGGGGGCCGCCGGCGGGCCGGTCGAGTGCGACGACGCGCAGCTTCAGTCGCTGCGCCAGCTCGAAGATCGGCCGGAAGTTGGGCCAGACGTCGAAGGCCTGGTGGCGCCAGTAGCGGATGTCCCGGAGGAACTCGACCTCCGACAGGCGCCCCTCGAGGTAGGCGTCGACCGCCGGCTGGTAGCGGCCCTGGACGAACTCGAGGGCGAGCAGCGGCGGGCGGCCGCGCCCGGCGAGTCGCTCGGCGAGCTTCCAGTAGCTGCGCTGCGCCTGGCGGAGCGTGTGGTAGTCGCGGACGTAGACGATGTCCGCGGCGAGCGCCTGGCGGAGGACCTCCTCGTAGCTGGCCACGCGGTCGAAGCCGCGCACGGCGCGCTGGTAGCGGCGGCGGTAGCGGCGGAGCTCCGCGCTCTCGGGCGCGGTCGACAGCTCGATCAGCCGGCGCTGCCTCCGGAACAGGCGCTGGTGCAGGCCGATCAGCTCGGCGCGCGGATCCGCCGGGTTCGGCTCGAAGACCGGAGCGAGCGAGAGCAGAGGCTTCACGGGGCCGTCCCCGCGGCGGGCGGCGTGCCGGCGAGCCCCGCCGGCACGGGCGCGGACGGGTCGATCACCAGCGCCTGAGCGACGCGCGCCGCCGCATCGGCATCGCGTCCGAGGGCGTGCAGCGCCCGCGCCGCGCACAAGAGCGCGCGGCAGTTGCCCGGGGCCGCCGCTGCCGCGCCGTCGCAGGCGGAGAGCGCCGTCTCGGGCGCGCCCAGGTCGAGTGCCGCCTCGCCGACGTCCGCGAGCGAGTCGCCCGGCGTCTTCGACACCCGGGCGAGCTGGGCGGCGGATGCGAGCGCGCGCGCCGCGGCCGCGGACTCTCCCCGCGCCTTCTTCAGGCGTGCCTCGCCGATTCGCGCGGGTACGGTGTCGACGGCGAGCTGCGGCGCGAGCGCGAAGGCGGCGCGGGCGTCCGAGAGCGCGAGGTCGGCGCGGATGGCCGCCGCGGCGGCCCGGGCGGCCCAGAGGTTTCGCTGCGAAAGGCCGAGATCGGGCGGAGGGGGCGTCGAGGCAAGCTTCAGCGCGGCGCGGGGGTCGTCCGTGAGCTCGGCGAGCGCCAGCGGCGCCTCGCCGGGGTCGTCGGCGTCGAGCGCCTTCTCGAGATCGGCGACGGCACGGGGACGCCGCCCGAGGCGGCGGTCGAGGCGGGCGAGGTCCAGCTCGCAGCTCGCCGGCGGATCGTCGAGGTCGGCGGCGCGGTCGAGGTGGTTCGGGGCGTCGATCGGACGGCCGAGGCGGAGGTCGAGGCGGACGAGCGCGAGGAGCGCCCGACACTGCTCGTCGGGGCTGCCCTCCGACGGCAGGAGGCTGAGCGATCGCTGGACGGCCGTGGCAGCCTGCGCCGGATCCCCGGCCTGCCCGGCCGCGGCGAGTTCGGCGAGCGCGACGAGGGAGGGGACGTGCGCAGGGCTCCGGGAGAGGATGCGGGCGTAGAGTGCAGCGGCGTCGCGGGGCCTGCCCTCCGCGCGGGCGAGGTCGGCGGCCAGGTGCAAGACCGAGATCCCCTTCCCGTCGAGGGCGAGGGCGCGGTGGATGGCCGTATCCGCGAGCCCCGGTCGCTCGAGGGTCCGATCCGCCTGCGCCTGCACCTCGAGAAGCTCCGCCGTCGCCTGGTCGTCGGTGGCCTTGGCCAGTGCCACGATGGCGTCGCCGGGCGCGTTGTCGCCGAGCGCGTCGAGCCCCTTCGCCGCGTAGAGGCGCGCGACGTCGGCGGACGACAGCCGGATGTCGCCGCGATCGAGGGACAGCTCGATCGGGCGGAGGAGTAGTTGCGACTCGACCTCGGCCTGGTCGTCGCCGTAGCGTGCGGCCAGCTCGGCGAGGGCGTAGGCCCGCTCGAGCGCGAGGTGGACCTCGGGGCTGCCGGGGTGGATGAAGGCGCGCAGGGCGAGATCGGCGTCGCGCAGGCCGCCGTAGGTGTCGCGCTCGAGCGCCTGGTGCGCCGCGTGCGCGGCCCTCGCCAGGCGGACGCGGCGAAGCCACGCGCGGAGGGTGAATGCGCCCCCCACCGCGATCGCCGCCGCAGCGACGATCGCCCAGAGCCTGCGGCTTCCACCCGCCGACGGCGCGACGCCCGACCCGACCGGGGCCATGCGCGCATTCGGCGAGTAGGAGTCCGGGGCGGCCGGCGCTCCGGTTTTGGGGGCGACTCCGGGGCCGGTCGGAGAGGGCGTGGCGCAGTCGCCCACTCAGTCCTCGCGCGGCCGCTCCAGGACGTCGTTCATCGATGGCAGCCGCCGGATCTCGTTGCGTGCGAGCCGCCAGGCGTGCTGGACGATCCAGGAGAGGGAGCGGTCCTGCCGGAGCGCCTCGCGCTGGATCTCCGAGAGCATCTCGACCGGGAAGTAGAGGCTCTGCTTGCGGTTGTCGTTGCCGGGCATTTCCTCACCCCTCGTCTTCGCGCCGCTCGACGTCCGCGATGACGTCGTTGACCGACGGGAAACGGGTGATCTCGTTTCGGGCGAGCCGCCAGGCCTGCTGAACGACCCAGCTCAGGGATCGGTCGAGGCGGTTCGCCTCGTCCTGGATCTCCCGGAGCATGTCCTCGGGGAAGTAGAGGCTCTGCTTGCGCTTGTCCGTTGCGGCCATGGTCATCGACGTCCTGGGGTGGGGGGGCGCCATCGGTCGCCACCTGGCGACCTCTCTAGGACAGTATACGACATGCCCGCCGCTCGATCCAAAGGCCCCTGTCGCGATGCCGGACGGCGGGGCCCAAAGCCATGGCCGGACGACACGCGGACGGAGACGCCGGTCCGCTGCGGCCTCCTGGGCGTTGACTGCCGCGAGGGGCTCTGTTACCAATGCCGGTCTTTCGTGGCGACGGCGTTCGGCTGGGCGCTCGCTCCGCCGGTCGCCAATCTTGGCTGACGTGGTGACACGCGGAGTATCTTCTATGACCGGACGGCTCTCGGGGGTGATCGCTTGAACCAGAAAGACGTCAAACGCTTCAAGAAGATGCTGGAGGAGAGCAAGCGCGCTCTCCTGGTCAACGCCCGCAAGACGCTGATGGAGGAGTCGAACTTCGACACCGACGACCTCCCCGACGAAATCGACCTGGCCAGCTCCGAGTACAGCCAGTCGATGATCTTCCGGCTCCGTGACCGCGAGAAGTTCCTCCTCAAGAAGATCGACAAGGCGCTCCAGCGGATCGGCAACGGCACGTTCGGCAACTGCGAGCGCTGCGACGAGGAGATCTCGCTCAAGCGCCTCGAGGCCCGGCCCGTGACCACCCTCTGCATCCGGTGCAAGGAAGAGCAGGAAAAGAAGGAGAAGAGCTACGGCTAGCCGCCGTAGGATGGCCTCTCTGAATTCACGCGGGCCCTGGTGCGTCGAACGGCCGTGCGTCGACCGAAACCGATCCTGACCGCGCTCCGATTCGCCCCCCTCTTGGTCGTGGCGGCGGGCTGCGCGCATGCCGCCGCCCCCGTCCGTTACGTCATCGAAGGGCGGGTCGTCGACGCCCACACCGGCGAACCGCTGCCGGGGATCGGGGTCCACGTCCACTGGCCCGACCGGATGCAGGGATATGGCGCCGAATCGAGGCTCAACCAGGTCTGGACAGGCCCCCGCGGGCGGTTCTGGGTCGCCCGGACCGTGCCCCGCCCCGCGTCGTACTGCGCGTGCGGTCTCGGGCGTCCGTGCAGCGTGGATCCGGGGAGCGCGGTTGGCGCCGCGCTGACCCTCCGTTGCCCGACGTGCGGCGCGGTTTCGGTGGGAGTCGGGAAGGATTCGATGGACTTCCTCGTCCACGGGCCGGGTGGCGTTCAGGTCGTCCGCAGCGTTCCGCGCAAGGGCGAGTCCCTCCACCCGCACGAGAACGGCTCCCTCGTGGTCCGCTACGAATTGCCGGACATCCCGGTCGAGCCCGGGCGGGTGCCCCTACCCGCGCCTCCACCCAGCCCGGACCGTCTTGCGCCGTCGCACCAGGTCGCCCCGCCGGCAAGCGACGGCGACTCCGACATTCCGACGATCTGATCAGCTCCCGAGGTGGGCGAGCATCTTCTGCACCACGTCCGCGTCGTGGGGTGTCGGGACGAAGTCGAGGTAGCGGCGCAAATGGGCCGCGGCCTTCTTCTTGTCGCCGGTCATCTGGTAGCAGATGCCCAACTCGCGGATCGGCTCGGGCCAGCTCGGGTCGTAGTAGGCCGCGCGCTCGAAGGACTTGATCGCCGCGTCATATCGTCCTGCGAAGTACGCGGCCTTGCCCTGTGCGAAGTAGTCCTCGGCCTTCGCGTGCGACGCCGAAGCGACGCCGGGGGAGGCCGCCACGGCGGTGACCTGGGCCGAAGGCGAACCGCGCCGGAGCAGCGCGACGACGGCGACGGCGACGAGCGCCGCGGCCGCTGCGGCCCACGCGCGTGACCGCTTTCGCGCGGCGGCGACGGGCTCGGGCGCGCGCAACGGCAGCGCGGCCGGCGCGGGCATCCCGAGCAACACGGCGCGCATCTCCCGCGCGCTCGCGGGACGTTCGTCGCGGTTCTTGGCCAGCGCCCGCACGATGAGCTGGTCCAATTCCGCGGAGATGTCGGGCCGCAGTGCCCGCGGCGGCTTCGGCGGCTCGACGAGGTGCTTGGTCACGTAGCCGATGGGGGTGTCGGCCGTGAAGGGCAGCCGCCCGGTGGCCATCTGGTAGAGGAGCACGCCCGACGAGTAGAGGTCGGAGCGCGGGTCCAACTCGTCGCCGCGGGCCTGCTCGGGCGACATGTACTCGGGCGTCCCACACACCAGCCCCGCGCGGGTCAGCCGCGCGCCGCCGTCCTGAATCTGCGCGATACCGAAGTCGAGCACCTTGACGTAGTCGGGGTCGCCGAGGTGGGGGCCGACCATCACGTTCTCGGGCTTGAGGTCGCGGTGGATGATCTTCTGGGCGTGCGCCTCGGCGAGCGCGTCCAGCACCTGCTCCATCACGTGGCGGATCCTTGCCTCGGGCAGCGGCGACTCGTCGGTGATGACGTGCTGGAGGTCCCGTCCCGAGACCAGTTCCATCGCGATGTAGAGCTCGCTGCCCTCGGCGGCGCCGAAGTCGATGATCCGGATGGAGTGGGGATGGTCGAGCCGGCTCGCCGCTCGCGCCTCGCGCTGGAAACGGGCCTGCGTCTCCGGGTCCGTGGCCAACTCGCGGCGCAGGACCTTGAGGCAGATGGTCTTCTCGAGCGACAGGTGCGTGGCGCGGTACACCCGCCCCATGCCGCCTTCGCCGAGCAGCGCGTCGACGCGGAACTTCTGCGCGAAGACCCGACCGAGGTAGGGGTCCGCGCTCGCGGCGGTATCCGAGCGCCGGGTGGTGGGCGTCCCGCAGGCCGGGCAGAAGAGCGCGTCGCCGTCCGGCACCGCGCCGCAGTTCCCGCACGCGGTCACGACGCCGCTCTACGAGGCCCCGGGCGCGCCGGCGCGCGGCAGGGCGGGCGGCGGCCGAGGGGCGGGCTCGATGCGCAGCGCAGGCGCGGGCTGTCGCGCCGAGTCGATCAGCGCGGCTTGACTGCGAAGCGGCGGCTGCGTCGGGTCGCCCGGGCCGTCCGTGCCGTCGACCTGGAGCCGCCGCGCCTTCACGTTGTCGCGGAGGGCGAGACCGAGAACCTGATCCAGGATGCGAGCGCGCAGCTCGGGGTCGAGGATCGGGAACATGACTTCGATTCGCCGCTGAAAGTTGCGGGGCATCCAATCCGCCGACGCGACGAAGACCTCCGCCCGTTCGCCGGCGCCGAAGGCGAGGACACGGCTGTGCTCGAGGAAGCGGTCGACCACGCTCGTGACCCGAATCCGCTCCGAGATGCCCGGGATTCCCGGCCGCAGGCAGCAGATTCCGCGAACGACGAGGTCGATCTCGACCCCGGCGCTGCTCGCCGCGTAAAGCGCCCGGATGACCGCGGGGTCGGCAAGCGAGTTCATCTTCGCCGCAATGCGCGCCGGCTCGCCCGCCCGGGCCCGCTGCGCCTCGCGCGCGATCAGCGCGAGCACCGTGTCCTGGAGGTCGAGCGGAGCCACCGCAAGGCGCTTCCAGTGGGGCGGCTCGGAGTAACCCGTGAGCATGTTGAAGAGGAGTGAGACGTCCTCGGCGAACTCCTCGCGCGCGGTGAACAGCGAGAGGTCGGTGTACTGCCGGGCGGTTACCGGGTTGTAGTTGCCGGTGCCGAGGTGCACGTAGCGGCGGATGCCGTTGCCCTCGCGCCGCACGACGAGGGCGACCTTGCAGTGGGTCTTCAGGCCGAGCACGCCGTAGACGACGTGCACGCCGCTCTCCTCGAGCCGCCGCGCCCAGGCGATGTTGTTGGCCTCGTCGAAGCGGGCCTTGATCTCGACGATCGCCGTCACCTGCTTGCCGTTCTCGGCCGCGCGCGAGAGGGCGCGCACGAATGGGCTGTCGCCGCTCGTCCGATAGAGCGTCTGCTTGATCGCGAGGACGTCGGGATCGTCGGCGGCCTCCTCGACGAAGCGGACGACGGGATCGAAGGACTCGTAGGGGTGGTGGAGGAGGAGGTCCCGCTTGGCGAAGGCCTCGGCGACCGTCTCCGCCCCGCGCAGGGCGGCCGGTAGCGCCGGCACCAGCGGTTCGGCGCGCAACTCCGGTCGCGGGTCGGCGTCGCCGAGCGCGTTCAGATCGCCGAGTTGGAGAGGGGCGCCCACGCGGTAGACCGCACTCGGTTCCAGGTGGAGCGCCCGGCGGAGCGCCTCCTCGAGATCGGCCGGAGCGCCCGCGGCCAGCTCGAGTCGCACGGCCGCGCCCCTGTCCCGGCGGCGCAGCTCCTCCTGGACCGCGGACAAGAGGTCCTCGGAATCCTCGTCGTCGACCATCAAGTCCCAGTTGCGCGTGACGCGGAACGCCGCGGTGTGCTTGACCGAGTAGCCGGGGAAGAGGTCGCCGACGTGGGCCGCGATCAACTCCTCGAGGAGCGTGAAACAGAGCCGCGCCTGCGGCCCGTCGTCGCCGGCGGGCGGCAGCCGCACGAGCCGGCCGAGGACGCCCGGCACTTGCACCACCGCGAGCGCGTTCCCGCGGCCGGTGGTCTTGCGCCGTCCGCCCTGCGGGCGGAGGCTGACCGCGATGTTGAGCGACTTGTTGCGCAGGTGCGGGAACGGGTGGCCCGGGTCGATCGCGAGGGGCGTCAGGGCGGGGAAGACCCGCGTCGTGAAGTGCGTGCGCGCAGCCGCGCGTTGCTCGGCGGTCCATGCCGCGGGGCCGGGCAGCGCGAGGCGCGCGGCCTCGAGGGCCGGAGCGAGTTGCTCGAGCCAGACGCGGTCGAGCTCGGCGACCATCGCGTGGACGCGCGTTCCGATCGCCCCGAGCTGTTCACCGGGCAGCATCCCGTCGGCGGCGGTCTCGGCGACTCCGCCGTGGATCTGCTGCTCGAGACCCGCCACCCGGACCATGAAGAACTCGTCGAGGTTCGACGAGACGATCGAGAGGAACTTGAGCCGCTCGAGGACCGGCAGGGCGCCGTCCCGCGCCTCGGCCAGCACCCGCTCGTTGAAGGCGAGCCACGACAGCTCGCGGTTGATGAACAGCCGCGGGTCGTGCAGCTCGAGAGGCCGAGGCGCACCCGATGCGGCCGGTGCCTCGATCCGGGTCCCGCGGCCCTCGGCCTCGTCGATTCGGATGGTCCGTCCATCGGCCTCCCCGGACGCTGCGTCGCGATCGCTGCGACGGCGCGCGGGAGGCTGGACGGCGTTCGGAGAGAGCATGAGGTGATCCAGGGGGGAGGCCGCCGAGCGGTGACACCCCCGTTCCAGAAGCCGGGAGTATACCAAAACCGTCTGTCGCCCGATGTGACATTTGGGTCGCCCGCGAGAAAGGGCTGGTGGCATCCGAACAACCCCTGTAAGTTCGAGTGGTTGATGGCTCCCGCCCCCGAATCCCCGCCGGTGCTGGCGGCCATTGACGTCGGCACCAACGCAGTCCGCCTCGAGCTCGCCCGCCCGCTGCCCGACGGGTCGCTCGAGATCCTCCACCAGGAGCGCGATCCGCTGCGGCCGGGTGAGGGGGTGTTCAAGACGGGCGCGATCTCGCGCGAGGTCGCCGACCGGCTCATGTCGACGCTGCGGCGCTACGGAGCGCTCTGCCACCGGTTCCACGCCCGGGTGCGCGCGGTCGCGACGAGCGCGGTGCGCGAGGCGAAGAACCGCGACGAGATCGTGCGCCGGGCGCGCCGCGAGGCCGGTCTCGATCTCGAGGTCGTCTCGGGCCGGGAAGAGGCGCGGCTCATCTGCCTCGGCGTCCTCTCGGGCATGCCCGCGGGCCAGCGCTCGCTCGTCATCGACATCGGCGGCGGCTCGACCGAGGTCGCGACCGCCTCCGGGGACCGGCCCGAACAGCTCTGGAGCGTGGCCATCGGGGCCGTCCGGCTCTCGGAGCTTTTCCCCGCGCCCGGGCGGGTCAAGGCGCGCCGGCTCGCGCTCATGCGGACCTTCGCCGAGGAGGCGTTCCGCGACGCGCTCCCGTCGCGGCTGCCGGCGCGCCGCGTCCTCGGCAGCTCGGGCACCATCCAGGCGGTCGTGACGTTCGCGGCGGGCAGCTCGCAGGCGACGCTGCGGCAGGTATCGCACGCGGTCGACGAGCTGGCCGACATGACGCTCGAGGAGCGGCGCCGCCGCTTCGATTCGAGGCGCGCCGAGATCGTCGTGGCGGGCGCGGTGATCCTCGAGGCCGTGATGGCCCACGGCGGGCTGCGGAGCCTCGCGGCGGTCGACCGCGGGCTGCGCGACGGGCTGCTCATCGACCTCAACCGCCGCGCGCGCACGGCGATGCGCGATCCGTCACTCCTCGAGGGGGCGCTCGCGCTCGGCCGCCGCTTCGGCTTCGACGAGCCGCACGGCCGCCACACGGCGCGCCTCGCGCTGCTGCTCTTCGACGGGCTCGCCCAGCTCCACCGGTTGCCGGCCTCGTCGCGGCCGCTGCTCGAGGTCGCCACGCTTCTGCACGACATCGGCAACGCCGTCAGCTACCAGCGCCACCACAAGCACAGCTTCTACCTCATCCAGAACGCGGACCTTCCGGGGCTGACGGACCACGAACGGGCGCTCGTCGCGCGCATCGCCCGCTTCCACCGGCGCGGGCCACCGGAGCCCGGCCACGTCGACCTCGCCGGACTCGGCAACGCCGACGTACAGCTCGTCCGAAAGCTCTCGACCTTGCTGCGCCTCGCGGACTCCTTCGACCGCAGCCACCACCAGCCGGTCCGCTCGCTGCGGCTCCAGCTCTCGCGCGGGGCGGTCGCGGTCGCGCTCCGCGCCCGGGCGCCCTGCGACCTCGAGCTGTGGGACGCCGCCAACGAGGCGCCGCTCTTCCGCAGCGTCTTCCACCGCCGCCTCGAGCTGTCCGCCGCCCGCCGCTGAGGGCGACCCCTCAGAAGGGGAGCGAGAGCTGTCGCGGTCTGGGTCGGGCGGCGACGGTCGGCGGGGCGGCGTCGCCGCGGACGGTGCGGCCGCCGAGGCGCCAGGAGGCGGCGCGCTCGCCGGCGATGAAAGCCGCGATGTCCGCGCCGCTCGAGGCGGCTTCCAGCCGCCGCGACTCGATGTCGAGGCGGCGCAGCGCGGCGAGCCTGTCGTCGCGGCCGATCTTCGCCCGGTCGACGGCCCGGCGGAGGGTGCGGAGGGTCGCGTCGTAGACGCGCAGCGGCACGGGAAAGGGGTGGCCGTCCTTGCCGCCGTGCGCGAGGGAGAAGCGGGCCGGATCCTCGAACCGGCACGGCGCGCCGTGGAGCACCTCGGCGATGAGGGCGAGGGCGAGGACGGTCCGGGCGCCGACGCCGGGGGTGAGGAGCAACTCCGGGAAGTCGATGGGCCCACGCTCGGCGGCGGCCCGCAGGGCGCCCGCGAAGCGGTCGGAGCGGACGTCGGCGGCGCGGACGTCGTGACGCGCCGGGAGGGCGAGGTGGGGGCCCTTCCGGATCTCTTCGAGGAGGCGGCCGGGGTCGCGCACGAGCGCCAGCTGGGCGTCCCGCGAGGCGCGGGCGCGGCGGTCGGCGAGGTTGACGATCCGTCCGAGCGGCGCGCCGTCGACGGCGGCGTGCGGGGAGTCGACGAAGCTTCGCAGTCCCTCGGAGAGCCAGTGGTAGCGCCGCGCGGTGCGTGCCTCGCGGTTCATCCCCTGCTGCACGACGCACCAGCGACCGTCGTCGGTGACGACGAAGCCATGCAGGTAGAGCTGGTGGCCGTCCTGCACGAGGGCGCTGTCGACCTTCGCGACCAATCGGGAGGCGCGGGCGAGGGCCGCGCCGTCGAAGCCGAGCCGGTGGCCGAGGTCCGTCAGTTCGACCGGCGTCTTGCGCGAGCGGCGGCCGCGGCCGCCGCAGACGTGGACGCCGAGCTCGTTCTCGACCGGCGCGAGGCCGCGCCGCAGCGCGCCGAGCATGCTCGTGGTGATGCCGCTCGAGTGCCAGTCCATGCCCATGACGCAGCCGAGGGACTGGAACCAGAACGGGCTCGCGAGCCGGCGCAGCAGCTCGTCGCGGCCGTAGTCGAGCACCAGGGCTTCGACGCAGACGCGGCCGAGTCGCGCCATCCGCGAGGCGAGCCACTCGGGCACGCGCCCGCCGTGGAGGGGAAGGTCGGCGGTGCCGGTGCGGGGCATACGGGCGTTCAGTATGGCGTTGCCGGGAGCGCGCCACAAGGCCCGCTCGATCCCGATTCGTCGTCGAGCCCAGGTCGCGGCCGGGGCGGCGCGATCTCGGGGCGTGGAAGAGGGCGCGCCCGGTCGTGGCAACCGCTCCTTGCCGGCTTCGGGGCGAGAGCCACGACCGAGCCGCCTCACCGACGTTCACGCTCCTCACCCACCGGGCGCAGGCGTCGCCGCTCCCGTTCCTCGCACCCCCACCCGAAAGCCATCGCGGCCCGACGGCCCGTGACGGGTTGGCGTTCGAGGCCCCGGTTGGACAGGGTGAAGCGCGCCCTGTTAGCATGGGCGCTCGCCCGCGGCCGCGGCTGCACCTCCGGCGCGGGCCATGGGCCGGAGCATTCCGTTGGAGCGCGCCGAACGTCTCCTCGACCTCGTGGCGTTGTTCCTCAACGCCCGCGAGCCGCTCTCCTGGGCCGACATCCAGGAGGCCTTCCCCGAGGACTACGCCGCGGGGTCGCACGAGGCCTCCATCCGGAAGTTCGAGCGCGACAAGGCCGACCTGCTCGAGGTCGGGATCGGACTCGTCTACCTCCAGGGCGAGGAGCGCGAGAAGGACGGCTACGTCCTCGACCGGTCGGCGTACTACCTGCCCGAGCTCTCGCTCCGGCCCGACGAGTTGGCCGTCCTCTACGCGGCGGGGTCGGCCGCGCTCGCGGGCGAGGCCTTCCCGTTCCGCGAGGATCTCGCCCACGCGCTCAAGAAGATCGCCTTCGCCGCGGGCGACGGGCCGGGCGCGGGTCGCGACTGGGCGCGCATGCTCGCCGCCGAGCGCGCGGAGGGCGGCGCGCTCGCCTCGCGCGTGGCCGAACTGTCGCGCGCCATCGCCGCCCGCAAGCGCGTCTCGCTGCGCTACCGGTCGCTGGGCCGCGGCCAGGTCTCCAAGCGCGACGTCGACCCCTACGGCCTGGTCTACCGCTTCGGCGCCTGGATCCTCGCCGGCCACTGCCACCTGCGCGGCGGGCTGCGCCATTTTCGCGTCGACCGGATCCTGCACCTGCACGTCAACGCGGTGAAGCCGCGCACGCCGGACTTCGAGCCGCCCTCCGACTTCAGGATCGAGTCGATCGCGGCCGCGCCGCCCTGGCAGTTCGGCCACGGCGACGGATTCGAGGTGCGGCTGCGCCTCTCGCCCGACCTCGCGTTCCTCGCCGAACGGACGTTCGCGTCCGGGCGCGTCCTCGAGCGCGGCCGCCTCGGGGTGCTGCTCGGGCTGCGGGTGAGCGACGGCGACGCGCTTCTTCGCGCCGTGTTGCCGCTCGGGGAAGGCGCGGAGATCGTCGCGCCCGAGAAGCTCCGCACCCGGGCGCGCGAGGTGCTGCGCGACCTGCTCGAGCGCCACCGGGAGGTCGCCTAGATGGCCGCCGCCCGCCCGCCCCGCCGCGCGGCCCCGCCCCGCCGCGGTGCGGCCGGGACGCGCCCTCGGCAGGTCGGCCCCTCCGACCTGCGCGAGCGGCTCCGCCGGCTCCTCTGGCTCGTCCCCTACGTCGCGCGCCATCCCGGGATTCCCATTGCGGACCTCGCCGCGCTGATGTCGATGGCGCCCGAGGCGCTCATCGAGGAGCTCGACTTCCTGCTGATGGTCGGCCAGCCGCCGTTCGCGCCCGACGACTGCATCGACGTGCGGGTCGAGGGCGGGCGCGTGTACGTCGAGCTGGATCAGGCCTTCCAGAAGCCCCCGAGGCTCACGGTCTTCGAGGCGCTCGCGCTGGCCGCCGCCGCGCAGGGCATGGCCGAGGGCGACGGCGGAACCGTCGCGCGCGCCGTCGGGAGTCTCGAGGCCGCCCTCCCCGAGAGTCTGTTGCCGATGTACCGCCAGCTCCTCGCCCGCTTCGCCGTGGCGCGTTCGCCGGGCGAGGGCGAGACCGCGGCGCTGTTGCGCACCGCCATCGCCGAGCGGCGCGAGGTGGCGCTCGAGTACTGGAACGAGGGGCGCGGTGAGCTGACCTCGCGCCCGGTCCGGCCGCGCGCACTGCGCTGGGCGCAGGGGCACTGGTACCTCTCGGCGTTCTGCCTCACCCGGCAGGGCGATCGGAGCTTCCGCGTCGACCGCATCCGGTCGGCGAGCCTCTCGCGGCGGCGGTTCGACCCGCTGCCGCCCGAGGAGCGGCCGCCGCCGGGGGAGGGCGAGCCGCCGGCACCGCCGCCGCGCCCGGACGGAGAGCGGCCGCGCCTCGCGCTGCGCGGAGGCTCCGCCGTGCGCTACGCCGAGGAGCGCTTCGGCAAGGACGCGGTCGAGCGCGAGAAGGCCGACCGCGCGACGCTCACGCTGAACGGCCCCGCCGACGCCTGGACAATCTCGTTCGCCCTCTCCTTCGCGGGCGCGGCCGAGATCCTCGCGCCCGAGGGGCTGCGCCAGGAGGCCCGGGACCGCCTCCGCAAGACGCTCGCCCGCTACCAGCGGTAGTGCGGCGGGCTGCACGGCCTCCTCGGCCCATCCCCTTGCCTCGTGAATCGCCACCCTCGCTTCGTGAACGACGATCCTTGCTTCGTGAAGCGCCCCTCTTGCCCGTGTCGCGCCTCCCCGTCGTTCCTGGGCGCGCGCCCTCCCTTCTGTCGCGCGTCCCCCGCCTCCTGTGACGCGTCCCGCTCCATCGGGAGCGAGCACCACGGCTTCCGTCGCGCCTCCCGTTCCTTCTGTCGTCAATCGCAGAACGAAAGTGACGAGCGACACGAGGAGAGGGACGACCTGCAGGACGAAGGGGACGACCGCAGGGACCAACGCGACGACTTCCTGGACGAATGCAATGACCTACTCGAACAATGGGAGAGCCGACAGGACGAAGGCGACGACCGACAGAACGGGTGGGACGGGCCGCAGAACGACTGCAACGACCTCCTCGAGAAAGGGGCGGACCGACAGGACGAACGGGACGAACGACAGAGCGAAGGGGACCGCCCACAGAGCGAGCTGGATGGCCTACAGAAGGAATGGGACGGCCGACGGGGTCAGCAGCCTGGGCAACTGGTCGCGGGGCTGCAGCCGGCGGCGTTGCAGTAGGCGCACTGGCCCTGGAGGCACCGGGCGGGGAGGGTCGTGCCCGGTCCGCCGTCGCACGGACAGCTCTCGGGAGCGCAGTCGGCGTCGCTCGAACACGGCTGCGTGCCGCCACCGCTACAGGCTGCCCCGCAGCCGGCGTCGCCCCCGCCGGGACCGAGACGCTGTCCGCACACCGTGTTGCAATCGTCCACCGTCGCGCACGTGCCGCCCGGCAGGCACCCGCTCGCCCCGCGGCCGCCCTGGCAGAGGCAGGCGCTCGGGATGGTCGAGCCGTCGGCGCAGCGGCAGTTGACGACCGGGCACTCCGAATCCACCTGGCAGCTCGTCACGGCGGGCGCGTTCTGGACCGGCGGCCCGCCCGCGGCGCAGCCGGCGAGCAACGCCCCGATCAGAACGGAGCGCCACATGGCACCGGCGAGGGAAGACGTGCCGGAGTGGGCACGCTGGGGGCGAAGGAGCCGCGAACGCACGGCGGGGGAGCCTACGCCGCCGCGGTCGCGGCCGCCATCGCCTGGTCCATCATCCCGACGGCGGCGTCGACGTCGTTCTTGGTCGCCGTCATCGGCGGGGCGACCCGCACCGTGTTGCCGTAGAGGCCGCCCTTGCCGACGAGCAGGCCCGCGCGGCGCGTCGCCTCGAGGAAGCGGGCGGTCACCGCCATGTCCGGCTCCTTGGTCTTGCGGTCCCGCACCAGCTCGAGCGCCTGCATCAGCCCCATGCCGCGCACGTCGCCGATGACCCGGTGCTTGTCGGCGAGCTCCTCGAGCCGGCCGCGCAGGTGCGCCCCGACCGCCTCGACGTTCGACAGCAGCTTCTGCTCCTCGATGACCTCGATCGTCGCGAGCGCGGCCGCCATGCTGACCGGGTTGCCGCCGAAGGTCGCGATGGTCAGCCCCTTGAACGCGTCGGCGATCTCGGCGCGCGCCAGCGTGGCGCCGATGGGCGCACCGTTGGCGAGCCCCTTCGCGTAGGTGAGCATGTCGGGCGCGACGCCCCAGTGCTCGATGCCGTTCCAGCGGCCGCCGGTGCGGCCCCAGCCGGTCTGGACCTCGTCGGCGATGAAGAGGCCGCCGTACTTGCGGACGATCGGGACGAGTTCCTGGAAGTACTCCTTGGGGGGCGTGATGAAGCCGCCGACGCCCATGATCGGCTCGGCGATGAGGCAGGCGATCCGCCCGTTGGTCTCGGTCTGGATCAGCGTCTCGACGTCCTTCGCGCAGCGCAGCCCGCAGTCGGGGTAGCTGAGCCCGAAGTCGCAGCGGTAGCAGTACGGCGCGTGGGCGTGCTTGATGCCCGGGAGCTGGCTCGGGATGACGCGCCAGGCGGCCTGGCCCATCATGTTGATGGCGAGGGTCGCGCGGCCGCCGTACGAGTGGCGGAGCGCGATCATGTCCGTCGTGCCGGTCGCGACCTTGGCGGTCAGGACCGCGGTCTCGTTGGCCTCGGTGCCGCTGCTCGTGAAGAAGGACTTCCAGCGCAGGGTCTTCCCGGCCTCGCGGGGCGCGAGCCCGGCGATCTTCTCGGCGAGTTGCACCATCGGCTCGCTCGGGTAGAGCGTCGAGAGGTGCTGGAGCTTCTTCATCTGCTCCATCGTCTTCTCGAGCACGCGGGGATGGCAGTGCCCGACCGAGACGGTCAGGATCCCGCCGAAGAAGTCGAGGTAGCGACGGCCGTCGGCGCCGTGGACGTGGAGCCCCTCGGCCCGCACCGGCACGAGCGGCTCCTGGTAGTAGTTCGTTACCGCCGGAAAGACGAACTCGCGCTGCTTGCGGAGGACCTCTGCGCCGTCCATGGCTCTCTACTCCTCGCGGGCCGCGCGGCGGAGGAACCGGCCGCGGCCCTTCTTGCCCACGTAGCGACCGCCCTCGTAGACGACCTCGCCGCGCGACAGCACGGTCTCGGGGACGCCCTGGACCGTCCGCCCTTCGTAGGGGTTGTAGTCGACCTTCATGTGCAGGCTCTTCGCCGAGAGCGTCTGCTTCTTCTCGGGGTCGAAGACGACGATGTCCGCGTCCGAGCCGACGGCGATCGTGCCCTTCTTTGGGTAGAGGCCGAACATCTTGGCGGGCGCGGCGGACACGAGCTGGACGAAGCGCTGGAGCGAAAGCTGCTTTTGCCGCACGCCGCCGTCCCACAAGAGCGACATCCGGGTCTCGAGGCCCGGCGCGCCGTTCGGAATCTTCGAGAAGTCGTTCCGGCCGAGCTCTTTCTGATCCTTCATGCAGAAGGGGCAGTGGTCGGTCGCGACGAGCTGGAGGTCGTCCTGCCGCAGCCCCTGCCAGAGGCCGCGCTCGTTTCCCTTGGGGCGCAAGGGCGGGCTCATCACGTACTTCGCGCCCTCGAAGCCCGGCTCCTCGTAGTTCTCGTGCGAGAGGAAGAGGTACTGCGGGCAGGTCTCCGCGAACGCCGCGACGCCGCGGTCGCGCGCCTCGCGCACCTCGAGGAGGGCCTCGCTCGCCGACAGGTGCACGATGTAGACCGGCACGTGCGCGACCTCGGCGAGCGCGATGACGCGGTTGGTCGCCTCGGCCTCGAGCCGCGCGGGGCGGGTCAGGCCGTGCCAGCGGGGCTCGGTGTGGCCCGCGGCGAGCGCCTGGGCGACGAGGACGTCGATGACGCCGCCGTTCTCGGCGTGCATGCAGATGAGGCCGCCGTTCTCGCCGGTCTTCTGCAGCGCCTTGAAGATCGAGGCGTCGTCGACCATGAAGACGCCGGGGTAGGCGGTGAAGAGCTTGAACGAGGTCACGCCCTCGTGCTTCACGAGCCGGTCCATCTCGGCGAGCGTCGCGGCGGTCACCTGCCGGACGATCATGTGGAAGCCGTAGTCGATGGCGGCCTTGCCCTCGGCCTTCTGGTGCCACTGGGCCAGCCCCTCGGCGAGCGTGCCGCCCTGCGGCTGGATCGCGAAGTCGACGACGGTCGTGGTGCCGCCGCAGGCCGCGGCGACCGTCCCGCTCTCGAAGTCGTCCGCGGAGGTGGAGCCGCCGAACGGCATGTCGAGGTGGGTGTGGACGTCGATGCCGCCGGGCAGGAGGTACCTGCCCTTGGCGTCGATCGTCCGGTCGACCTTGCCCGCGACCTTCGCGAGGTCGCGCCCGATCAGGGTGACGGCCTCGCCCTCGATCAGCACGTCCGCGGGCGTCGTGTCCGCGGCGGTGACGATCGTCCCATTCGCAATGAGCGTTCTCATCGGACCCTCGCGTCAGCGCTGCTCGGTGAGCAGGCCGTAGCTCTCCGGCCGGCGGTCGCGGAAGAACTGCCAGGTGTTGCGGACCTCGTCGATCCTGGCGAGGTCCATGTCCGCGACGATCAGCTCGTCCGCCTCTTCGCTGCCCTCGGCGAGGATCTGCCCGCGGGGGTCGCACCAGTACGAGTGGCCGTAGAACTTGCCGATGTTCCACGGCGCCTCGGTCCCGACGCGGTTGATGGCCCCGATGTAGTAGCCGTTCGCGACCGCGTGGGCCGGTTGCTCGAGCTTCCAGAGGTACTGCGACAGCCCCGCGACGGTCGCGGAGGGGTTCACGACGATCTCGGCGCCGTTGAGCCCGAGCGCGCGCGCCCCTTCGGGGAAGTGGCGGTCGTAGCAGATGTAGACGCCGACCTTCGCGTAGCGCGTCTGGAACACCGGGTAGCCGAGGTTGCCGGGCTTGAAGTAGTACTTCTCCCAGAAGCCCGACGTCTGCGGGATGTGGTTCTTGCGGTACTTGCCGAGGTAGCGCCCGTCGGCGTCGAGGACCGCCGCGGTGTTGTAGTAGACGCCCGCCATCTCCTTCTCGTAGACGGGGACGACGATCGCCATCTGGTACTTCTTCGCGTAGGCCGCGAGCTTCTCGGTCGTGGGCCCCGGAACCTCCTCCGCCATCTGGTACC
Organism: Pseudomonadota bacterium; assembly: GCA_027451705.1. GTDB lineage: Bacteria > Myxococcota > Myxococcia > Myxococcales > JAKAPL01 > JAKAPL01. The sequence goes on from DAIDIT010000257.1 coordinate 24,959, forward strand.
AGAACGGCGACTGCGCCGGGCAGAAGTAGGGGCCGTTGAAGATCTCCTGGAGGCAGAGGATCTGCACGCCCTTCTTGCCGGCCTGCTCGATGAACGGCAGGTGGGCCTCGAGCGCCGCGGCCTTGATCTTCTCGGCGCCGGCCTTCTCGTCGTTGACGGGGTTGTGGGCCTGGACGAGGCCGCCCTTCACGATGCGCGACATGGGTCTCTCCTCTCTACTGCGACAGGATTCGGCGGACGCGCTCCTTGTCGTTCGGGAACGCGAAGTGGCCGTACAGCAGGAAGGCGTTCTGCGGGTCGACGAGGCCGCTGCGGGTCAGGGCGACCACCCGGACCTTGTCGTCCGGGAAGGCGTAGAGGTCGACGAGCTGTCCGACCTGGGCACAGGTGAAGTACGCGCCCTGCGCGGCCGTCCGGAGCACGCCGATCTTGTTCTGGGGGAACGGCTCCGCGTTGATCGAGGCCTCGAGCTGGGCGAAGGTTCCGGGGTCCATCGGCATCGGCCCGGCGGCCGCGGGCGGCGGGGCCGGCTGCGGATAGGCCTGGGGCGGCGCGTAGGGCGGGGGCGCGTAGACCGGCGGAGGCTCGGCGCCGCCGAAGCCCATCGCCGAGACGAGGGCGTTCATGCCCGGCTGCGCGGTCAGCACCCGCTCCCACCGCCCCCCGTCGGGGAAGGTCAGGACGATCCGGTAGACGTGACCCGGGAAGGCGACCATCCAGAGCGGGGGTCCGCCGCTGACGGTCTCCATGCCCCCGTCGAAGATCCGGACCATCGAACCCGGAGGTCCCACGACCCGCAGGCCGGTCTGTCCTCGGGGGTTGGGGCGGTAGACGACGGTCGCAGCGCCCGGCATCGGCTGGGCAAGGGCCGCCGGCGCGGCGATGGCGAAGGCTGCGGCGAGCAAGAGGCGGCGCATGTTTTCTCCCTGCCGCGGCGCAGCGGACGCCGTCCGCGCGTCGACAGCGTGCGGCTTCTACCACGGGCCAGCCGCGGCGCGCCACCCCCGCTGGGCGCGGGCGCGAGTCCGCCTTCGCGCCGGCACCGTCTCCGCTCTCGGATTCGGAGAAGGGAAAGTGGCAAGTGCGACTTGCCACGTCGGCGGCGTCGGGATATGCCCGCCGACATGAAGGCGCCCACCTTCCTGACCCTCGGCGCGTTGGCCGCCGCGTGCGCCTGCTCGGGACCGCACGGCGACCTCCCCCCGAACCCGACCGACGCGGGCGCCGACGCCGGCCGGGCCCCGTGCGCCTCGCGAGCCGTGGCCGACGGCGACGGCGGCTTCGACGTCGCCATCGCCTCGGCCGAGGCGTTCACGGGCTACGGGCCGCAGGACTTCACCGTCTGCCTGCCCCCGGGGCCGTTCGCGAAGGCGGTCCTCACCTACCAGGCCGTCGGCGGCTCGGGCGCGGACTGCGCCGACCACGCGAGCTGGTACCCCGCGAGCGACCCGATCTGCAGCGCGACCGGCGATCACGTCGACCGGGTCCTGTCGAACGGACTGGTCTTCCCTCCCGAGGTCGCGGACGGCGGCATGGCCGACGGTGGCTTCTACCTCGAGCTGAACCGGGCCGTGACGAACTACGGCGGGACCACCGCGTTCCAGGCGGACCTCTCCTTCGCCGCCCCGCTCCTCGGAGGGACGACCACGTTCCGCTCCTACCTCCAGACCGGCTGCAGCAAGGGCGGCTTCTCGGTCACCGAGTCGCTGCACCTCGTCCCCGGCGCGCCTCCGGCGACCGCCTTCGCCCTCGCGGCGGGCGGCTTGCAGTTCCAGCGGATCGCCGACGATCCCCAGGCCGGATCCAGCGGCGCCAACGTCGAGCTGGAGCTGCCGATGGCCTTCCCCGCGGCGCAGCTCCTGGTCTTCGCGACGGGCCACAACGGCCAGGGGCAGGCGTGCGAGGAGTTCTGCCCTGGCAAGACCGTCGTCTTCACGGTCGACGGCGCGGACGCGGGCACGCTGGAGCCGCGGATGGGCGCCGGCGACCCGACCTGCGTCGCCTGCTGCGACGGCTGCGGCGGAGCGCAGGGGTGCGCCGTGCAGGGCTGCGCGCCCGGCGGCTGCGGGCAGGGCGTGCCGATGACCTGCACCGCCGCGTCCGGCTGCTGCGGGGCCGCCGCGATCGAGCGCGAGGGCTGGTGCCCGGGCAAGGCGTCGCCGCCCTACCTACTGCCCGTCGGCGACCTCGCCCCGGGTCGGCACGCCCTCCACTTCACCGCGCCCGGGGCCGCGACGCAGGGCGGCTACTGGCTGATCTCGGCCGCCCTCGTCGCGCCTTGAAGCCCCGCTACGGGAGGCAGGCGGGGATCGGCGTGCCCGGGATGAACTGGCAGGACGACTCGTTCGGGCAGCTCGTGATGCAGCACTGACCCGCGCAGAGCAGGTACGACCAGGGGTCGCTCCAGTCGCAGACGCCCGTCGGATTTCCGCCGCAGGTCCCGGCGTGGATGTCCGGGAGGCACATGATGTCCACCGGGCAGGTCGCGACGCAGTAGCCGACGTTCGTCCCGAGCGGCCAGTAGCAGGCGGTGCCGTAGGGGCAGAGCGTCGGGCCGTTGAAGGGGCTGCACATCGGCGCGCACATCGAGTTGCCGCCGCCGTTCGGCGACTGCATGCAGAGGTCGCCGGGCTTGCAGAAGTTCGTGCCGCGCGTCGAGTCGCAGGGCTGGAAGTCGTCGAGCTGACCGCCCTGCATGCAGACGCCGCAGCCGTTCGGGCTGTTGCAGTTGAAGAGGTCGATCGGGTTCGTCGGCAGCACGCACGTGCCGTCGTTCTGACCCGCCGCGTTGCAGCTCCCGAAGTAGTCGCTGCACGAATTGAGCTGGCAGGTGCCGCTCGAGAGCCCCTTCACCTGCTGGCAGGTCGTGCTGAGGGTCTTGCATTGCGAGGTGTCGGTGCAGGTGTACTCGCAGACGCCCGCGTTCCCGTCGCTCGCCTGCACGCAGCTCGCGCCTTGTCCCTGGCAGCCGACGTTCTGCTGGCACGGCTCGCCGGTCTGCGGGACCTGGCAGGTGTCCGTCAGCGGATCGCAGAAGAGGCCCTGCGGCATGCACGGGCCCGGGAGGTCCGTCGGCGAGCACGACTGGCCCACGCCGGGGAAGTTGCCGCCGCTCGTGCCGCCGCTCCCGCTGGCGCCGCCGCTGCTCCACCACGCCCCGCCCGAGGTGCCCTGGGGGATTCCGTAGCAGAGGCCGTTCTGAGTGTCGCAGCTCGCGCCGGCGGGGCAGGTGCCTCCGTCCGCGCAGATGCCCATCGCGATGCCGCCGCTGCTGCCTCCGGACGTCGCGCCCGCGCCGCCCGTCGTGCCGCCGCTCGTGCCGGACCAGTAGTAGGGCAGGCCGCTGCCGGTCGTGCCGCTCCCGCCGGCCGGTCCCTCGCAGAGGAAGGCCGGGGTGCACTGGCTGCCGGGCGGGCAGGTGCCGCCGTCGAAACAGCTCCCGGTGACGACGAGTCCCGCGCCCGAGGTGGCGCCTCCGGAGGAGGTCGTGCTGCCGGAGGTGGTGCCGCCCGAGCTCGAGCCGTTGCCCTGGTAGCAGACGGAGTTCTGCGCGTCGCAGAAGCTCCCCGCCGGGCACGGCGCCCCGCCGGCGCACGAGCCCGTCACGCCGCTGCCGGAATTGGCGAAGCAGAGGCCCGTGGTCGGGTCGCAGATGCTGTTGGTCGGGCAGGACTGGCCGCCCGAACAGCTCCCCGCGACGATGCCGCCGGAGCTGCCGCCCGAGCCGGCGTAGCAGGTCGAGTTCTGCGTGTCACAATAGGAGCCCGCGGGGCACTGGGCCCCGCCGATGCACGAGCCCGTCACGACGCCGCCGCCGTCGCTGCCGCCCCCGCCGGGGTAGCAGACCGAGCTCTGCGTGTTGCAGACGCTGCCCGCCGGGCACGGCGCCCCGCCCGCGCAGCTCCCGCTGACGCCGGGGCCGGAGTTGGCGAGGCAGAGCTGCGTCGTCGGGTCGCAGACGCTCGCCGGCGGGCACGGTTGGCCGCCCGCGCAGCTCCCCGAGATGAAGCCGCCGGGTCCGGTGCCGCCCGAGCTCGAGCCGGAGCTGCCGCCGTTCGCGTAGCAGCGCCCGTCGAAGCTGTTGCAGGTGCTGCCGGCCGGGCAGCTCCCGCCGTTCGCGCACGAGCCGGTCACCGTTCCGCTCGAGCCGCTGCCGGATCCGCCGCCGGTCGGGCTCGCGCAGCATTCCGAGGTGCGGCTGTCGCACGAGCTTCCCGACGGGCACGCGGCGCCGCCGTAGCAGCTCCCGACGACGGTGCAGCCGTTGTTCAGGCCGCCGCCGTCGCCGCCCCCCGACCCGCCGTCGTCCAAGGTGGGCGCCGCGTTCTGGCAGCAGGCTGCGAGCGCGATCCCGGCCGCGACGACGAGCCATCCTGTGAGCCGCTTCATTCGTGCCTCCCGATGCAAAAGGTGCGGGCCATTGTCGCAGAGCCCGGCGCGTGCCGCAACTCCGCCAGTTGTCGGATGGCCCGCGGCGTCGAACGCCGGGCTACCGGCCGGCGGGGGCGGCCGCGTCGTCGGGACGCTTGATCGCGAGGGGCAGGTGGCCGCTCTCGGCCGAGCTGACGAGCTGGTCGAGGTCGAACGTCACCTGGTTCCAGAGGGAGCGCTGGTCGGGCGCCCGCGCCTGGAGCGCCGCCTGCTCGATCGCGGCCTGGTCGTGGGCCTTGGGGTCGAGCCCGGCGCGCAGGGCGATGGCGCGGTAGTCGAGCACAGCGAGGAGCTGCCGCCAGAGGTCCGCGTAGAGCCGGTCGAAATGGTCGCGCAGCCCCGCGTCGAGGGCGGTCGCGGGCACGAGGTCGGCCCGTCCGGCCGCCGTGAAGCCGACCGCGTTGAGCGTCCCGAAGCCGTCGTGGGTGCGGTCGTCCCACAGATCGAGCGAGCTCTGGTCGGCGAGCGGGAAGCTCTCCGAGAGGATCGCGATCCGCAATCGCCCGGGGTCGGTCAGCTCGATCTCGGCCGTCCGGTCGGCGTACGGGAAGAGGATCTGGTGGGCGCGCTCGGCGAAGAGCAGGTCGACGACCCGCTCGCGGTCGGCGGGAGTCACCTCGACCGTGCGCACGCCGCCGCGCTTCGGCACCTTCAGTGTCTCGAGCTCGTTCTTGATCTGGTCGATCGCGACCACCACGTTGAGGGCCGCCGCGTCGCGGTAGCCGGCGTGGTAGATGCCGACGAGCTCGAGCTCGCCCGTCTGGCACGAGATCGCGAAGACCGGGCTGCCGCTGTTGCCCTGGTTGAGGAGCGCGTCGGTCACGAAGTCCTCGTGCGCCCAGCCGCGCTCGCTGTCCCACTGCTCGGTGCTGATGACCTTGCCGGCGTTGCTCGCCGCGAACGCGCCGAGCGGGTAGCCGCGGACGACGAGGACGTTGCCGACCTTGAGCGCCGCGCTGTCGCCAATCCGGTACGGCATCAGCTCGAGCTTGCGGTGGACCCGGAGGACCGCGAGGTCCATCGCGGGATCGGCGAGCACGCGCGCGGCGGGCGTCTGGCCGGGGTCGTAGTCGTCGTCCTGGTTGCGCACGAGCTTGATGACCTCGCGCACCTTGCGGCTGCCGTTCGGGACGCCGTCCACCGGGTGGTCACCGTCGGTCACGTCGGGCTGGTCGGCGACGTGCTTGTTGGTGACGAGGATCGTGTCGCCGTCCTTGGTGGCGCGCAGCGAGAAGGCGGTCCCGTGGATGACGCTGCGCAGGTAGTCGCCAATGCGCGCTGGAGTAGCAACGGGCCCAGGCGTTCAGGCTTGCCGGCGACAACTTTGTGGCGCTCTATAGGGCTTGGCGCCGGATGGCCGCCGGACGAAATCATTCCGCCGGTCGTTGCAGCGGTCAAGCGTCTTGCGCTGGATCCGCCGCGTACCCAGCCGCCGCCACAGCCGCCGGGGATGATCTGCACGCCGCGGTTTCCCTGACGCTAGTGGAGTGGATTTGACATTCGCTACCTATCCAGCCGTAGACACGAAAAGCGAATATCAAATTCAAAGCTTGACTAGAAGCCTATATTTGCCAGTGGAGCTCCGATTCTTGCATTTGCAAACGAGCCTGCATCACCGGGGCACAAAAAGTTGGATTCGGACCACTATTGAAGGGAGCTGGCCGTTGACGAATAAGCCTGGGCCTCGTTCGCAAACCATTGTGCTCGTCGAGGACGAGCAGGCGATGGCGGACGAGGTCAAGGGCGAGCTCGAGAGCAAAGGCTATCTTGTGCGGCTCGCCTCCATCGCGGAAGCCGCGAGCGCCGCGCGGGTGGGCGGCGCCGCGGTGATGATCATGGACCGGATCGTCTTCGGCGAGGACAGTCTCGGGACGCTGGAAGCTTTGCGTAGGGAAGGCGTCAAGGTGCCCGTTCTGGTGATCTCGGCCTTGTCCTCGGTCGACGAGAAAGTCAAGGGCCTGAAGGCGGGAGGCGACGACTACCTGACCAAGCCGTTTGCGATGGTTGAACTGGTGGCGCGCGTCGAGGCGATGTTACGACGCCTTGACGATGTGCGCACCACGAAGCTGCACGTCGGCGATCTCGAAATGGATCTGATCGAAAAAACCGTCCATCGCGCCGGCGTCA
>DAIDIT010000258.1 GCA_027451705.1 Pseudomonadota bacterium
TCGGTCAGACGGCAGAGCTTGCGGAAGCACCAGAGATCGGCCCGAAGCCGCTTGGCCTGCTCGCGGCGGGAGACGTAGTCGTCGAAGAGCGCGCCGCCCGACAGGCCCGGGTCGAAGCCCTGCGCGAGGGCGGCGACCCACTGCTTGAAGAGCGAGTCGAGCGCCTCGCGCGCCCGGGCGATCGGCTCGGGATCGCCGGGCGCCGCGGCCGACAGGTGCTTGCGCAGCACCTTGCCGACCTCCTTTCGGATCTCGACCGCCGTGCGCTTGGCCAGGGCGGCGATCTCCGGGCGGTGCGCGAGCGCCTGCGGCAGGTCGCCGTCGAGGAAGGCCGCGAGCGCGCTCGCCTCGCTGCGGACGAGCGCCACGACCAGGTAGCCGCGGCGCGCGCCCTCGCCCCGGGAGGAGGGCACGTAGCGCAGGTAGTGCAGGAGGCGGAAGAGCGCGAGGAAGGCGAGCGAGACGGCGCGGCGCGGCGCGTCCGCGGACTCGCCCTCGGGGGCCTCCATCGCACCCAGGATCTCGAGGATGTGCACCGACTTGATCCGGTCGTACTCGCTGCGGAACTCGAGCGGGCGGAACGGACGGAAGTAGCGGTTGAGGGCGACCTCCCGCACCAGGAGCTGCCCGAGGTCGGCGAAGAGCTGGTAGCCCACGGTGGGCAGCCGGAGCAGGCCGTCGGAGACGCCGCGCAGGGCCGCGAGGCTCGAGCGCAGGAGGAAGAGGCTCTCCTGCGGCGTCTCCTGGGTGAGCTCCCGCTCGAGCATCTCGCCGCGCGCCCGATCGTCGACGATCTGGCTCTCGAGGTACTTGCGGAAGACGAGGTTGCGGTCCGACGGAGGGTCGAGGAGGAACTGGGTCAGGTGGATGGTGCGGGAGAGGGCGTCGCGGACGGCGCGCAGCTCGCCGCGGAAGTCCCGGCCCATGAGGTTCTGGCGGGCGTCGAGCGGCAGGTTGTGCACGTTGAAGTAGCGCTCGAGGCCGCGCATCAGCATCTCGAACTCGAAGAGGATCTCCTCCCGGCCGTCGAGCGAGAGGCTTCGCAGCCAGCGCTCGCGGTCGGCGAGATAGCCGGCGCGCAGCCGCTGGCTGTCCTTCATGACCTCGAAGAAGAAGTCGCGGGTGAAGAGGCCGCGGGCGGAGTCGGTGGCCATGCGGTTACAGGAGCTCGCCCTGGGCGGGGCCGGCCGGCGTCCGGCCGAGGTGCGCGTACGCGCGCGCGGTCGCGGTGCGGCCCCGCGGCGTCCGCTGGAGGAGCCCCTGCTGGAGCAAGAACGGCTCGTAGACGTCCTCGAGGGTCTCGCCCTCCTCGCCGACCGACGCCGCGATGGTCTCGAGCCCCACCGGGCCGCCCTCGAACTTGTCGACGATCGTCGCGAGGATCCGGCGATCCATCGCGTCGCAGCCCAGCTCGTCGACCTCGAGGCGGACGAGGGCCGCGGCGGCGGCCGCCTCCGTCACCTCGCCGTTGCCCTGGACCTGCGCGAAGTCGCGGACCCTGCGGAGCAGCCGGTTGGCGATGCGCGGGGTGCCGCGCGCGCGGCGGCCGATCTCGCGCGCGCCGGCCGGGTCGATTGGGATGCCGAGCAGTTCGGCCGAACGGAGGGCGATCGCCGACAGCTCGTCGGACGCGTAGAAGTCGAGCCGCTCGACAATCTGGAAGCGATCGCGAAGCGGCGAGGTGAGCAGTCCGCTGCGGGTCGTCGCGCCGACGAGGGTGAAGCGCTCGAGCGGCAGCTTCAGGGTCCGGGCCGAGGGACCACTCTCGAAGACGACGTCGAGTTGGAAGTGCTCCATCGCCGGGTACAGCGTCTCCTCGACCGGGGCGGGCAGGCGGTGGATCTCGTCGATGAAGAGGATCTGGCCGCGGCCGAGGTTCGTGAGGATGCCCGCGAGGTCGCCCTTGCGCTCGATGGCAGGCCCCGAGGTGACGTGCAGCGGCACGCCCAGCTCCTGCGAGATCAGGTGGGCGAGCGACGTCTTGCCGAGCCCCGGCGGGCCGCAGAAGAGGCAGTGGTCGAGCGGCTCGCCTCGGCGCCGCGCGGCCTCGACGTAGACACGGAGCTTGTCGACGACGCTCTTCTGGCCCACGTATTCGCCGAAGTTGCGGGGCCGCAGCGCGGCGTCGAAGGTCCGCTCGTCCCCCTGGAGCGCGGGCTCGACGGGGCCCCGGCTTTCCCGTGTCGGCGCGGCGGGCATGGGCCTAGCCGTAGAGCCGCCCGCGGATGCCGGGCGTCGAAAGGAGGAGGTCCAGTTCGTCCGCGGAGAGGTAGGCCGTGCGGACGCCCCCGCCGATGGCGATGCGCAGGCGGACCCGGTTCTCGTCCCCGCCGACTCCGCGCTCGACGAGGACCGGCGACGCCGCGCTGCCGAGGATGTCCTTCCGGATGGAGCGCAGGTGACGGAAGATGCGCAGGGCCAGTCGCCCCGCCCCGTCGGAGAAGAGCTCGAAGTGGCGGTTGCGGCTCAGCCGCTCGCCCGGTTGCGCGCAGTCCTGTGCGAGCAGCCGGGCCGCGAGCTTGCGCGCGAAGCCGTGGAACCCCGGACGCGTCTCGCCCGGTGCCCCTGCGCGTCGAATGACCGACATCGACGGGAGCATAGCAGAACGGCCCTGCCGGAGAGAGGCCGCGGGGACGACGCGCCGGGAGGGTGCCCCCCTCACTTGCCGTCGGCGCGCTTGGTCTTGCAGTGGCAGCCCGGGACCGCGCCCGAGCAATGGCCGCAGTGGCAGGTCTTCCCACAGGCGCAGGGGTGCCCGGCCATGGCGGCCATGTCCATCTGAGACGGGTCTAGGGGCGGCGCGTCCGCCGGTCCCGCGGGGGCCGCCGCAGGCACCGCGGAGACGCCATGGGGACCGTAGGGAGCGGCGTTCGCATTGGGCACAGGGGCGGCGGCCACCGGACCGGCGGAGGTCGTCGGGCTCGACGCGGCTGGCTGCCGGGAGCAGGCCCAGAGGCCCGCGGCGAGGGCGGAGAGGAGCAGCGGGCGGGAGAACGGAATCATGTCCCCGTTCTAATCCGCCCGCCGGCGATTCTCAATCGCCGGCGAGGCCGGCGCCGGCGGTCAACGGCCGAACATGGCTTCGGCGACGGCGACGAGGCGGTCGATGTCCGCTCGGGCGAGCCGGTGCTCGCGCATGAAGTCGCCGAGCCGCCGCAGCGTCGGATTCAACTCGGCGGGTGGGGTCCCGTCGTCAAAGAAGGCACAGAGGGAGACGCCGAGGGCGTCGGCGAGATCGCCCAGGGTCTCGATGCTCGGGCTCCGCTCGCCCCGCTCGATCATCGAGAGGAACGACACCGAGACGTGCGCCTTGCGCGCGATGTCGCCCTGCGTCAGCCGCTGCCCGCGGCGATCCACGCGGAGGGATCGGATGCGGCGCCCCACCTGCTCGACGAGCTTGCGGCGGTCGCCTCCCGAATGGGCGGTCCGGGCCGGAGGAGAATCGCCTCCCCGGCGAGGTGCGCCGTCCGAACGCCCCGACTGCCTGCGCTTGATCATCACGCCGTCCGCCTCCAACTCCCCGCCGTGGGTGTCCAGCGCTCCCCCGACATGCCGGGAGGCCGTTGCAAGCTGAACATTGATGGCCGATCCGACACCGCGTGTCAACCGGGTTTCCTCGTCTATTCTCCTAGCCTTCCGCCGGGGATTTGGCAGGGGCGTCACTCGTAGCGAAGCGCCTCGACGGGGTCGAGCGCCGCCGCGCGCCGGGCCGGCAGCACGCCCGACAGCACGCCGACCGCGGCGGAGAAGCCGAAGGCCAGCGCCACGATCCAGAGCGACATCTTCGCGGGCAGGCTCGGCAGCGCGGCCTGCGCGAGCGCGATCGTGCCCGTCCCGATCGCGAGGCCGATCAGCCCGCCGATGAGGCTGATCACCACGCTCTCGACGAGGAACTGCGCGAGGACGTCGCTGCGGCGGGCGCCGATGGCGCGCCGGACGCCGATCTCGCGCGTCCGCTCCTTCACCGAGACCAGCATGATGTTCATGATGCCGATGCCGCCGACGATGAGCGAGATTGACGCGATCGCCAGAACGACCGCGCCCATCGTGTCCGCGATCCGGTTGAACGTCCCCATGAGGTCCTGCTGGGTGTGGACGGTGAAGTCGACGTGGCCGGCGTGCCGGCGCTGGAGAAGGTCGGTGATCTGGTCGACGGCCGCCGCCACGTTCTCCCGCCCGCGGGACTTCGCCAGGATCTCCGTCACGAAATCGCGGTTGAACAGGTCTTGCGTCGTCGTCACCGGCACGAAGACCAGGTCGTCGAGGTCGAACCCGAGCATCCGGCCCTTGGGCGCGGTCACGCCGACCACCAGGAACGGCGACCCAGAGACCTGGATGGTCTTGCCGAGCGGGTTCTCGTCCGCGAACAGTTCGTGGACGACGGTGTGGCCGAGGATGGCATACCGCCGGCGCGCAACCTCGTCGTCGGTCGTGAACGGGTGGCCGATCTGGACGTGGATGTCGCGCACCGACCAGAAGTGCTGCCCCACGCCGATGACCATGACGTCGCGGGAGCGGGTGCCGAAGGCCACCGCGCCGCCGCCGGCGAGATCGCCCGAGACCCCGTCGAGGAGCGTCGCCCGCTGTTCCAGGATGTCGGCGTCGGCCAGGGTCAGCGGGCGCTGGACGTTCTCGAGGGGCGGGCCGAAGCCCGAGGTCTCGGTGTGGCCCGGCTGCACCACGATCAGGTTCGAGCCGAGACCGGCGAACTGCTCGCCGAGGTAGCTGCGGACGCCGTCCCCGAGCGAAACGAGCACGACCACCGAGGCGACGCCGATGATGACGCCCAGCGTCGTCAGAACGGACCGGCCCTTGTTGGCCGCGATGGACTCGAGCGCGACCCGCACGTACTCCAGGAGCGGGACTTCCCGGGGCGGGCTGCGCGGGGAAGGGGCCGCTGCCGGGGCCGGCGCTTCAGGCATGGGGCACCTCCGATTGGACGACGTCCGCCTGGATACGGCCGTCGACGATCTCGATCCGGCGACGCGCCCGGCGGGCGATGACCGGGTCGTGGGTGACGAGGACGATCGTCGCCCCGCCGCCGTGCAACTCGTCGAAGAGCTGCAGGACCTCGCGGCCGGTCGCCTGGTCGAGGTTGCCGGTCGGCTCGTCGGCCAGCATGAGCGCGGGACGGGTGACGAGGGCCCGCGCCACGGCGACGCGCTGCCGCTGGCCGCCGGAGAGCTGGTCCGGCCGGTGGCTCGATCGCTCGCCGAGGCCGACGTGCGCGAGCGCCTCGCGCGCGCGCTCGCGCCGCTCCCCCCGGGGCATGCCCGAGTAGATCAAGGGCAGCGCCACGTTGTCGAGGGCGGTCTGGCGCGCGAGCAGGTTGAATGTCTGGAAGACGAAGCCGATCTTGCGGTTGCGCACCGCCGCGAGCTCCGCGTCGGACAGCCGCTCGACCGCCTCGCCGTCGAGCCGGTAGGTCCCGCCGGTCGGGGTGTCCAGGCAGCCGAGGACGTTCATGAGCGTCGACTTGCCGGACCCGGAGGGACCGACGATGGCGACGTACTCCCCGCGTTCGACGCGGAGGTCGACGCCGCGCAGCGCCCACACGTCGCCTTCCCCCATCTTGAAGCGCCGCTCCACGCCGCGGCAGTCGATGACCGGAGGCGTCACTCAGCCTCCGTCGGGCGCGCCCTCGGCGGCGTTCGCGCCGTCCTTGAGGCCCGGGGAGTCGAGGGAGGTCACGACGCGGTCGCCCTCGTGCAGGCCTGCGAGGATCTCGGTCCGCTCCCAGTTCGAGAGCCCCACGTCGACCACGACCTTGTGGAGGACGCCCGCGTCGAAGCGGTAGACGCTCCGTTCCGCGCCGCGCCCGATGACGACCTGCGAGGGAACCCACAGCACGCCGGTCTTGCGCGAGACGATGATCTCGACCGTGCAGCTCATCACGATGCGCAGCCGCGGGTCGGGCGGGAGCGACACCCAGATCGGCAGCGAGCGCGTCGTGCCCAGCCGGGGGTCGGGCGCGACGGCCGGGGCGATGAGAGAGACGGTGCCGTGGAAGCGGACCCCCGGATAGGCGTCGAGCGTCATCTCGACCGGCTGCCCGACCCGGATCCGGGCGGCGTCGGCCTCGTCGATCGTCGTCTCGACGCGCGCCGCGGCGTCGTCGAGCAGGTCGAACACCGGCGCACCGGGGACGAGGCTCGCGCCGACCTCCGGGTAGACCTGCTGGAGGACCCCCGCGAACGGCGCCGCGATGTCCGCCTTGCGCCGCGCGATCTCGGCGAGGTGCAGCGAGGCCTGGGCCTCCGCGATCTGTGCCCGGGCCGCCTCCACCGCTGCGTCCGCGGCCATGGCCTCGGAGGTCGCCCGATCGAGCGCGTCCCTCGTCGCGGCCCCTTCCTTCGACAGCCGGAGCACCCGGGCCGCGATGGGCTTCGCCGAGGCCTCCTGCGCCTGCGCCTGGGCGAGCGCGGCCTGGGCGGCGGCGACCTGCGCGCGGGCCTGGGCGATCCGGCCGTCCAGCTCCGCGGCGTCCAGCGCGACGATCACCTTGCCGGCCGCCACGCGATCGCCCCGCTGCGCCTTCACGGCCACGACCGTGCCGGCCAGCTCCGAGCGGACTTCGGTCTCGTGGGCGCTCTTGATCTCGCCCGACGCGGCGGAGGTGACGACGTCCTCGACCTGTCCGCGCTCGACCGTCGCCCATTTCACCGAAATCGGCGGCTTGGGCCACATGGCCGCCGCGGCGACCGCCGCGGCCACGAGGAGGACGACCAGGACCCAGCGTGGCAGTCGCATACGGTCGGACACTTAACCGCGCGGCCCGGTCCGCGGCAATTCAATTCGGTGCGCCGATCAGCCAGCCGGCCGCCGCCGCGACGGTCGCCTCGTAGCGATCGAGCGCCTCGACGAACAGGTGGCTCGCGTTCGGCACCCAGAAGAGGCGGGCCGGCGGCCGCCACCGCGCGACGAGCGCCGCGACCTCGTCGCGGGGCCCGAACCCGTCGCCTTCGGCCTGCACGACGGCCTTGGGTACCCCACTCCCTTCGGCCTCCGGGAAGGCGTACATCCGGGTCGGCAGGCCCAGTCCGAGGAGCGCCGCAGCCCCGTGCCTGGCGCCCGTGGCCAAACCGACCCAGGCGCCGAACGAGAAGCCGCCGCAGATGATCGGGAGGCCGGGGAAGCGCTCGCGCAGGACCGCGAGGGCCGCCGCGGCGTCCGCGCGCTCGCCCTCCCCGAAATCGTGCCGCCCCTCGCTGCGTCCGATCCCGCGGAAGTTGAACCGCAGGACCGCCGCCTGCCGCGACCGCAACGCCCGCATGGCGCGGAAGACGGCGTGCGTGTGCATCGTCCCCCCGTGCAGCGGGTGCGGGTGGCAGACGAGCGCGGCGGCGCGGGCCTCCCCGTCGGGCAGATCGAGCAGCGCCTCCAGGCGGCCGGCGGGCCCGGCGAGATCGAGCGGAACGAGTTTGGAGGCGACGGGCATGGGGCCTCTCGGACGAGGGCGCGGCGCCGTGGACGCCTGCGCCGACAGCCCCTATAGTCCGCGCGCGATGACAAAGTCTCCCGAAAACGCGGTCCCCCCCGCCGTCGAGGCACTCCTCGCCTCGGCCGACTCGATCGCGGGCAGCCCGCCCGACCTGGCGGCCGAAGCCGTCGGGGTCGCGCTCGCCCGGGGTCGCCACGACCTGCTCTGGAAGCTCGCCGAGCACCCGGACCGTCCGATCGCCAAGGCCGCCCGCCGGGCGCTCCACCTGCTCCGCTCGCGCGGGGTCGACGTCGGAGAGAAGCCGGCGCCGCCGCCCATCGTCACCGGAGTCGCGCCCCCGGCGGCGGAAGAACCCTGCTGGAGCACGCTCGTCGCGAGCAGCCACCGGGCGATGTGGATCCCGGTCAACTCCCCGCTCGGCCTCGCGCTCTGGTACGTCGTCGTGAGCGACGAGACCGGGGTCGTCCACGTCGAGAGCGGAGAGGTGTCCCGCAACCAGCTCCGACGGCTCGCCGCGAGCGGGTTCGGCACGGACGCCGGTCTGGAGACGATCGAGATCCCGCGCGCCCGCGCGGCGGCGCTCGTCGCCGAAGCGATCGCGCGCGGCGGCGCCCCCGAGATGCTCTTCGCCGCCGGGGAGCTCGCGCGCGAGCTGGGCACCGGCGATCCGGCGCTCCTCGCGCCGCCCGCCGCCCGCGCGGCACCCGCCGACGACGACCCGGTGAACCTGCGCGCTTCGGCGGAGCTCTTCGACGATCCCCTCGTGTCGCTCTTCCCGCCGGATCCCGTCCTGCGGGCACTGGAAATGAAGCTGGCGGAGGCGGGCGAGAGCCAGCTCGTGATGAACGAACGGCAACAGAGCGAGCGCGTCGGGCGCGTCGTCGACGCCGCGGTCGAGGATTTCTTCACGCCGGCTCGGCGCGCGGCCATCGCGCGGCGGCTCTTCGAGCTCTGCGACCACTGGAGCGCGGCGGGCAAGCCCCGCCCGGCGGCCATCGCCGCGGCTGCGGCCCGCCACCTCGCCGGCACGGGCCCGATCCTCGAGAACCCGTTCGCGCGGCGCATGTTCGCGCGGCTCGTTGTGAAGGCCGGCCCCGAGTCCCCACAGCCGGAACTCGAAGCGACTCCGGAGCGCCTCTCCCCCGGCGGCCTCGTCTTGCCCGGCCGGTGAGCTAACCCGCGTCCGGGGTCGGTTCGATACAGCCGCCGCCGTCGGCGCCCGCCACCTGGAAGACCGAGCGCAGGGTGACCGGCAGCTCGTTCGTCCCGCCGTCGCCGAGGTCGCCTGCCGCGGCCGTCCCCGGGTGCAGGTCTTCGCCTTCGACCTCGATCGTGTAGCAGGCGCCGGCCGTCAGGCCCGTCGAGGGCGGGGTGAAGACCGCGCAGTTGGCGCTCCCGCCCGTGCCGACCTGGTCGGCCCGCTGCCAGACGCCGTTCACCGTCCCGCCGTTGGCGATCGGCGCCCCGGGCCCGCACGTCGCGGACTTGCCCAGGAGGAAGTCCTGGAGCGAGCCGGGATCGACCGGCTCGTTGAAGCAGACCGAGATCGGCCAGGTCGGGCAGACGCCCGCGGCCCCGTCCTGCGGCGACCAGTTGACCGCGGAGAACGGCACGTCGACCTCGAGGGTCGGCGGCTGGCAGGCGAGGCCCGCGGCGGCGAACAGCGCGACGCCCAGGATCCGCGTCCGGCGCCTCGCGCCCGTGCGCGCAGACTCTTCGAGGTGGACGGCCATGAGGACGACGATGGTACCGGAGAGCCTGCTAGCGAACAAGCACTGTGCCCGCCCCGCGCCGCCGGCCGTGCGCTATGCTGGCGCCCGCTTGCCCGTGACCCGCGCCCCCGGCGACCTCGCCGCGTTGTTCGAGCCGCGCTCCGTGGCCGTCGTGGGCGCCTCGCGCCGCCCGGGTTCGATCGGCGGCGCCGTCCTGCGCAACCTCCTCCGCGGCGGCTTCGAGGGGCCGGTCTACCCGGTCAACCGCGAGGCCCCGTTCGTCCAGTCGATCCGCGCCTACCCCGACCTCGGCGCGCTGCCCGAGCGCCCGGACCTCGTGGTCGTGGCGGTCCCGGCGCCCCAGGTGCTGCCGGTGCTGCGCGACGCCGTCGCCCGTGGGGTACCCGGCGCGGTCGTCCTCTCCGCGGGCTTCGGCGAGATCGCGGCGGGCCGGGCGCTCGAGGCCGAGCTGTCCGCGCTCGTGCGCGGTTCCGGCCTTCGCCTGCTCGGGCCGAACTGCCTCGGCCTCCAGAACCCCGATCCGCGCTTCCGCCTCGACGCGACGTTCGCCACCACGTTCGGCCCCGACGGGCACATCGGGTTCGCGTCGCAGTCCGGCGCGCTCGGCCTCGCGGCGCTCGACTACGCCGAGGCGCTCGGCATCGGCTTCTCGATCTTCGCCTCCCTCGGCAACAAGACCGACGTCTCGGGCAACGACATCCTCGAGCACCTCGGCCGCGACGCCCGCACGCGGGTCGTCCTCCTCTACCTCGAATCGCTCGGCAACCCGGTCCACCTGCGCGAGATCGCCGCCCGCATCGGCCGGCAGAAGCCCATCGCGCTCGTCAAGAGCGGCCGCTCCGCCGCGGGGAGCCGCGCCGCGGGCTCGCACACCGGGGCGATCACCGGCCCGGACGCCGCGGTCTCGGCGCTCTGCCGCCAGTCCGGCATCCTGCGCGCGGAGACCCTCGAGGAGCTGTTCGACGTCGCCATGGTGCTCGCGAACCAGCCGCTCCCCGGCGGACGGCGCGTGGCCGTCGTGACCAACGCGGGCGGCCCCGGCATCCTCGCCGCCGACGCGCTCGAGACCGCCGGCCTCGTCCTGCCCCGGCTCGCCCCCGAGACCGACGCGGCGCTGCGCGCCATCCTCCCCGCCGCCGCCTCGACCGCCAACCCCGTCGACATCCTCGCCGACAGCTCGGCCGAGGTCTTCGGCAAGGCGCTGCGGCTCACCCTCGCCGATCCCGGCATCGACGCCGCCCTCGCCATCTTCGTCCCTCCGATCACGACCCAGGCGCCCCAGGTCGCCGCGGCCATCGTCACGGCCTCCGCGACCACCGGGAAGCCGCTGCTCTCCTGCTTCATGGGCAGCCACGGCGTCCCCGAGAGCCTGCGCTCGCTCCACGCGGGGCACGTCCCGAGCTTCCGCTTCCCCGAGGGCGCGGCCCGCGCGCTCGCCCTCGTCACCGCGTACGCGGAGTGGAGGCGTGCGCCGCCCGACGCCCCGCTGGCCGTTCCCGCGCCGCCGCCCGAGGCCGAGGCCGCGCTCGCCCGCGCCCGCGCCCGGCTCGGCGGGGGCGGCGGCTGGCTCGCAGCCGAGGAGGTCGCGGCCTTCTGCGGCGCCTGGGAGCTGCCCATCGCGAAGCAGGCCGTCTGCGCCCCCGACGCGGACCTCGCCGCCGCGGCCGCCGCGTCGCTCGGCTTCCCCGTCGCGCTCAAGGTCGAGGCGCAGGGGCTCCTGCACAAGAGCCAGGCCGGCGGCCTCGCCCTGGGCCTCGCCTCCGAGGACGCAGTGCGCGGCGCGGCCTTCCGGCTCGGCCGGCTCCACCCCGATCGCTTCCTCGTGCAGAAGCAGGTCCCCGGCGGCGAGGAGTGGCTCGTCGGCGCGATCCGCGACCCGGACTACGGCCCGCTCGTCACCGTCGGCGCCGGCGGGACGCGCACCGAGATCTGGCACGACGTCGAGCAGCGGCTCGCGCCGCTCTCGACGACCGACCTCGACGCGCTCGTCGACCGCCCCCGCTTCGCCCGCACCCTCGCGCCGCGCGCCGGCCGCCCCCCGGGCGATCGGGACGCGCTGCGCCGCTTCGCGCTGCGCCTCTCCTTCGCCGCGGCCGCCCACCCCGAGATCGCCGAGCTCGAGGCAAACCCGCTGCTCGTGCAGTCCGAGGGCGAGGGCGCCGTCGCCGTCGACGTCCGCATCCGCCTCGGCCCCGTCAGCGGCTCGCCGGGGCGGTGAAGACTTCGAGCGAGCGGTCCTCGAGCAGCCGCCGGACCGCTTCGACCGTCGGGCCGCGGTCCTCGAAGCGCCGCGAGGAGTCGTGGAGGTCGAGCACCGCGTCGAGGCCTCCGGCCGATTGCGCCGCGACGTGGGCGCGGAGCCGGCCGGCCAGCTCCCCGGGGTCGGGGTTCAGCCAGTCGCCGAAGGCGCCCGTCCAATGGACGTGGCAACGGCCGAGCGCGGCGAGCGCGCGCAGCCGCCCGTCGTCGCCCGCGGGGCCGTAGGGCAGCCGCACGGGCGGAACGGCCACCGCGGCCACGCCCGCTTCGAGGCGCACGCCGGCGAGCAGCGCGTCGGTCCGCCGGACCTCGGCCGCGAACGCGGCCTCGGAGACCGCGGCCGCCTCGGGGTGCGTCCAGGAGTGGTTGCCGAGCAGGTGCCCCTCGCGGGCCATGCGCACCGCCACCGCCCGCGCCCGCTCGACGTTCTGCCCGAGCAAGAAGAACGTCGCCTTCACCCCCGCCGCCGCGAGCACGTCCAGCAGCGCGGGCGTCGAAGGCCCCGGCCCGTCGTCGAACGTGAGGGCGACCCGGGCCACCTAGAACTCGAACTCTTCCCCTTGTGCCCGCAGGGCCGTGACGGTCGCGAGGTTGATCACGTCGCGCACCGAGGCGCCGGTCTGGAGCACGTTCACCGGCTTCTGCATGCCGATCAGGATCGGCCCGACGACTTCGGCGCCGCCGAGCCGCCAGAGCAGCTTGTAGCCGATGTTC
>DAIDIT010000259.1 GCA_027451705.1 Pseudomonadota bacterium
TGGACGCCCTCTTCCACCACGCGGCCAAGCTGCCGCGCGTCGAGCTGGCGCGCCCGGAGCGGGTCATCGGGCGCAACACCGTCGCGAGCCTCCAGTCGGGCCTCCTGCACGGCTACGTGGCGCTCTGCGACGGCCTCGCCCGCCGCATGATCGCGGAGCTCGGCGAGGTGAAGCCAAAGGTCGTCGCCACGGGCGGGCTCGCGCCGCTCGTCGCCAGCGAGTCGGAGGTCATCGAGGCGGTCGACGAGCTGCTGACGCTCGAAGGGCTGCGGATCATCCACGAGCGCCAGCGATGAGCGAGACTCCCCAGGGCGGGGCGGCGGCGGCGCTCAAGCGGCCCGCGGCGGTCGAGGCGAAGGCCGCCGATCCCGACGTCGAGCGGCTGCTCCGCGAGGGCGCCGAGGCCTACGCCTCCGGCCGGCTCGAGGACGCCCACCAGAAGCTCGGGACGGCGCACCGCCGCCGCGCCTCCGACCCGCGCTGCCTCTCGTGGTACGGGCTGACCCTCATCCGCGTCGAGAAGAACAACAACCTCGGCGTCCGCTACTGCGAGGAGGCGGTCCGGGGGCCAGGGGGCGACGACCCGCTCTGCTGGCTCAACCTCGCGCGCGCCTGCCTCGCGCTCGGCTACCGCGACCGCGCGCTGAAGGCGCTCACGCGCGGCCTCGAGATCGCGCCCGAGGACGCCCGCCTCCGCGAGGAGATCGACCTGTTCGGCCGGCGGCGGCGGCCCGTCCTCGGCTTCCTCGACCGGAGGAACCCGATCAACCGGCTGCTCGGCCGCTGGCGCCACCGCCTGCGCGGCCCGCCGGACGTGGGGAAGTGAGGAGGGCCCGACGATGGCCGACTGTCCGCTGACGCTCGAAGCGCTGCCGCCGAACTTCCGCAAGCACGTCGACCCGGCCGCGCCGAAGCCGCTGCGCGGGATGGCCGCGAAGGGGCTCGTGCCGATGGCGCCGACCCAGTCGGCGACCGCGCTCTTCATGCTGACGTTCGATCCCGACCCGGAGATCGCGGCGCAGGCCGAGAAGACCGCGGCCGGCCTCCCCGAGCGGCTCCTCTCCGCCGCGCTGCGCGACGCCGACCTGCACCCCTCCGCGCTCGACTTCTTCGCGCGCGTGCTCGCGGGCAAGGAGACCTGCCTCGAGTGGATCTGCCTGAACACCGGGACGGCCGACGACACCGTCGCGCGCATCGCGGGCGAAGCCTCGGAGAAGCTCTGCGACCTGATCTCGCAGAACCAGCTCCGCCTGCTGCGCAGCGAGGCGCTGCTGCGGGCGGTGCTCGGCAACCCTCGGGCCCTCAAGTCGACGGTCGACGAGACGGCGGACTTCGCGGTGCGCTCGGGCGTGCGGCTCGAAGACGTCCCGGCCCTCGTCGAAGCCCGCCGGCGGATCTTCGGCGAGGAGGCGGCCGCCGCGCCCGCGGAGGAAACCCCCTCGGCGGAGCAGATCGTCGAGACCTTCGCCGTCGCCGAGGAGGGCGGCCAGCCGATCGAGGAGGGCAAGCGGCTGACCTTCACGCAGCAGGTCATGAAGATGAGCATCTCGCAGAAGATCAAGCTCGCGACCCTCGGCAACAAGGAGGCGCGGACGATCCTCCTGCGCGACAGCAACAAGCTCGTCGCGATGGCCGCGATCCAGAGCCCGCGCATCACCGACGGAGAGGTCCTCGCGATGGCGAACAACCGCACCGCGCAGGACGACGTGCTGCGCTACATCTGCTCGAACCGCGAGTGGCTGAAGAACTACCAGCTCAAGCTCTCGCTCGTGAAGAACCCGAAGGTCCCGCTGCCGACCGCGATGCGCTTTCTGCCGCTGCTGCGGGACACGGACGTCCGCGAACTGTCGCGCAGCCGCAACGTCCCGAGCGGCGTGCAGAACATGGCGCGCGCGATGGTCGCCAAGAGGGAAGCCCCAAAGCAAGGTGGAGGCCATTGAGCGGCTTTTTGGTAGAGTGGGCGCCCGGAATGGACGCCCGCCCCACGCGCGCCTGCTGGACGATCGCGCTCCTCGCCGCCTGTGGCGGCCCCGCGACCGCGCCGGGGTCGCCGGCGTCGGCGCCGCCGCCCCCGGACCGCTGCGACGCGCTGCTCTGGTGGAACCAACCCCCGGTCGAGGCCGAGACCGCGGTCGACAACGACACCGGCGGCGTCACGACCCGGTGGGACCTCGACTACGCCGTGGCCTCCTCGACGCCCGTCCAGCTCCGCCACGACAGCCAGCTCCTCGCGCAGGCCGTCTACCCCTGGGGCTGGCAGCCGACCTTCCTCGACCTCGCGAGCGGCCACGTCTTCCGCTTCCTCCACCTGCGGCCGCAGGTCCAGCTCGTCGGCACCGTCGGCGCCGTCTACCCCGCCGGCACGCTCGTCGGCGTCTCCGGGGGCGACAGCTGGGACACGGGCTACGAGCGGCCGGCCTGCGACGGCCGGATCTGCTCGGCGGGCGCGCACCTCTGCGTCGAGGCGGACGACCACGTCGCCGCGATCTTTCCGGCTCGGCCGCTCGCCTGCCCCGCTGGCAGCCCCGGCGCCGGCGGCAGGGCCTGCCCCGCCGACGGCCTGTACTGCGGCGGCGACGGCGTCTTCGGCGACGCCGACACGCTCTACCGCTGTCGGGGCGCGGAGCTCACCGTCGCAGCCCGCTGCCCCACGGGCTGCGAGGTGCAGCGCTCGGGCGAGCCCGACCGGTGCCGCGCGCAAGCGGCGCCGCCGTTTCGCGTCGCCCCCGCGGCCCCCGATCTTCTCTGGCCCACAGGAGGAACCACACGATGAAACGGTTTCGATGGGCGGCGCTGGCCGCCGCGGCGTTCGCCTTCTCGGCGTGCGGCAACGGTTCGGTCGGCGGCACGCATGGCGGCGGCAACGACGCAGGCAGCGGAGGCGACGCCGGCAACCAGGGGGGCGGCGGCGACGGGGGCAGCGGCGGCGACGGCGGGCCCAACGGCGGGACCACCACGTTCGGCGGCGACATCGAGGCGGTCGAGCTGCTCGCACCCGGCCCCGACGGCGGCGCGCCCTCCCAGAGCTACTCGGTGACGGCCGACTTCTACCCGAACGTCGGCCCCGGCGGCTCGAGCTGCAGCGGGGCGAGCGTCGGGAGTTGCTGCTACTCGCCCCCGGCCGGCGGCGGCGGCAGCGCGCCGATCGGGGCGGGCACGCTCACCGTGAAGGACGGCCAGGTCACGCTGGGAACCCTCCCCTTCGACCCGACGAACGGCTACGGCCTGCTCACGAGCGCGACCTGGATGCCCGGCGACACGCTCTCGGTCACGGCCCCGGGCGACGTCGTCGACGCGTTCGTGGTCTCCTCTCCGGTACCGGCCGCGCTCGCGGGCCTGAGCCCGAGCCTCGCGTCGGGGGCGCTGACCATCTCGGTGAGCCAGCCCTGGACGTTCGCGTGGACGCCCGGCAGCCCGGCCGGTCAGAGCATGCTCGTCACGCTCGGGCCCGCCCCGAACGCCACGGGACAGTCCTCGATCGGTTCGATCACCTGCACCCCGAACGATTCCGACGGGACCCTGACGGTGGACGCCTCGCTGCTCGCGAACTTCCAGTCCGGGCAGGCCGCGCAGCTCGCGGTCGCGCGGATCAACGCGGGGCAGGCAAGTCCCGCGAACGGCTCGGTCCTGCTCCGCGTCTCGGAGATGGTCGAGGCGAACGCGACCTTCGGGCCCTGAGCCCATCGGTCAGCCTGCCTCGCGCAGGATGGCCAGCGCGCGGCCGAGATCCTCGGGCAGTGGCGCCTCGACCCGCACGCGCTCGCCGGTCCGCGGGTGCGGGAAGACGAGGAGCCGGGCGTGGAGCGCCTGCCGCGACAGCGCGTCCGCCGCGAGCGTCGCGGGCGAGCCGATGAGCCGGCGCTCGCGCCGCGTGCCGCCGTAGAGCGCATCGCCGAGCAGCGGCCAGCCGGCCTCCGCGAACTGGACGCGGATCTGGTGGGTCCGGCCGGTCTGGAGCTGGACGTCGAGGCACGCGGTGCCTGGGAAGCGCTCGGTCACGTCGAACGCGAGCCGCGCCCGGCGCGCGCTGACGACGCGCGTGGTGAAGCGGACGCGGTCGCGCGGGTGGCGGCCGTAGGGCGTGTCGAAGCGGCCGCTGTCGGGGGGCTCGCCGTGGACGATGGCGACGTAGCGCTTCTCGACGGTCCTCGCCTTGAACGCGGCCTGGAGCGCGACGAGCGAGGATTCGTTCTTGGCCACGACCAGTGCCCCGCTCGTGTCCTTGTCGAGGCGGTGGGCGATGCCCGGCCGCAGCTCGCCCCCGATCGGCGCGAGGTCCGGGCAGCGGTGCAGGAGCGCGTTGACGAGCGTCCCGGAGACGAGCGGGCCGGCGGGGTGGACGACCATCCCGGCGGGCTTGTCGACGACGACGACGTCCGCGTCCTCCCAAAGGATCCGGAGCGGCAGCGGCTCGGGCACGACGCGCGAGGGCCTCGCTGCCCGCGGCGTCATGTCGACCAGGTCGCCTTCGTGGAGCTTGCGCGCGGGCTTGACCCCGGCGCCGTTCACCCGCACGGCGCCCTCCTCGATCAGTCCCTTGAGCTGCGAGCGGGTCAACTCCGGCCGCAGCCGCGCGAGGTACTGGTCGACGCGAACGCCCGCTCCGGCACCGTCGACCCGGTGGCGGAAGATCGACGGCTCGGCGGCGGAGGCTACCAAATCTTCGAGCGGACGTGAGCCTTCGACTTGAGGATGACGTCGACGACGGCGCGCTCGAAGAAGTTCGTCTGGGCGTACAGTTCGGGCGACACCCTGCTGCGGTACAGCTCGCGCCCCTCTTCCAGCTCGTCCTTGATCGCGTCGAAGAAGTTGTCCTGGACGATGCCCTTGACGATCTTTTCTTCGTTGTACATCGAGATGTCCGAGGCGATCGCCCGCGCCAACCGCTTGGCCTTGGTCTTCTCGTCCGGCAGCTCCGCCATGATGGTACGCTCCTTCGCCGCGAATCCAGGGCCGATTTAAGCGGCGGCGCGGCCGCGTGTCAAACCTTGTCGGGCGGAACCTTGAAGATCTTGGAGAGCGAGGCCTCGGCCGTGTCCTTGCCGCGCTGCCCCGTCCGCGGCGGGACGATCTCCTGGACCAGCACCTCGAAGGCGGTGACGTCGCCGTAGTAGTAGCGCCGGATCGCGGCCTGGATGCCGCGCTAGAGGGCGACCAGCGCGACGACGTTGTCGAGGCCGGAGACAATCCGCAGCTCGGCCAGGATGGGTTCGCTCGCCGGCTCGGCGGCCGCGACGAGCAGCGTCGCAGTCGCGGAGTCGACCTTCAGCGGAAGCACGGCGTGGGCCTCGGCGAAGCGGACCGGGACGCGGTCGAGGACGTCCTGCTCGACCTTCGCGGCCCGGAGCTTCTCGACCGTCACGAATCGCGTCCGGCCGCGCAGCGCCAGGACGCGCAGCACGGCGCGCTCGTCGGCCCAGCCCGAGACGACCAGGGTGTCGGTCAGCCGGCCGCCGCCCTGGGCGGCGATCTGCCGGGTGACGGCTTCGGCCACTTCCGGCGTGCAGACGCCCTGCGCGACGAGGTCCTCCAGGAGGGTCGCCATCGCTCACTCCGTCCTCTCGACGATGTAGAGGCCGCCCGGCCCGACGATGGGCGCGGAGACCTGGCCCTTCTGGAGCCGCCGCGCGGTATCGGCGATCGCGGGCGACAGCTTCGTCTGGGCGTCGAACGCGCCGATGTCGCCGCCGCGTCCGGCCGAGACCACGTCGTCGGAATGGGCGAACGCCTCGTCGGCGAACGACTTGCCGGAGGCGAGCTCGGATTCGATCTGGGCGGCGAGCGCCTCGGCCTCGGACTTGGTCCGCGGCGCGTGCAGTCGGGCCGAGCCGTCGTAAGTCAGCAGAATTTCGCTCACCCGCGTCGCGGGCAGCCGCTCGAAGATGTGGAAGCCGTACGGGCTCTCGACCGGGTCGCTGACCTCGCCGACCTTCAGCCGGAAGGGGACGGTCTTGAAGGCGTCGAACGTCGTCGTGCCCTCCGTGAGGATACCGAGGTGGCCGCCGTAGCCCGGCGTCCCCTTCCGGTTCGCGAACGGCCAGTCGCTGTACTGGACGGCGAGCCCGTCGAAGTCCGCCCCGGCGCGGGCGCGGTCGGCGATCTTCTGCGCGAGCTGCCGCGCCTGCGCGAGCGTCCGCTTCCGGCCCGCGGGCGGAGTCCAGGGCGCGGCGCAACCCCGGTAGGTCACGACGATCTGCGCGATGTCGACCTGCTTGCCCAGCGGCGGCTCCGTCACGACCTTGCGGCTCCACCCGGGCGCGGGGGCGGCCACCGCCACGGCCCGGCCCGCGTCCGGCGCGCCGGCGTCGGCGGCGCCGACGTGGGGCGATCGGCCGCAGCGTCGGCAGCCCGAGATCAGAACGGGGCCGGCGATCATCGCCGCCGCCAGGCAGATCCACGACCTCCTCGGCATCCTTCAGCGACTCCCGGAGCCCCGGCGTGACACGCGAGGCAAGTCTCCAACCGTCATTGCCATGCGCCGAAACCTTACCACGTTCCCAGGGGACACGCCGACGATCCTCTGTCGGAGCGGCGGTGGTAGGATGGGCTTGTCGATCGACCTTCCGGGACCCATGCTCACGCCCGTGGCCAAGCTCGTACTGGGGACTCTCGCGACCCTGCACGTCTCGAGTCCCGCGTTCCAGCACGGCCGTTCGATCCCGCGCCGATTCAGCTGCGAAGGCGAAGACGTCGCCCCGGAGCTGCGCTGGGACGGCGCGCCCGAAGGGACGCGGAGCTTCGCGCTCCTCGTCGAGGACCCGGACGCGCCCGGCGGGACGTTCGTCCACTGGGTGGTCTACGATCTCCCCGCCGAGGTCCGCGGTCTGGGCGAGGGGAAGCTGCCCTCGGGCGCACGGCAGGGTCGCAACGGCTTCGGCAAGTCGCACTACGGTGGCCCTTGCCCTCCGCCCGGGCCGGCGCACCACTACCACTTCCGGCTCTTCGCGCTCGATCGGCCGCTGGATCTTCCGGCCGGCGCCACCGACGCGGAGCTGCGCCGGGCGATGGAAGGGCACGTCCTGGGCACGGGCGAACTGGTCGGGACGTTCGGACGGTGATCGACCCGCCGCCGGTCATCGGCCTTCGGCGCCTGGCGCTCCTGCTGACGGCAGCGCTCTGCGGATGCACGGGCCGATACGTCCGCCTGACGACCGAAGTCGCGGTGGTCCCGACCCCCGAACGGCTCGAGCGCGGCGCCTATCTCGTCAACCAGCTCTGCGCCTGCGGCTATTGCCACAGCGGGCGCGACTCGGGCAGCGTCCTCGACGGCGAGAGCACGACGGCCTTCCTCGGCGGCGGCGCCGTCTGGGAGACCACCGCTCCCTACCGCAGCCGCATCGAGATGCCGAACCTGACGTCGGATCCCGCGACGGGTCTCGGGCGCTGGACCGACGACCAGATCCTGCGCGCGATCCGCGACGGGGTGGACGACCGCGGCAACCTGCTCTTTCCGCTCATGCCGTTCCACGCCTACCAGCACATGTCGGACGCGGACGCGGAGGCCGTCGTCGCCTACCTGCGCAGCGTGCCGAAGGTCGCGCTGCCAAAGCCGCGGCGCGCGGACGAGCTGCCGTTCATGGCGCGCCTCTTCCTGCTCGACTTCGGCGTCGCGCACCACCGACCCGTCCACGACGTCCGCGCCCCGCCCCGCGAGGACCGGATCCGCTACGGCGAGTACGTCGCCCGACTCGGGGCCTGCACCGAGTGCCATTCGATGGTCGGAAACGCGCCGGCGGAGCCCGGCGACCCGGGCTACATGGGCGGTTCGACCAAGCCCTTCGGCCTGGCCGGCGTGGGCCTCGTCTGGGCGTCCAACCTCACGCCCGACGTCGCGACCGGCCTCGGACGCTACTCGGCGGACCAGATCGAGCACGCGATCGCGGAGGGGCGACGGCTCGACGGCAAGCGGCTCGCGCCGCCGATGTCGCTGCTCGTGCCCCACGTCTCGGGGATGAGCCCGGGCGACCTCGACGCGCTCGTCGCGTGGCTCCGCTCGCTCCCACCGGTCCGGCACGAAGTGCCCGCGCGGCAGCTCCTGCCGGCCGCCGCCGCGGTCTACGGCGCGCCGTGAAAGCCGCGGCTACGTCGGCCAGCGCCAGTCGCGGATCTCCGGCATGTCCTCGCCGTGCTCGCGGATGTAGAGGCGGTGGCGGACGAGCTTCTCGCGCAGGAGCTCCTTGACGTGCGCCGCCCGGTCCCGGAGCCTCGGGACCCGGTCGATGACGTCGGAGGCGAGGTCGAAGCGGTCGATCTGGTTCAGGACGGCCATGTCGAACGGCGTCGTCGTCGTGCCCTCTTCCTTGTAGCCGCGGACGTGGAGCTGGTCGTGGTTCGGGCGGCGGTAGGCGAGGCGGTGAATCAGCCACGGGTAGCCGTGGTAGGCGAAGACGACCGGAGCCGACGTTCCGAAGATCGAGCCGTACTCGGCGTCCGAAAGGCCGTTCGGGTGCTCGCTCGATGGTTGCAACCGCATCAGGTCGACGACGTTGACGAATCGCAGCCGGAGTTCGGGCAGCTCCCGGCGCAGGAAGTCGGCCGCGGCGAGCGCCTCGAGGGTCGGGACGTCGCCGCACGAGGCCAGCACCGCGTCCGGCTCCGCGCCCTGGTCGGTGCTGGCCCAGCTCCAGATGCCGACGCCCTCGGTGCAGTGGACGATGGCGTCGTCGATCGCGAGGAACTGGGGCCCGGGCTGCTTGCCCGCGACGATCACGTTGACCTTGTTGCGGCTGCGGAGGCAGTGGTCCGCGACGGAGAGCAGGCAGTTCGCGTCCGGCGGGAAGTAGACCCGGATGACCTCGGCCTTCTTGTTGACGACGTGGTCGATGAAGCCCGGGTCCTGGTGTGAGAAGCCGTTGTGGTCCTGCCGCCAGACATGCGAGGTGAGCAGGTAGTTGAGCGAGGCGATCGGGCGCCGCCAGGGGATCTGGCGCGACACCTTCAACCACTTCGCGTGCTGGTTGAACATCGAGTCGACGATGTGGATGAACGCTTCGTAACAAGAGAAGAGCCCGTGCCGGCCGGTCAGCAGATACCCCTCGAGCCACCCCTGGCAGGTGTGCTCGCTCAGGATCTCCATCGCGCGGCCGTCGCGGGCGAGATGCTCGTCGTCGTCGGCGCGGAACTCCGCCTCCCAGGTGCGGCCGGTCGCCTCGAAGACCGCGTCCAGCCGGTTGGAGGCGGTCTCGTCCGGCCCGAAGAGGCGGAAGTTGCGAGCCCCGGCGTTCTGCTCGAACACGTCGCGCAGGAAGCCGCCGAGGACGCGGGTCGCCTCCGCGTCGGTCGCGCCGGGGCGCGGCACGGTCTGCGCATGGTCGCGGAAGTCGGGCAGCCGCAGATCGCGGAGCAGCAGCCCGCCGTTGGCGCGCGGGTTCGCGCTCATCCGCCGCGGCCCCTCCGGGGCAAGCGCCGCAAGCTCGGGCACGAGCGCGCCCTCCGCGTCGAAGAGCGCCTCGGGCCGATAGCTTTTCATCCAGCGCTCGAGGAGCGCGAGGTGCTCCGGCCGCTCGCGAACCTGCGGGATCGGCACCTGGTGCGCCCGCCACGAACCCTCGAGCCTGTGCCCGTCGAGCTCGCGCGGCGCGGTCCAGCCCTTGGGGCTGCGCAGGACGATCATCGGCCAGCGCGGCCGCGCCCCGGCGCCCCGGCCGCGCGCCTCCTGCTGGATCGTCCGGATGCCCTGGACCGCGCGCTCCAGCGCCGCGGCCATCGCGCGGTGCATCGGCTCGGGATCGGCGCCCTCGACGAAGGTCGGCGCCCAGCCGCAACCGACGAGCAGCGCCTCGAGCTCGTCGCGCGGGATCCGGGCGAGCACCGTCGGGTTCGCGATCTTGTAGCCGTTGAGGTGCAGGATCGGCAGCACCGCGCCGTCGCCCGCCGGGTTCAGGAACTTGTTGCCGTGCCAGCTCGTCGCGAGCGGCCCGGTCTCCGCCTCGCCGTCGCCGACGACGCAGGCGACGAACAGGCCGGGGTTGTCGAAGGCGGCGCCGAACGCGTGTGAGAGCGAATAGCCCAGCTCGCCTCCCTCGTGGATCGAGCCCGGCGTCTCCGGTGCCGCGTGGCTCGGAATACCACCCGGGAAGGAGAACTGGCGGAAGAGCTTCTGCATGCCGCGCTCGTCGCGCGACACGTCCGGGTACAGCTCGCTGTAGGTCCCCTCCAGGTACGTGGCCGCCACCACGCCGGGCGCCCCGTGGCCCGGACCGGCGATGAAGATCGCGTCGAGGTCGTGCCGGCGGATCGCGCGGTTGAGGTGCGCGTAGACGAAGTTGATCCCGGGCGTCGTTCCCCAGTGGCCGAGCAGCCGCGGCTTGATGTGCTCGGGCCGCAAGGGCTCGCGCAGGAGCGGGTTTCCGAGCAGGTAGATCTGCCCGAGCGAGAGGTAGTTCGCCGCGCGCCACCACGCGTCGATCCGCCGCAGTTCGTCGGCGGACAGCGCGCCGTCGTCGGAAGGGGGCATGGGACCGGCAATCTACGGACGCGGGAGCGAGCCGGCAATCGACGTGCGCGTCCCTTGACTTCCCCTCCCCCCGCGGGCATACCAACCGCGCCCTCGCCGAGGACGTCCGGAGCGACGGGGGCGCTTCATCGCAACAGGCGCGATTAGCTCAGTTGGATAGAGCGTCGGCCTCCGGAGCCGAAGGCCGCAGGTTCGAATCCTGCATCGCGCGCCAGCCCGAGCGGCCCTGCCGTTCGCAATCCCGGGCAGGTTGCCCTCTCCCACGTCGTCGAGGGGTGGCGGGCAACCCAGCGGACCGACGCTCCATCGCCGCCGAAAGAGAGGGCGGCCCGGTGCGTTGCGCCCCAACCGGCCAGGATTGCCGGACATTTCCGTCACGTTGCGCTCCGTCCAGCCCGAGTTGACCGATGGCTCGGTGGAGCTACGCTTCAAGTCGGTCGAGCTATCCGATAGCCCCGTCGAGCTACGCTTCATCTCGGCCGAGCTATTCTTCATCTCGGCCGAGCTATGCTTCAACTCGGCCGAGCTACCCAATAGCTTGGTCGAGCTAAAGCCCATTCAGCCCGCGCAGCCGGACGTCCCAGTCGAGTCGCGCTTCAACCAGGTCGAATTTCCCGGCAATTCCGGTGCGTTGCGCGCCATCCTGGCCAAATTGCCCGACATCTCGGGTGAATTCGGCAGTGCCGAGCCTGGAATGGCCGCTACCCGGTCCCGCCCATCGGGCGTCTTGGTCGGCCGCCTTTACCCCGCCTCGCGCGGGTCGGCGATGCCGCATTCCTTGATCTTGTAGAGGAGCGCCTTGTAGCTGATCTGGAGCCGCAGCGCGGCCTTTCGCTTGTTCCAGCCGGTGCGCTTGAGGGCCCCGACGATGGCCTCGCGCTCGGCGAGCATCGCGGCGCGGCGTGCGACCACCTTGAGGCCCGGTTCCACGGCGGAGGGGACGGGCGCGCCGGGCAACGCCGGCGCGTGCGCGGCCAGTTCGGCCAGGATGGCCTGCTCGTCCCCGAGCACGACGAGGCGGCGGACGACGTTCTCGAGCTCGCGCACGTTGCCGGGCCAGGCGTGCTCGAGGAAGCGCTGCAGGAGCCGCTCGCTGACGAGCTTACCCGGATCGACCTGGGCGCCCGGCGCGTACTTGCCGACGAAGTGCTCGACGAGCGGCCGAATGTCCTCGCGCCGCTCGCGCAGCGGCGAGACCCTGACGGCCACGACGTTGAGCCGGTAGTAGAGATCCTCGCGGAAGAGACCCTGCCGGATCGCTGTCTCGAGGTCGCGGTTCGTCGCGACGACGATCCGCACGTCGACCTTCAGGCTCCGCTTGCCGCCGACGCGGAAGAACTCCTGGTCCTGGAGCACCGCGAGGAGCTTCGCCTGGAGCCGCACGTCCATCTCGCCGATCTCGTCGAGGAAGAGCGTGCCCCGGTCGGCCAACTCGAACTTGCCGGGCTTCTCGGCGGTGGCTCCGGTGAAGGCGCCGCGCTCGTGGCCGAACAGCTCCGATTCGAGCAGCTCGCCCGGGAGCGCCGCGCAGTTGATCTTGACGAAAGCCTGGCCGCTTCGGCGCGACCTCCGGTGGAGCTCGCGGGCCACGACCTCCTTGCCGACACCGCTCTCGCCGTGAACGAGCACGGGGACGTCGGAGTCGGCCACGCGCTCGACGATCTCCCACGTCTTCTGCATCTGGACGCTGGCGCCGACCCAGCCCGGCAGGGACGCGTCGGCCCTCTCCTCCGCCACGGCGCGTGGGAGCGGCGCGCCCTCGCGGTGTCGCGCCCGGTCGATCGCGGCCACCAGGTCGCCGACCACGATCGGCTTCGTCAGGTAGTCGGTCGCCCCGGCGCGCATGGCCTTGACCACCAGGCCGGCCTCCGCGTCGCCGGAGAGCATGATGACCGGCACCTGACCGCCACCCTCGCGGTAGCGACGCAGGACGGTGAGCCCGTCGATGTCGGGCATCCGCAGGTCCATGACGGCGCTCCCAAACGGGGCGCCGGCCTGGAGTCGGGCGAGCGCCTGTGCGCCGCTCGCGGCCAGTTCGACGGGCTGTCCCCGGGCCTCGAGGATCTCCTTGAGAAGGCGCAGGCTGCTCTCCTCGTCGTCGACGAGCAGCACGGGGGGCGCAAAGCCCTGCGTTTCAGGAATGGCATCCACGTCCGGTCCTCGCTCGGCGTCCCCTCGGTCGCAAGGAAGGTTGGTGCCGACCCGCCGCCGCGGCAAGTCTCGAACGGGCCGCAGGCTCCCGTTCGGGAGAAGCGGTGCCGGCGGGGCCACCTCTCGTTGACCCGCTCCGCGTTCCCGCGTAAACCGCGGGCGTGGCCCTGCCGAAGCTGCGCCTGCCGTCCCCGTTGCCCTTCCGGACGGACGAGGGCGAGGGCGATGCGCCGACGGACCCGCGCTTCTTCCTCGTCCGCAGGCTCGCGCCCCGCTTCTACGCGCTTCCAGAGCGCTGGCAGCGTCGAATCCTCCGGGCCGCCGCCGCGCTCGGTGCCATCGTCGCAGCGGTGGTCGCCCTGCACGTCGTGGTCTCGGTCCCGCCGCTGTCGCAGTGGATCGACGGCCGGGCGCGCCGCGCGGTCTCCGAACGGATCGCCGGCGCCGAGATCCGCGGCGGCGTGCACGTCGGCTGGCTCGGTTCGGTCGAGCTCGACGACCTCCGGCTCGGCGCCTGGCCGGACGGCGCCGTGCCGGTCCTCTCGGCCGAGCGGGTGACCGTGCGCCCGACGATCGGCGCCCTGCTCCACGGGACGCTTCGCGCCGCGTCGATCTCGTTGCGTTGGGTGCGACTCCACCCGGGCAGGGGCGGCGAAGGGGTCCACGCACTCCTGCGCCAGATGGGCCACACCGCGCACCCCGCCCCCCCGACCGCCGCCGGCGCCGCGGCGCACGCGCCGCCCGTCGTCCGCATCCGCGACCTGTACGTCGATCCGCCGACCGAGGCGGGCGCGGGCCTCGGGACCCTCGGACCACTGTCCCTCGACGTGCGCTGGGCCCACGACGGCACGCGGCTCCGCTGGACGATCGACGGGGCGCTGCTCGACGGCCGCTCCGGCCGGTTCTCGGTCGAGGGCCGAGCGGATCGCGCCACCGGCGCCGGCGAGGCGCAGGTGCGGTTCGAGCGGCTGCGCCTCGTCGATTTGCCGCCCGCATGGTTCCAGCGCTTCACCGCCAGGGTCCTCGACGGCACGCTCGGCGGCGTGCTGTCGGTGCGGCGAGGCGAGGATGGCGCGGTGTCGGGAACGGCGCGCGTCGCGCTCGACGGCCTTTCCGTCGCGTGGCCCCGGCTGGATCCCGAGCCGGTCTCCGGCCTCTCGTTCTCCCTCGAAGGTCCGTTCACCTGGCGGCCGGCGACGAAGACGTTTCAGACGCAGAAGGCCCGCATCGACCTCGGTGGGGGCGCGATCGACGTCGACCTGCGGCTGGCGCTCGCGGCACCGCGGTCCGTGGACGTCGAGGTCTCGCTCGGCGACGGCCTCGACCTCCAGAAGACGATCGACTCGCTCCCCCGCGCCTTCCAGCCGCCGTCGAACGCCCCGCGCGTCGAGGGAAGCCTGAAGGCCGACATCGCCCTGGGCGGCCCGCTCGGCGAGGGGCTCGACGGAATCGAGATCCGCAAGGCCGACATCGACCTCCGCGGCCTGCGCCAGGCGGCGCGGCGGGACGGTGACGCGGACTTCCTCCGAAAGCCGTTCCGCTACACGCCGCGCGACGACGAGGGACCGCACCGCAGCTTCGAGGTCGGTCCGGCGAACCCGCACTTCGTCGCGATCGCGAGCCTTCCTCCGTACGTGCCGCGAGCGGTCGTCGCCTCGGAGGACGGGGGCTTCTTCGGCCACCACGGCTTCGACTTCGACGAGATCAAGGACTCGATTGCCCGCGACATCAGCAGCGGCGAGGCGGTGCGAGGCGGGAGCACGATCACCCAGCAGCTCGTCAAGAACCTCTTCCTGAGTCGGACGAAGACCCTGGCGCGCAAGATCCGCGAGGCGCTCGTGACCCTCCAGGTCGAGGCCACGCTGCCGAAGTGGCGGATCCTCGAGCTTTACCTGAACACGATCGAGTGGGGCCCGGACGTCTACGGGTTGGGCGAGGCGGCCAACCGCTACTTCGGCGTGGCTCCCGCCCAGCTCGCTCCGAAGGAGGCGGCGTTCCTCGCGACGATCATCCCGAGCCCGAAGCGCTACTACCAGCTCTACTACCTGCGCGGCGCGCTCACGCCGCACTGGGAGGAGCGGGTCGATCGCGTGCTTTCGCTCCTGCACGAGAATGGCGTCCTCGACGACGCCGCGTTCGAGCAGGCCGAGGCGGCGCCGCTCGTCTTCCGCCGCGGCGGCGCGCGCGGGGAGGCCGAGCGATCCGCCCGCGTCCCGCCGGCCCCTCCCGAGCGCGAGCGATCGCTGTGGGAGCGGCTTTTCGGCCGATGAGCGATCGGTTACGGTAGCGCCATGGCAAGGACGATCGTGGCCATGCCTCGCATGTCGCGCGGACCGGCAGGGAGCCGCCGGTAGATGGCCCCTTCCTTCGGCCTGGGACCGTCGCCCGGGGTGGATCGGATCGACCGGCACCGACTGCCGCTTCGCGACTTCCTGCGGGAGCACGGCCGCCTTCCGGACCTCGAGGTCGCGGCGGTCGAAACGTTCTCGGAGGTGGCCGAGCGGCTCGCTGCCGGAAAGCTCACCTTCGGATGGCTGCCGGCCGCGACGTTCGCCCGGACCGAGCGTACCGGGAAGCTCCGGCTCCTGCTCCAGGCGGTGCGCGGGGATTCGAACAGCTACCACGGCGTCGTCTTCGTGCGCGACCCGGCGCCGATCCGCATCCTCGCGGACCTCGGGGGCCGGCGAATCGCCTGGGTCAGCCGCGACTCGTCGGCGGGCTACGTGCTCGCGGCCCACGCCCTCTCGGAGAGCGGGATCCGGCCTGCGTGGGAGTCGTTCGAGGGCTCGCACGCCGCCGTCGTGAAGGCGGTCGCCTCCGGAGAAGCCGACGCCGGTGCGACTTTTTGCTCGATCGACCCCCGCGGGAGGCCCAACCGGATCCGGTCCGCCGGTTGGACCGAGACGGTCGAGGTCGCCAACGTCGCGTTCCGCCCGATCGCGACCTTCGGTCCCATCCCGGGCGACGTCCTCTGCGCCGGCCCGCAGACGAGCTACGGCGAGCGCGCGCTATTCGCGAGCGCAATGGCGCGGATGCACCTCGACCCCGCCGGGGCAGGGATCGCCCGCGGCCTCTTCGGGGCCGATCGCTTCGACATCGCACTGCCCCACCAGTTCCAGCTCCTGCGCCAGGCGACCGAGCGGCTCGAGCAGCTCGAGCAGTGAGGTGCGCCCGCGCCCGACCCCGGGCGCGTCTCTCCCGCGGTCCGCCCGCCGGCACTAGCTTCCCGTGCCCCGCCGGACCTCCCACGCCGGCGAGCGCGAGAGCCCCCGGTGGGACGGTGAGGCGAATGAAAGACGCCGAGCGACGCTTGCTGACAGTCGCCTACGTCCACCCCGGCGAGACGAGCGGGGTCCGCCTGGGCCTCTGCCCCGAGCTCCGCGCCCGCGGTCACCGCGTCGTGGAGATCCAGGGTACCGGCCCGCTCGAATGGCGCCCGCGCGACGGGGCGCGACGGCTTGGCTGGGCGCTGCCCGTTCACCTGGGCGCCGCGGCGCTTCGCTTCGGCCGGCACGCGCTGCGGCACCGCTGGAACACCCCGTTCGCCTTCGACGTCCATTCGCGCCACGCCGAGCGGCTGATCCGCGGCGCGGAGCCCGCACCCGACGTCGTGCTGCAGCACGGGGCCCTCTTCTCCCCCGGACGGCCGCCCGCCCTTCCCTACGTCCTCTACCTCGACCACACGCGGCGCGCCGCGCTCGAGGTGACCGGGCTTCCGGGCCACGGCCAGCCGCCCGCGGTCGACTACGGCCGCGCCTGGTACGGACGGGAGACCGCCGTCTACCGCCAGGCCGCGGCGCTCTGCCCCTATTCCCGCCGCGTGGCAGAGTCGCTGGTCCGCCACTACGGAATGGATCCCTCGTCGATCGAGGTGGCTGGAGCGGGGGCCAACGTCTTTCCGAACGTCCCGTCGCGGCGCGACAACGGGCAGACGCTCGCATTCGTCGGGAGGGACTTCGACCGCAAGGGTGGGCGGGTCCTCCTGCGCGCGCTCGCGCGCCTCCGGCGGGACTGGCCGCGGCTGCAACTGCTGATTGTCGGCCCGGTGGAGCCGCTCCAGCTTCCGCGCGGCGCCATACAGGTCGGCGCGCTCCCGTTCCGCGAGCTTCCCGACCTGCTCTCCCTGGCCACGATCTTCGTGCTCCCGACACTCCTCGAGCCTTTCGGCCTGGCTTTTCTCGACGCGATGGCGTGCGCGCTCCCGTGCGTCGGGACGGACGTCGAGTCGGTGCCCGAGATCGTCGACGACGGAGTCACGGGGCTCCTCGTGCCACCGGGGGACGACTCCGCGCTCGCTCGGGCCGTCGACGCGTTGCTCCGCGATCCGGCGCGCGCCCGCCGGATGGGAGAGCTCGGCCGGGAGCGGGTCGCCGCCCGATTTCTCTGGCGCCACACGGCGGAACGGATCGAGAAGGCCCTCCTGTCGGCCGCCGGGCGACCGGAGGGGGGTGGTTGACAGCGGCATGACGCGGTGCGAGATTCGCGCCGCTCTTCGGAAGTGCCGCAGTCGCGTTGGTGCCCGCGGGGGAGAGGATTGGAGGAGACGCTGGCCATGAAACCGAATCCCACCGCGCTCGAGACCGCCATCAACCCCGATGCCCAGGGCCCCAAGCACGGCGTCGAGTCGCACCGCCGGCTTTTCTGTCCCCACTACGACGACTGCCTCGACGAGGCGGTGGTCCGCGGCTGGAACAGCTGGACCTGCTCGGCCTGCGAGCTGGGCCTCGTGAGCCCAGAGGTCGAGGGTGGCCTCGAGGGCTACGCCACCCAGCGCCGGCTCGCCTAGCCCGCTTCGCGCGGCAGGCAGGTGAGCAGTCCCGCCGGAGAAGCTCGGGCTTCCTGCGCCCAGTGCGCGAGGTGGTTGCGGAGGAGCAGCCGCATCAGTGGGCCATCCGCCGGCAACATCTCGTAGACGGTGCACGCCCCCGCCTCCTCGAAGCCGCGAAAGACGATCGGACCGACGCGTCTAAACGCCAGGGCGTCGGCGATCTTGCCGAGCGCCGGAACGCTGACGACGAGCTTCCAGCGCTCGGGCAACAGCAGCCTCGCGACGATCTCCTCCGCCAACTCGGCCCGGACCACCGTCCGCTCGAAGTGGAAACGCGGCCCCGCCGTCGCGCGCAGGAAAGTGTCGAGCGCCTCCGCCGAAAGCGCCTGCCCCCCGTTGTAGATCTCGGACGAAGGCTGGCCCGCGTCCGGAGCGTCCAGGTGCACCAGGAAGGGATCCCGGAGTGCCGCGTTCCCGCGTGCGATCGCCGACCTGCGTGCCTCGTCGTCGGCTTCCGCCTTGACCCTCCCCGAGCGGCCGGTACCGCGGGCCGCCTCGTTCAGCCGCTCCGCGACGCTGACCCGTACCTCCCCGAAGACCGGGTCGGGAATTCGGATGTCCTCGGGCGCGGTCCCGAAGCTGATGAAGACTCCTGCGACCAGGCCCGACCCGGCCTCACGTGCGGCGCGGGCGGCGTCCGCCAGTTCGCGGGCGGCCCGCTCGCGCACCGCCGCCAGCGCCCGGTCCAGTTCCTGGAGCCGGGACCGCTCCCTCCCGGTCAGCAGCTCCAGCACCGCCGCGGCGCGCGCCGCGTCGGGCTTGCCCTCCAGCCGTTCGAGCGCCTTGTGGGCACCCGAGACCAGTGCCTCCTGCGCGCTGCCGATTCGGGCCAACTCGGCCTCGAGCGCGGGGCGCTCGACTTCGAGGGCCGCAGCGAGTCTCGCGGACGCCGCCTCGAACGCCGCGGCGAGTTGGGCGTTTCGGGCCGCGAGCTGCCGCTCGAGCTCCGCCCAGAGCTGCTGTGCGGAGAGCGCCGCCTTGCGCGCCAGTTCGCCCTCGAGCAGCGTCTTCTCGAGGAGCAACGGCTCCTCCTCCACCGTCTGCCGGGACTCGATCGCCTGGCGCTCGATCGCGGGATCCACGGCCCGGCGTGGGGCGCCGGGAGCCAGCGCCTCGAGCTTGCGCTCGTAATCCGCGCAGATCTTCCGGATCTGCACCGCGAGGCTCACGAGCCGCGGGATGTCGCCGGCGAACGCGGCGGCATCGCCGACGAGATTCAGAAGCCGCAGTTCGTCCGCCTGGGTCTCGATCTGCGCCCGCGCCGCGGCCAGGATCGGCTCGTAGAACTCCGTGCGGAGGAAATCGGCGACCGCGATCTCCTTCGACCGGACGGTCCGCTGCGTGAATCCCTTGAGGTCGACGAAGAGGAACCCGGCCGATCGCGTCTCCGCCGTCTGGATCAGAGGCATTCCGTCGCCGGAGAGGCGGTACA
The DNA here is from genome assembly GCA_027451705.1 of Pseudomonadota bacterium. Classification (GTDB taxonomy): domain Bacteria; phylum Myxococcota; class Myxococcia; order Myxococcales; family JAKAPL01; genus JAKAPL01. The sequence continues at coordinate 18,868 of DAIDIT010000259.1, forward strand.
GACGGCCCCGGCGGTACAGCTCCGCCAGTTCGTGGCTTCCGGCGCGGCTGCGTTCGTCGCGCAGCCCGCGAAGGGCCAGGTCGATGGCGTCGGCGATCAGCCGGTCTGCCCGGTACGCGATCAGCGAGTCCACCCCCCGCTGGAGGTCCTCGGAGGTCGCGCCAGGACCGAGGAGCGGGGACAGGAGCGTCCGCGCCTGCGCGGCCGCGGGACGCAGCGCCGCGAGCGCGGCGCGCCCATCCGCGCGGAAGGCGTCGAGTGCCTCGTTCGAGGCCAGGGCCGCGCGCGCCTCCGCGAACGAGGCGTCGTCGCCGCGGTCGAAGTCCTGAAGCAAGGCGAGGAGCCGCTCCCGCAGCCTCGCCCGCCGGCCGACGCGCTCGAGGGTCTCGCGAAGGCGGGGCTCCGCGACGACCCGGTCCATCGCCTCGCGCTCGACCTGTGACCAGTTACCCGAGGCCTCGAGGGCCTTTCCGGTGCGCCCCTCCCACGCTTCCCACGCCTCCTCCGGCAGATCCCAGGGGTTGACGTCGTTCTGGAGCGCGCGCGTGCGGATCGAACAAAAGGCGAGCGGATCGAGGACCAGGCGAACGCGGTCGAAGGAGGGGCCGGGATCGATCGGACCCGGACGGCCCGACAGCTCGTCCATTGCCGCGCCGGCCGCCGCTTCCACGAGCGCGAAGAAGGCGAAGCCGACGGCCTTCTCGAGCCGCTCGTAGGTGAATCCCCGGAGGCTCTGGGACTTGACCCGGGCCGGCAGCCCCGTGCACGCGAGTGCGACGAGGTACGCGAAAGGCGGCCTTTCGGGCGCCGCCAGCTCGGCGTCGAACGCGCGCCGGAAGGCCGCCTCGAGCGCCGCCGACAGCTCCGCGGCGACGCGGTCCCACCATGCGAGGGCGAGGGCGGGATCGAGGTGGGGATCGAGCGCCGCCGCCTCCGCGACGGCCGCCGCCCCCCTGGGCAGCCCGTGACGCACCCCGAAACGAGCGGGCGGCGCCGAACCCTGCCCCGGGAGCCGACGGGCCGAAAGCAGTTCGCAGAGTCCCTCGACCGCCGACGTGGCCAGTCCGTCGATCCGGTCGTCCCAGGCGAACGGGAGGCAGAAATCCCGCGGCCCTTCACCCAGTCGGAACGGCATGCCGTCCACGGCGCCGACCACGCGGCACGCCACCGCCCCCGGGTCCCGTCCGAGCCTGCGAAGCAACGCCAGGCGCGAACTCACTCGCGCCGCCGCCACCCCCGCTGTGGCGCCGGGACCCACGCCTCTCCAGTCTCGCAGCCCGGCTTGGCCGCGACAAGCCCCGTTCGCCTAGCCCCCCGCGAACAGCTCGGTCACGATGACGGAGTGTTCCCCCGCCGGTCCGATGACCTTTGCGATCCCGATTCCGCAGCGGTCGAAGCTCGGATCGAGGATGTTCCGCCGGTGGCCGGGGCTCCCGGCCGTCAACGACTGCGCTTGAAGGACGTCCGGTCCCTGCGCGAGGTTTTCGCCCGCCCGCGCGTAGCGGTAGCCGGCGCGACGCAGGCGCGTCACGAGGTCGCCGGAGCGCGGTGAGACGTGTGCCAGCAGATGCAGGTCGCGAAGCTCCTTCGCGTATGCCTCCGCGATCGCCTCGAGCCGCGCGTCGTAGGCGAGCGCGGGTTCACCCTGTCCGAGCCGCAGGCGGTTGATCGACTCGAAGACGGCCTGGCGCCCGGCGCGCGGATCGGCCGGCTCGATCGCGGCCGACGCGGTGGACGACACCGCCGAGGGCGGCTCCGACCCGGCCCAGACGTCGCGGAGCCAGACGACCTCCGGCCCGCCGTCTCCGTCGACCATGATCTCCATGCGATAGCGGCCCTTCGCACGCAACTCGAGCTTCGCCTGCACGGCGTTCCCTTCGGTCCGAATCGGCAACGAGGTCACGCGGCCGTCGGGCCCCTCGACGTCGATCGTCGCCCGACGCAGTCCCTCGGCGAGGCGACCTTCGAGCCGGACCGTTCCGCCGGGCGCGATGGCCCGCGGCGGAGGCTCGATCCAAGCCCTCCGACGCGCTCTGAGCACGACCGCGCGAATCAATCCCGATTTCGCCCGGATCGCGCCGATGCCGATCGCATCGGCCCCTGGGAGCGACGGGAGTCGGGCCGAAAGCGTTCGGCCGACCAGATCGAGATCGGACCCCTCGACGAGGAATCCGGCCGGCGCGGGATCGCCGAGCCCCGCTTCCTGGTCCCGGCGCTGTAGCAGTTCGGGCGGATCGAGCCCGGTGGCACGATCACCCGCGACCGCGGCCGCGGCCCGGGACAGCGCGGGATCCCACGGCGGCGGGGCCTCGCCCAGGCGCGCGTAGGCCTCCGCGACCGCCCGTCGGAGCGGGGCCAGCGGGACCGGCCCGGCCACCGCGGAAACGAGAACGTGGGCGGCGATGGCCGGCGCGAGGGTCATCAAAACGCGACCCCCTCTCGAACCTCGACGTCGATCCGAACGTCCGGATCGAGCGTTCGCGCTTCCCGGGCTCCGGGGCCGAAGAGCGCCTGGTAGTGGGCGTCGTTCGCGAGCACCGCTTTCACGTACCCGCGCGTCTCCTTGTACGGGATCCTCTCGACCCACTCGTCCATGGGCCGCCTGCCGATCGTCGCGAGCCACGAAGCGACGGGCTCCGGACCCGCGTTGTACGCCGCCGCCACCAGCGCAGCGTTGCCCGCGAACCGCTCCGAGAGGGCTCTCAGGTACCAGGCGGCCGCCGCCAGATCCGAGGCGACGTCGGGGGCGAGGGGGCGAACGCCGGTGATGGCGGCGATGCGGGTCTGCGTACCGCCGAGCAGTTGCATGACCCCGCCCGCCTGCTGCGCCGATCGCGCCGACGGCCGAAACCGGCTCTCCTGTCTCATGATCGACCAGATCAGCAGCGGGTCGAGCCCCGCCGCCCTCGCCGCACCGACGACCGCGTCCCGGAATGGCCGCGGGAACAGCGCGTCCGGACCGGCGCAGGCCCGCCCCGAGGCGGCCAGCGCGAAAGCACGTCCGGGCTCGCCGAGGACGGCGTCGATCTGAGCGACCGCCGAGGACTCGGACGGACCCCTCGCGACGCGGGCCGCATGGCCCAGCTCGAGGTCCGCATAGCGGCGGTAGCCCAGTGCCCAGAGCCAGGCCGCGCGACGGATGGACGCCTCGAGGGCGGCGGACATCGAGGTGGGACAGGCGACCGTCGCGACGTCCGAAGGTCCACCGGCGAGGAGCACATAGTAGGAGCCGGGCGCGAGCGCGCGCAGCCGGCCTCGGGCGCCCGCGGCGCGTTCTGCGTGGCCCGCGCGCTCGTAGGCCCGGGCGAGCCAGTAGAGCCCTTGCGGCGCGAGGTGGGATCGAGAAAGGCGCGCCAGGCCTTCCCAGGCGCGGGCCGCGGCGTCGAACGCCTCCCGGGAGGCAGGGCGGCCGGCCCCACGATCCACGGCCTGGAGGTAGAGGGCCCAGCCTTCCCACCAGAGCGCCTCGTCGCCGTGCGGAGCTCGGGGCCTCGCGGCGAGGGCGCGAAAGCCCGCCAGCGCTTCGCGAATCTCGCCGTGCTGCCAGAGCATCCAGGCCCGCAGGAACGCGGCGTCGCGTCCCTCGCGCCGACCCCGCCGAAGCTCGGCGGCTTGGAGGAGCAACCCCGTCGCCTGCCGCCAGTCCCCGTCGGCCTCGACCCGCCGCGCCAGAGCGATTTTCGCCTCCGCCGCGACCGCGGGATCCCGGGACGCGGCGGCCGCGCGCCAATGCGCCACCGCCTCGTCATCGCGGCCCAGGGCGCGATCCGCCTGCGCCATGTAGAGCACGCTTCGAGCGGCGGCCGGCGATCCTGCCCCCGCTTCGGCCGCTGCGAGCGCGAGGTCCGAATGGGCCGCCTCGGGCCGTCCCTTCCGCAGCAGAAGGCGGGCCTGGCGCAGGAGTCCGCCGGGGCCCGTCGCGCCGGCCGCTCCCGTCTCCCTCCGGTCCATCTCCAGCCGTGCCTCGATGGCCGCCGGATCGGTCGGATCCCGCAGCCACGCCTCGCGCCACGCACGGGCGGCGCCGGATCGATCGCCGGCGGACTCCGCGGCGCGTCCCAGCTCCTCCCAGACGACGCAGCTCGCCCCACCTCGCGCGGTGGCCGCTCGAAGCGCGGCAACCGCCCGAGCGGCTTGGCCGGCTCCGAGCTCCGCCTCCCCGAGGGCGAGCCCCGCCCGCTCCGCCACGACCGATTCCGGAGAACGGACGAGCTCCGCGAAGACCCGTGCCGCCTCGTCCGGACGGCCCGCGTAGAAGAGCGATTGGCCGCGCACCAGATCTGCAAACGGCCCCAGGAGCGGCTCGTCGCCCACCCCTTCGAGCGCGCGCGACGCCTCGCCGAACCGCCCCTGGACCCAAAGGCGCCGGGCACGCGCGAGCGCGATTCTGGGATCCCGGTGCGGGCGTTCACCTGCCGGCTCTCCCTTCAGGGCGACCTGGAGCGCAGCGAGCTTCGGCAGCGGCCCCCACGTCGGGGGCGCCGGCGCCAGGGACGCCGCACCCAAAAGAAGCGCGAGAACCACCCGCTCAGCCTAGTCCGGATCCGTCCCTTCGGTCGATCCCGCCGCCTCGTCCGTCCCGATCACGGCTCCGCCGAGCTTTCGCACGAGCAGCTCGCTCACGCCGGCGATCCGGCGCAGTTCGGCGAGGTCCCGTGGGCGACGGCGGGCAATCTCCACCATCGCCTGCTCGCCCACCACCTTGAACGGCGGACGATCGAGCGCCTTGGCGAGAGCCTCGCGTCCGATCCAGAGCTTCCTGAGGACCTCGGCCTGCTCGGGGCCGAGCGTCCGGGCCTCTCGGAGCTTGCGCCAGCCCTCGACGTCGAAGCGGCGCTCGCGCGCCACGACTTTCCGGAGACCCTCGAAGCGCCGCTCGGCCTCCTCCCGCTTGCCGCGCGCGACGAGCTCGGCTTCGAGGCTCGATGCCAGTGCGGGGAGGTGCTTCACGTCCGCCGCGGCGTACCGCCGCTGTTCGTCCGTGAGCGGACGCCGTCCCCAATCGCTCCGCTGCTCGCCCTTCTCGATCGAGACCCCGAGCCGGGCCCTGAGCAGGCTTGCCAGGCCCAACTCCGCGAGCCCGAGGACCTGCGCGGCGACCATCGTGTCGAAGACTCGTCCGAACGAGAAGCCGAAATCGCGCCGAAGGCTTCGGATGTCGAAGTCGCCTCCGTGAAAGAGCAGCTTGCGCGACGGATCCGCGAACAGGGCTCCGAGCGGGCCGACGTCGACGGCCAGTGGATCCACGAGGACCTCGAGTCCCGGTACGCCGATCTGGAGGAGGCAGACTCGCTCCGCGTAGGCGTGAAAACTGTTGCCCTCGGTGTCGATCGCAATCGTGGGCTCGTTTTCGAGCTGCCGCACCAGGCCGGCCAGCGCGCCCGCGTCGGTGATCGGGTCGGGCGCGGGCGTCACGCGTCCCCCCAACGTCGCGCGAGCTCGGCGCCTCGGCGGAGGCCGGCGAAGGGGAAGATCCGCACCGCCTCCTCGGGAGGAATCCAGCGTGCCTCGACGTGCTCGCGTCCGTCCAAGGCCGGCTCGAAGTCGGGGGGGGCCCGTACCGCGAACGCCCGCTCCTCCGCGATGACGGGCATGGGCCCGGCATCCCAGAGAAACGAGTGGCGGTATCCGAGCGCGACGGGCGCGGCGTCGAGACCGGTCTCCTCGCGCAGTTCGCGGGCCGCGGCGGCCGGCATCTGCTCGCCCCCCTCGACGTGCCCGGTGACCGGCTGCCAGAACCCGCCTCGATCGGGGGAACGCCGCAGCGCGAGCAGCTCGACTCCGGACTTTCCCCGGCGGACGACTTGGACCTGCACGAACGTCGCGTCGGTCTCCACCCATTCGAGTCTTCGATCCAGGACATCCGCGAGGTGCCGAGCCAGGCTGCGCTCGACGCCGTCGCTCGCCGGGTCGCGGCCCAGCTCGGCGGCGAGCGAGGTCACACCCCGCCCCGAGATCCCGCACGGGACGATCAGACCGAAGTCCTCAAGCCGCGTCGTCACGTTGAAGGCGAAGCCATGCGTGCTGACCCAGCGGGTCAGGTGCACGCCGATCGCCCCGAGCTTGCGGGACGGCCCGGGCGTCTCGGGCTCGGCGCCCTCGCCGAGCCAGACCCCGTGCATCCCCTCGAGCCTTCCGGCGGCGACACCGTGGTCCGCCGCCGCGAGGATCATCGCCTCCTCCAGGTCTCGGACCCATCGCCGGACGTCGCGCCTGCCCGGGGGCAACTCGACGATCGGGTAGCCGACGACCTGTCCGGGCCCGTGGTAGGTCACGTCGCCGCCGCGGTCGGTCTCGAACAACTCGACGCCGCGCGCCTCCAGCTCGCTGGCGGACGCGAGGACGTGCTCCCGGCGTGCGCCGCGCCCCAGGGTCAGCACCGGCGGGTGCTCGACCAACAGCAGCACGTCCGGTATCTCGCCCGCCGTCCGGCGCGCGCGCAGGGCCTCCATGAGACGCAGTCCGTCGGCGTACTCGACCCGCCCCAGCCGGCGAACGACGAGTGGCAGGCCCGACACGCCGGCTAGCCCCGCCCGGGGTGCGCGCGCGGCGCGGCCGCCAGTTCGGCGGCAAGCATCGCCCGCTGCTCGGCGACGATCCAGGGCGGGTCGGCGTAGAGATCGTCGAACAGGGTATCGGGCGCCGGCGGCGGAAACGCCTCGGCCTCCGCCACGGCCCGGGCGACGCGGTCTCCCGCCTCGCGCCAGGCGGACTCCTCGTCGGCCGCGCTCCAGACACCGGCCGCTTCGAGGAAGCCGCGCCCGACGAGCAAGGGGTCCCGTCTCTTCCAGACCTCGACCTCGGCCGGGTCCCGGTAGCGCGTCGGGTCGTCGGACGAGCTGTGCGCGCCGAGGCGGTAGGTGAGCAGTTCGAGGAACGCCGGGCCCTCGCCGCGCCGGGCCCGCGCGACGGCCTCGTCACACGCCGCGTACACGGCGCCGAGGTCGTTGCCGTCGATCCGCTTCGACGGGATGCCGTAGGCCAGCCCCTTCTTCCACAACTCCTGGGCGGCGGTCTGTCGCGCCACCGGCAGCGAAATCGACCAGTGGTTGTTCTGGCAGCAGAAGACGACGGGCGCCCTCCAGCGGGCCGCCGCCGTCAGTGCGTGGTGGAAGTCGGCGCTCGACGTCGCGCCGTCGCCGAGGTAGGCCATGAACACGGTCGCCTCGCCCCGCAGCCGCGCCGCGTAGGCCGCCCCGACCGCCTGCGGGAGCTGGGTGCCGATCACCGACGACCAGCTCACCTGCCGGACCGAGGCGTCGGCCTGGTGGGACGGCATCTGCCGCCCCTTGGCGGGATCGCCGGCGTTCCCGAAGACCTGGCAGAGGTACGGCACGACGGGGAAGCCGCGGAGCAACATGGCGGAGGCTTCCCGGAGCGCCGGGAAGATCCAGTCGCCCGGCTCGAGCGCCGCCGCCGAGGCGATCGTCGCCGCCTCCTGGCCATAGCAGCTTCCGTAGAAACCGATGCGCCCCTGCCGCTGGAGCGTGAGCATCCGCTCGTCGAGCGTCCTCAGGAAGATCATCCAGCGGTAGATCTCGCGATGTCGCGCCCGGCGCGCCGGCTCGACCCGCTCCTGCGGAGCATCGGCCGGCGCCGGCCGGAGCTCCGGCGAACGGCTCCGACTTCCGGTCCGCCGCCCGCCCGGCAACGCTCCGACTTCGGTTTGTCGACGCGCCGACATCCGTGGCTCAGGCCAGCTCGAGCATCAGCAGCTCGGGGTTCTCGAGGTACTTGATCACCTCGTAGGTGAACTGCGCTCCGACCGAGCCGTCGATGACCCGGTGGTCGAAGGCGCACGCGACGTGCATCACGTCGCGGACGACGACCTGTCCTTCCCGGACCACCGGCGTCGGACGGATCCGGTGGATCCCCAGGATCGCCACCTCGGGGTGGTTGATGACCGGCGTCGCGAAGAGCCCGCCGAGCTGTCCCAGGCTGGTGATCGTGAAGGTGCCCCCGCGCAGGTCCTCGAGCCGGCTCTTGCCGGCGCGCGCGTCGGCCGCGAGCCGCTCGATCTCCTCCGCCAAGCCTCGCAGGCTCCGCCCGTCCGCGCCGTGGATCACCGGGACGATGAGCCCGTCGGGCGTCGAAGCCGCGATCCCGATGTCGTAGTGGTGCTTGATCACGAGCTCGTTCTTCTCGTCGTCGACCGACGCGTTCAGCGTCGGGTACCGCCGCAGCCCCTCGATCACCGCCTTGACGACGAAGGGAAGGAACGAGAGCTTGATGCCGCCGTCCTTCGGCTGCGATTCGTTGATCCGCTTCCGCATCTCGACGAGCCGGGTGCAGTCGACCTGCTCGACGAAGGTGAAGTGCGCCGCGGTCCGCTTGCTGCGCTGCATGTTCTCGGCGATCCGCTTGCGCAGCCCGCGAATCGGTACGCGGTCGTCTCCGACCTGCCTCGCAGGGGCGGGCGCCGGCCTGGGGGCCTCGCGCGCCTGCGCACCTTCCATCATCGCGATCACGTCGCTCTTCAACACCCGGCCGCCCGGGCCGCTTCCCGGCACCGCGGCCAGATCCAGCCCGTGCTCGGCCGCGAGCTTGCGCGTCACCGGCGTGGCGCGGACGCGGGCGCCCTCCCCGTTGGCGCGGGCTTCGGCGCCGTTCGGCGCAGGGGCCGGGCGGTCGGGCTTCGCCGCGGGCGGCGCCGCCGCCGTCACGGGCGCCGCAGGCGCGGGGGA
>DAIDIT010000260.1 GCA_027451705.1 Pseudomonadota bacterium
GAGGGAGATCGTCGCCCGGTTCCACGACGAGGCGGCCGCGGCGGAGGCCGAAGCGGAGTTCGAGCGCGTCTTCGCGAAGGGCGCGGTCCCCGAAGACCTGCCGGTCTTCGAGGTCTCGGGCGTTCCGACGCTGCCCGAAGCGCTCGTCGCCTGCCGACTCTGCGCGAGCAAGAGCGAGGCGCGGCGGAAGATCGGCGAGGGCGCGGTCGACGTGGATCGGGCGCGCTGCACCGACGACAAGCGGGCGCTCGAGGCGGGCGAAAAGCACCTCCTCCGGGTCGGCCGCCGGTACGCCTGGCTCGTCGCGAAGGGAAGGGCCGCTCAGTAGGCCGTCTTGAGGTCGTCGACCTTCTGGTAGGGATCGGCCGCGGGCGCCTCGGCCTGCGGGGGTGCCGCTCGGTGGGGAATGGCGGCGGGCGCGGGCGCGGTCGCGCGCAACAAGGGGCGGGAAAAGGCGCGCATCGGGTTCGGTGCGAGCGGAACCACGGGAGGCGGCGCCACCTCCGGCCGCGGGACGGGAGACGGCACGGGGGCGCTGGGCGGCGGGGGAAGCTCGGGCGCCGCCACCGTCGCCGCCTCGGGTGCGGGGGGCGGTGGCGTCCGGCGGATCGAAAGGTAGCCCGCGACGGCTCCCACGAGGACGACCGCCCCGACCGCCAGCCAGATCCCGCGGCCGCGCCGTGGCACCGGTCCACCGGGCATGGTGGCGTCGAACTCGGAGAGGCCGATCGCGGCGGGGACGGTCACCTCGGCGTCCGCCGACGCGAACCGGCGAGGGACCGTGACCTCGGTCTGCGTCGCTTCGGCGGCAGGGGGCTGAACGGCGGGCTTCGGCGCCACCGGAAGAACCGCCGCCGGCGAGGGGCGTTTGGGCGGCGGCGAGACGAGCGAGGGGGTGATCCAGACCGACGACGGCTCGTCCCGGCCGGGCGGAAGTCGCAGCTCGGGCTGCGTGAAGCGGCCCTGCGCGGCGGATCCCTGGAGATCGGCGAGGAGCTCCGACATCGACTGCTGGCGATCCGCCGGCCGCTTCGCGAGCGCACGGGCAACGGCGGCCTCGAGCGCGGCCGGGAACGCACCGTCCGGGATGACGTCGGACAGCCGGGGCGGGGGCTGTGTCTGGTGCTTGAGCAGGATCGCCACGGCGGTGTCGCCCTCGAACGGGAGCCGGCCGGTCAACATCTCGAAGAGGAGGACGCCGAGGGAGTAGACGTCGGACCGCGGATCGACCGGCTTGCCCGCGGCCTGCTCCGGCGCCATGTACTCGGGCGTCCCGACGATCGTCCCGACCTGGGTGATCCGCTCGCCGCCGGCCGCGCCGCCGACCTTCGAGATGCCGAAGTCGAGGACCTTGACGAAGTCGGGCCGCCCGTCCTTCTCGACGAGGATGACGTTGTCCGGCTTGAGGTCGCGGTGGATGATGCCGGCCGCGTGGGCGGCCTGGAGCGCCCGGCAGAGCTGTGCCGCGATGTCCACCGTCCGGGGGACGGGGATGCGGCCCTCGCCGTGGATGACGCGGCCGAGCGATTCCCCGTGGAGCTCTTCCATCACGAAGTAGACGAGGCCGTCCGGCGTCCGGCCGAAGTCCGTGACCGCGACGATGTTCTCCTGGCCGATCCGGCTCGCGGCGATCGCCTCGTTCTGGAAGCGGGCGACCAGGTCTTGCTTGCGCGAGAGGTCGGCCCGCAGGAGCTTCATGGCCATGCGCTTCTGGAGCAGGACGTGCTCCACGGCATAGACCGCCCCCATGCCGCCCTCGCCGATCTTCTCGAGCACCCGGTAGCGGTCGAGCGTCAGCCCGACCAGGGGATCCGGCCGGGCCGCAAACTCGAGGTCCAGTGGCATCGCCGGGCAGTCTAGCATTGCCGCGCGCGCCGCGGCCAGCTTCGGGGCGGCTTTCCCGGACCGTGAATTCGTGCTATGGGCCGCGCGCATGAACGCCGAGCGCCCGTCCGCCGTTTTCGTCCGATCGCTCGCCGCCCTCGCCGGCGGCGCCGTGGCCGTCGCACTCTCCTGCTCGAGCCCGCCTCCCGCGCCCGCCGGGCCCTGCCAATCGAACGCCGACTGCCGGCCGGGGCAGACCTGCCACGGGGGCAAGTGCTATCTGCCCGTGCAGAACGGCGGTGGCTCCGGGTCGGCCAGCGGAGCCGCGTCGAGCAGCTCCGGAAGCGGGAGCGGCAGCGGCGTTTCCAGCTCGACCTCCGGCTCGAGCGGAGACCAGTCGGGCGGCTCGACCTCGTCGAGCGGCTCGAGTCAGTCGGGCTCGACCAGCAGCAGCTCGAGCGGCGGCAGCGGCTGCGGCTGGGGGACGTGTACGGGGCAAGGCAGCACCTCGAGCGGTAGCGGCTCGGGCGGTTCCGGAGCGTGCTCCTGCACGACCTCGTGCTGCTCGCAGGAGGCCGGCGCCGGCATGACCTGCCCGGACGGCAAGTACTGCTACGGCACGACCGACGCGGGCACGCCGTTCTACTGCAACTACAAGACCGGAAAGTGCGATCCGTTCGACCCGTGCAACGGCAGCAGCGGGACCTGGTCCTGCAACGGCACGAGCGGCGGCACGGGCAGCTCCGGAAGCACGGTTGCAGTCGATCCCGCGGGCATCAGCTTCGTCGTGGTCGGCGACACCCGGCCCGACAGCTCCGGCATGTCCTACCCCACCGGCACGATCGACCAGATCTACACCGACTTCACGCAGCTCAAGCCCATGGCGGTGGTCGCCAGCGGCGACTTCGTCGAACAGGGTGACAGCGACATCTCGTCCGAGTTCTCGGACTACGAGCAGGCGGTGCAGATCCTCGCCGGCACCAGCTACGCCAACGTGCCGGTCTATCCGACGCTCGGGAATCACGAGTGCGACTCGACGAACATCCTGGCGTCCTGCTCACCCAATCCGGCGCCTGGAATGAGCCCCTACAGCAGCCCCGAGTTCTCGGCTTTCATGCAGATGCTCGCCGACATGAACGTGCCGAACACCAACGGGCAGCCCTACTACGTGAACACCCTCACCGCCCCGAACGGCGACACCGCGAAGTTCGTCATCACCGCCGCCAACGCGTGGGACCAGACCCAGGTGGCTTGGCTCAACGCCACCCTGGCGACATCGACGACCTTCACCCTCATCGCCCGCCACGAGCCCGACGACGCCATGGGCTGCAACGACGCGACCGCGAACGACAACACGACGAGCGACTGTCCGTTCGTTGCCGACGTCCAGGCGGCCATCAACAGCCACCCGGGCGGCGTGATCCTCAAGCTCGAGGGACACACCCACGAGTTGCGCTTCGACGACCAGAACGACGGGCTCGTCAGCGGCGGGGGCGGCGTCTCGATCCAGTCGTCGTGCAGCAGCGACAGCCCCAACACGACCTACTGCAACTACGGCTTCTTCTACTGCCAGGAGCGCACGGACAAGTCGCTCCTCTGCACGGCCTACGACGGGTTGACGGGTGCGGCCCTTTCGACTCCAGCTCCGCGCGTCGTGACGAGCGCGGGCATGAGCTACGCCAACTGATCAGGGCGCGAGCGCGGCCTCGGCCTGCGCGAGCTGCGCGCGCGCGTCGGCCGACGCGGGCGCGAACAGGACCCTCGCCCTCGCGCGCTCGAGGAACGCGGGCTCGCGCGCCGCGAGTCCTGCGACGACCCGGTCGAAGACTCGGCGGTAGCCCGGCAGGGCGGCCGGCCAGATCAGCTCGAGCTCGTAGACGAGCCGGCCCCGCCGCAAGAGCAACGCGACGAGCCGGAAGTCGAGACCCGCCCGGCGGAAGCTCGCTTCGATGCGCCGCCCGGAAAGCCCGGCCGCGGTCGTGGGGGTTGACGCGGCGACGGCGAGCCCGTCGATTCGCCCGTCGGCCGCCGGGTCGCGAAGCTCCTGGCGGACGAAGCGCCGCTCCACCGCCCCGAGATCGACGATCCCGTTCGAAAGAAAACCTCCCGCGGCGATCTGCGCGTGGCCGTATCCCGTCAGGCCGTTCGAGAACGCCATCGGCCCCAGCCGATCGGCGCTCCGCTGCCACTCGACCGGCACCGGCACCCCGAGCCCCAGGTCGCGATCGACGCGCTCCTCGAGCAGAGGCAGGAGCGGCCGGCCGAGCGGCCCAGCCGCGAGCGGGAGGCCTCCGAGCAGCGCGAGGGGCAACAGCCGCCCGAGCCAGAGGCGCGCTCCGTGGGGCGCGTCGGAAAGCATCCGCGGCCGCATCGGGAGGACCGCGAGCGCTCCGGCGGCGAGGCCGCCGACGTGGCCCCAGTTGTCGACTCCGCTCGACGTCCAGCCGATGAATAGGAAGACGAGGACGGTCGGGACGACCGCTCCGCCGAGGACGCGCCGGTACCGGGCGGGAAGGATCTCCCGGTATCTCAGGCCGAACACCACCGCGGCGCCGAGCGTGCCGTAGGCAATCCCGGAGGCGCCGGCGGAGACCGGATCGGACACGGCAAAGGAGCAGAGCGTGGTCCCGAGCGCGGAGGCCGCGAGGATCAGGGCGAGATCCAGGCCCCGATACGCGGTCTCGAGCGCCCCGGCGAAATTGAAGATGACGAAGAGGTTCACCGCGATGTGGAGAAGGTTCTCGTGGACGAAGTTCGCCGTCCAGAGCCGCCAGAACTGCCCCAGGTCGAGCATCAGCGGCCCGGCCTTCGCGCCGAAGCGCAGGAGCGTGTCGTCGGATTCCGGCGAGGGGCGGAGCTGCATCGCGGCGAACCACGCCAGCTCGATTGCGATGAAGGCAACCGTCACGCGCGGGATGCCGCCGAGGCGGAAGGCGCGGGTGAAGTGGAGCCTCCGCGGCGAGTAGTGCCGCTGGAACAGCTCGAGTGAACCGGCCGGGACCCATCGGTCGCCGCTGACCGGCGGAAAGAGCACCGGGCACTGCGGCGCGATCTCGCCGCGCGCGACCCTGGCCTCGAAGTCCTCGAGGTCGAGCCGCTCCTCCCCCCGATCGGTTCGTACGCGAAGGATGGCCGAAGCCACGGGCCCCTAGCATACCGGCGGCGCCGCGCCGAGTCTGCCCTCCGAACCGCCTCGCGATTCGCGAGTTTGGGACTTGGCGTCGGGGGGGAGCGGTATGGTATATGCTGCCAAAGTGTCGAGGGCCGCCATGAAGCTGATCATCGAGGACGACGAGGGACGGAAGACTGTCGTCCCGTTTGCCCGGGATGAAATCTCAATCGGCCGTCAGGACGGCAACACCATCCGTCTGACCGAGCGCAACGTCTCGCGCAAGCATTGCCGCCTGGTTCGCAAGGACGGGACGGTCCTGGTCGAGGACCTCGGAAGCTTCAACGGGGTCCGCGTCAACGGAGAGCGGATCGAGGGCAAGCTCGCCGTCCAAGAGGGCGACCTCATCGAGATCGGCGACTACGACCTCGCGATCGAAGCCGATGTCGCCGACAGCCGGGGGAACGACGGGCGCGCGACCACCCAGCCGGACGGGGCCCGCGGCCGGGCCACCACCCCCGTCTCGGCGCACGCGCCGACCATCCCGGACATGGAGGCCGTCGACGCCGGCGTGGACGAGGAGCCACCCGCCCACCAAGCGACCGCGATCATCCGCCCCGAGCAACTCGCGGCGACCGCGCGTGAGGCCCGCGATCTGGCTGCCTCCGAGCGGCCCCGCCTCGTGATCGTCAGCGGCGAGCAGGCCGGTGACGAGGTGACCATCGGCAGGACGGAATTCCGGATCGGGCGGACGAAGGGTGACAACGACTTCGCCATCAACCACCGCTCGATCTCACGCAACCACGCGAAACTCCTGTTCGATTCGAAGGGCGGCTGGCGGATCGTCGACCTGCAATCGGCCAACGGCGTTCGGGTCAACGGCGAGGACTACGCCGACGCGCCGATCGCCCCCGGCGACCTCGTCGAGCTGGGCCATGTCAAGCTCCGCTTCGTCGGCCCCGGCGAGGACTACACCTACCAGCCCGAGGACGGGCCGACGCCGGCGCCCCGCGGGGCACCGGCCGAGGACGACGAGGCGGCAGCCCTCCCCCGCTCCAAGGTGCCGACATACCTCGCGATCGGCGGCGGACTCGCCGTCGTTGCCGCGGTCGGCATCTACTTCACGGTGGGGGGGAAACCGACGCCGGCCAAGTCGCACGCCTCGCCGGGAGGAACGCAGCTCGCGGCCAACCTTCCCCGTCCGGCGGCGCCTCCGAGCGCTGCGGCGCCGGCCGTGGCACCGAAGGCCGCGCCCACACCGGCGCCGGCCGCCGCTGTCGAGAGGGCCCCTGCCCCGCACGCCGAGGAGGCGCCGGCGCATCGGACGGTCAACCGGCGGCAGCTCCAGGCGCTGCTCTCCCAGGCGAAGTCCGCGCTCCGCGGTCGGCGGCTCGACACGGCCGAGGCCAAGCTCTCGGCTGCGGCCGACATTGCACCCGACGATCCGGGGGTCGCCAAGCTCCGGCGCGACCTGGGCGCGGCCCGGGCGCGCGAAGAGGCGAAGGCCGCGCGCCACCACGAACATCACGCCGCTCCGGCGGAGGTGGCGGAGGCGCCCGCGGCGCCCGCGGAGCCGAAGGTCGATCGCCACGCCAAGGCCGTCTCGGAGTACCAGTCGGCGGTCGAGGACATCAACGGCGGCGACCTTTCCAGCGCGGTTGGAAAGCTGGAACAGGCGCTCAAGGACAACCCGCGGTTGGCCGACGCCCACAAGGTCCTCGGCATCTGCTACGCGAAATTGCAGGAGCCGGACAAGGCGGCGCCGCACTACGAGCAGTACCTCAAGCTCAAGCCGAACTCGCCGGACGCGGCGATGGTCCGCAAGATCCTCGCGGACTACTACCGCTCGCGCGGTCACTAGGCGGCCGCATCAAAACGGCCCTGCCGGTCGACTCCTACCGGTCGACCTGGCTCCCCCACGAGCCCCGAGCGGTGCGCTCGTCGAAACGCCGACTCCGCGCATGGAGCGCGCGGCGACGAGGCATTGGCGAGGCCGGCCGTCCTGACGGCGATCTGGCCTCGCGCGCTCCTATTCCAGCACGATCAGGATCTGGCCTTCCTGAACGGGCTCGCCCTCCTTGCAGCGGACCTCCCGGACCTTGCCGCTGGTGGGCGCTTCGACCGGCATCTCCATCTTCATCGACTCGAGGATGACCAGCACGTCGTTGCTGGCGACGTCGTCGCCGACCCGCTTCTCGATCTTCCAGACCGTTCCCGTGATATGTGCCGCGACCTCGGTGGGCATCTCCGCCTCCTTTGATCCGCTCGATCGCAGCCGCTAGCGCAGCCGCTCGAGGAAATGGGTGTCCAATTCACCCCGCCCAAACGCCTCCGAGAAGACGATCCGGCGGTGCAACTCCACGTTCGACTTGACCCCTTCGATGCGAAACTCCGAGAGCGCCGCCGCCGCGCGGGCGATCGCAGCCTCGCGAGTCGGCGCCGAGACGATCAACTTGGCGAGGAGCGGGTCGTAGTAGGGGGTCACGGTGTCGCCGGTCCGGTAGCCGGCGTCGCAGCGGACGCCCTCGCCGCTCGGCGGCTCGAAGCGCGTCAGCGTGCCCGGAGAGGGCAGCATGCGGACGGGGTCCTCGGCGTAGATGCGGAACTCGAGGGCGTGACCCGACCGCCGGAGGTTCGCCTGGACGAGGTCGAGCTTCTCGCCGGCGGCGATCCGGATCTGCCAGCCGATGATGTCGATTCCGGTCGTCGCCTCCGTGACCGGATGCTCGACCTGGAGGCGGGCGTTCATCTCCATGAAGAAAAACTTGCCCTCGGCCACCAGGAACTCGACCGTGCCCGCGTTGGCATACCCGAACGCCTGCGCGGCGCGGAGCGCGGAGGTGTAGAGCCGCTCGAAGAACTCGGGTGGTTCGGCGAGCGGCGACGGCGCCTCCTCGACCACCTTTTGGTAGCGGCGCTGGATGCTGCACTCGCGCTCGAACAGGTGGAGGGTGCGCCGGCCGTCGCCTAGGATCTGCACCTCGATGTGCCGCGGCGCCGGGTAGTAGCGTTCGAGGTAGACCCCGGGACGCCCGAACGCGGCCTTCGCCCGGTCGCTGCACGTGCGCCAGGCCTTCTCGAGCGAGGCCTCGTCGGCCGCGATCGTCATGCCGATCCCGCCGCCGCCGTTCGCGGCCTTCACGAGGAGCGGATAGCCGATCTTCCGGCCGACCTCGCGCGCCTGCTCCGGGCTCTCCGCGGTCCCGTCGCTGCCCGGGACGATGGGGACTCCCGCCCGGGAGGCCAGGTTGCGCGCCTGCGCCTTGTCCTTCATCCGGAGCATCGCCGCGGGCGGAGGGCCGACGAATACGAGACCTGCCTCCGCGCAGCGCCCCGCAAACTCCGCGTTCTCGGAGAGGAAGCCGTAGCCGGGGTGGATCGCCTCCGCGCCGGTCTGCTTCGCCGCGCCGAGGATCGCCTCGGCATTCAGGTACGACTCGCGGGGGGGCGGCGGCCCGATGGCCACCGCCTCGTCCGCGGCGGCGACGTGCGGCAACTTTTCGTCCGCCGTCGAGTAGACCGCGACGGTCCGGATACCCATCTGCTTGCAGACCGCGGCGATGCGGACCGCGATTTCGCCCCGGTTGGCGATCAGGATCTTGCGGAACATGGCGGGGCGAACGTACCAGGCGCCCGGTCACCGGGCAACGGGTCGGCGGAGGGTTTCCGATTCGCTTGACGGCGGCCGCGGGCCGGTGGCAAAACGACGCGGCCTTGACACCCGCGCGCGCGCTCCTTTATAAGCTGCCCCTCTCGTTCGGCCTGGCGCTCGGGCTGCTGCTCGCGCGCCCGGCGGCGGCCGAGAAGACGGACCACGGCGCCATCCTCCCGGCCGGCGCGCGAGAGGTCGGTCAGGACAGGTTCCGCTCGCCGGAAGACTACGAGGCGACGCTCAAGTTCTATGGCAAGACCTACAGCCAGGATCGCTTCCCGCGCCGGCGGATTGCCGACCTCCCGGGCGTCCGCGCCGTCCACATCGCCAACCCGTCGCGCCGCGATGGCTGGGAGGGATTGAACGTGTACGAGCTCAACGGTGAGACGCGCATCTTCGTCCTCGCGAGGTCCCGTCCGGTCCGCAGGGAGGGCCGGCACCACTGATGGGGGATCGTCTAACGGCAGGACGCCAGACTCTGGATCTGGCTATCAAGGTTCGAATCCTTGTCCCCCAGCCGGCAGTCGCAGTCGAACGCGGTACGCAAAAACAGAATAAGTGAGTCGGAGGCCGCAGAGACGGGTAAAGATGTTCCCGTGTCGGCGGTCGACAGCAGGCCCCGTCGTCTAACGGTCAGGACACCAGCCTCTCACGCTGGGTACATGGGTTCGAATCCCGTCGGGGTCACCACGATGACTTGGTGGAGGGGGAGCTGAATGATCGGCTCGGCGAACGTGGAAGTCGCGGTCGCCGCATCCGCCGTTCCAACCGAAGGGGGGCGCTCGACCTGGTTGTTCTTCTGCGCGGCCCTTGCCATCACCTGGTCGCTCCAGCTGCCGGCGTTGCACGCCAAGCTCGGTGTCATCGCCGGCCCGTTCGAGCGGTTCATGACCCCCCTCGGCCTCGGAGCCTTTGGCCCGCTGCTCGCGGCGATCCTCGTCGCGCGCTTCGAGCCCGGCGGCCCCGGCGTCCGCGCGCTCTTCCGGCCGCTCCGCACCTGGCGGGTGGGTGCGCTCTGGTACCTGGGGTGGCCCTGGGCTTTCCGGCGGCGTGCTACGTCGTGGGCACGTCGGTGTATTCGATGGCGGGCGGCAGAGCCGGTGGCCACTGGCTCTGGCCGCCGGAGAACGCGCAACGCATCGCCGCCCTGATCGTCTTTCCCATCGGCGAGGAGTTCGGTTGGCGCGGCGTCGCGCTTCCGCGCTTGCAGCGACGTTACAGCCGGCTGACGGCGGCCCTCGTCGTGGGAGTGGGCTGGGCGGTCTGGCACATCCCGATGCTCATCATCGCCGGCAGCACCGTCACCGTCTTCGCGATCTCCGCCGTCAGCCTCGTTGCCTTGAGCATCTTCTGCACCTGGCTCTTCAACCACACTCAGGAGAGCCTCCTGCTCGCCATCCTCGCCCACGCGGGCGGCCACCTGAACAACCCCACCCAAGCGTTCCCCAACTCCACCCCGTTCATCGTCTACGCCCTAACGGTGTGCGTCGCGGCCATCGCACTCGTCGTCATCGACCGAAAGGCCTGGCGAAAGCCAGAGTGAAACAGGCGCGAGCCAACCGGCGCGTGATCCCTGCTCGCCCTCGGCCCCACAGCAGCAGGCGGACGACGCCTGGATCGGTGACGCCGGCGCGATCGATCGGTCTCTCGGCGCGCGCCGGCACGTCGCGATCCCGAGGGGAGTCGCCGCGGTCGCGAGCCATACCCAACCGTCGCACGCGACGTAAGCCGCGGACCGACCATCCGTGGTGGGTTGTCGGCATTGGGCAGGTCGGCGCGGACCCAGGTGCCTCGGGGTGAACCTCGTCATTGCGGACAGTTGAGCGAGGCATGGGGCTTGCGAACGATCGGTCGCATGGACCTCGCTCTGTCGGAAGCTTCCCCTGGCCGTGCTCGACGGGATCACCTCGCGGCGGTGGGCGCCGCCTTCTCGGAGGCGGTCGGCCGGCCCGACGCGCTCGGACACCGCGTCGCGGAGACGCTCGCCAAGCTCCTCGGGGCGGCGTGCGTCGTGGCCGTCTTTGGCGACGACGGCACGCTGGAATCCGCCTCTGCCCATGCGGACGACCCCGGCCTCTGCGAGGCGCTCGTCGCCGAGGCGCCCAGGTCCTTCTCGGACGGCAGCCTGGCCGGGCTTCGGCAGATCCAGCAGGAGCGGCGGATCATCGCCAGGACCGCGGCCGATCCGACCCTTCTCCCTGCCCAGCGGGCGCTCCTCGCGCGTTTCGGACTCGACCGCTTCCTGACCGCGCCGCTCGCCGTGCGCGGCCGGGTGTTCGGGCTGATCGTCGCGGTCGGGGGACCGGGCGCTCCGCTTGGTCCAGGCTCCGAGGAGACGCTGGTCGAGGTGGTGAACCTCGCGGCGCTCGCGCTCGACGGTGCCCGGCTGCTCGACCGCGCGCTCCGCGAGAGCCGGGAACGCGAAGCCGCGGAGCGGCGGCTCGAGGAGTCGACCCGCGCCCAGGAGATCCTCTTCGAGGACAGCCCGGTGCCGATGCTGGTCCTCGACCCGGAGACGCTCGAGATCCTCGAGGCGAACGAGGCCGCGTCCGGCTTCTACGGCTACGGACACGGCGGACTCGCCGGCGTCTCCCTCACGGCGCTCATGCCCCCCTCGGAGCGCACCGCGGCTGGCGACCGCATCCGGAGTGGGGACCGGAGCACGCATTGGACCGGCTCGGTCCGGAACGTCCGGCGGGACGGCTCCCCGGTCGACGTCGATCTCAACTCGCTCGCGATCGTCCGCCGGGGCCGCCCGGAGCGGCTGCTCGTCGTCCGCGACGTGACGAAGGAGCGACGCCTCGCCGAGCAGTTTCGCCAGGCCCAGAAGATGGAGGCCGTCGGTCGCCTCGCCGGCGGGGTCGCGCACGACTTCAACAACCTGCTCACGGTCATCCTGACCTACAGCCGCACCCTGGCCGACGGCCTCCCGGAGACCGACCCCGCCCGGGCCGACTTGGTCGAGATCCGCAAGGCCGGGGAGCGCGCCGCCGCCCTCACCCGCCAGCTCCTCGCGTTCAGCCGGCAGCAGGCCCTCGAGCCCCGCGTCCTCGACCTCAACGACCTGCTCGAGAACCTGGACCGCATGCTGCGCCGGCTCATCGGCGAGGACATCGAGCTGACGGTGGTCTCGGGCGCGCGCCGATCCGCGATGCGGGCGGATCCCGGCCAGATCGAGCAGGTCGTCATGAACCTCGTGGTCAATGCCCGCGACGCGACGTCCCGGGGCGGCCGCCTGACCCTCGAGACGGCCGAAGTCGAGTTGGACGAGACGTTCGCGCGGGAACACCTCGGCGTGCGGCCGGGGCCCTACGTGATGCTCGCGGTCAGCGACAACGGCGCGGGCATGGACCGGGCGACGCAGGCGCGCATCTTCGAGCCCTTCTTCACGACGAAGGAGCCGGGCAAGGGGACGGGCCTCGGCCTCGCGACGGTCTTCGGCATCGTCCAGCAAAGCGGCGGTGCGATCTACGTCTACAGCGAGCCCGGCAAGGGCACGACCTTCAAACTCTACTTCCCGGTCGTGGACGAGGAGGCCGAGTCGCTGCAACGTCCGCCGCGGAGCGCGGCCGAGGGCGGCACCGAGACCGTCTTGCTCGTCGAGGACGAGGACGCGGTGCGCGCCGCAGTCTCGGGCATCCTGCGCCGCGCCGGCTACCAGGTCGTCGAGGCCCAGAACGCCGGCGAGGCGCTGCTCGTCGCGGAGCGCCACCCGAGCCCGATCCACCTCCTGCTGACCGACGTCGTCATGCCCCACGTGAGCGGACCCGAGCTGGCGAAGCGGCTCGCGGCCCGTCTTCCGGGCCTCCGGACGCTCTGCATGTCGGGCTACACCGGAGAGGCCGTCCAGAACCACCGCCTGCTCGGCGCGTCGGTGCCGTTCCTGCAGAAGCCCATCACGCCCGACTCCCTGCTCCAGAAGGTCCGCGAGGTCCTCGTCCGGCCGTCAGGCGCCGCGTGAGGCGAGCGGCGGAGATCCGAGCAGGGTCCTGACCCGCGTCCAGGCCTGCCGCCACGGGCGAAGGGCCAGGGTGTGGAGCACCAGCACGGGCCGGTCGGCTGCGTCCAGGATCTCCCGCCCCACGTCGCCGACGACGTGGGAGCCGATCGGCCCCCGCGGGGGAGACGAACCCACGACGACGAGGTCGGCGTCGACCGACCGCACCTCGCGCAGGACCGCCCCGACGACGTCACCCGCGGCCACCCTCACCTGGACGGGCACGCCGTGGTGCTCGACCAAGCGGCGGCAGCGCCGGAGGTGGCGGCCGAGCGCCGAGCCGCCTTCGAGGATCCGCTTCGCGCGCTCCCCTTCGTCGAGGTCGCGCGCGAACATCGGTGGCGTCGCGAGGACCACGCTGAAGAGGACGATCTCGGCGCCGGCCGGGGCCGCCAGACGGTCCGCAACGAACGGGATGGCGCGCTCGAGCTCCTCGGTCCAGAGGCCGCCCAGCGAGAGCAGGATGCGGCGCAGTCCCGGCCGCTCCGCCTTGACGACGAGCACCGCAGGCTGGACGGACTTGAGGATGCGCCAGGTCGTCGGGGGCAGCCGGAAACCCGGCTCGCCGCGCCGGGGCGCCCCGCCGATGACGACGAGGTCGTAGCCGACCTCCCGGACGGTCGCCGCGAGCTCTGCAGCCGCGCTTCCCGTGCGCGACAGGACGACCGGGGCGACGTGGTAGGTCCGCAGCAGCGCCCGCGCCCGGGCCAGGCGCCCGGGCAGGTCCGCCTCCTCGCCCTCCGACTCGGCGACGCAGAGGACCGTCACCCGAGCCCCGAGCGCCGCGGCGAGGTGCCCCGCCTGCACGACCGCCCGCTCCGCCGGACGCGAGCCGTCGAAGCCGACGAGGAGCCGGAGCGGCGAAGTCCGCTGGACGGACGGGAGGTCGGCCGGCGTCGGGGTGGACATCGGTCAGTGGAAGCCCCGGTGGATCAGCGTCGCGAGGAGCACGATGGCCCCGATGGCCGGGAGCGGCGAGAAGGCCAGCCGCAGGCGAGGCCCGCGGATGACGGAGACCAGCGTCGCGCCCGCCCGGGCGCCGAGCACCGCGCCCGCGTTCACGGCGAGCGCGATCAGGATGTCCACGTTGCCCTTGAGCGCGTGGGAGACGGTCCCGAAGCCCGCGCTCAGCACGACCTCGGCGAGGTCGGTTCCGACCGCCACGTGCGTCGGGACGCCGAGCAGGTAGACGAGCATCGGCATCCGCAGGTAGCCACCCCCGCCCCCGAGGAAGCCCGAGAAGAGGCCGGTCGCGAAGCCACCAGCCAGGATCGCCCAGATCGACAGCCGCTCGATGCCGGAATCCGGCAGCGACACGCAGGGCGGTAGGCGCTGCCACCAGCGCGCGCGGGCTGGAGGAACGGGCTCCGCTCCGGCCTGCTGCCGGCGCGCGCGGCGGAGCGCGCGGAAGCTCTCCGCGCCGACCGCCGCCGAGACTGCGAAGAAGACCGCCACCGCGACGAGGCCGATGGCGGCGTCGGCCTCGTCGCGGCGCGTGAGGCGGGCGACGAGCCGCGCGCCCAGTTCGACCCCGGCGATCGTCCCGCCGGTCAGGAGCAGCGCGAGCTTGAAGTCGACGTTCCCGAGCGAGCGGTGGCGGCGAGCCCCCACCGCGGCGGTTCCGAGGATCGTCGCGAGGTCGGTTCCCACGACGTAGTGCATCGGCAGGCCAAGCGCGAAGAGCGACGGGCCGGCGATGAAGCTGCCTCCGACCCCGAAGAGGCCTCCGAACGCACCGACCAGCAGCCCGACGCCCACGAGCAGCAGCGGCGGTATCGACACCTGCGAGATCGGGAAGAGCAAGGCTCACACCCGGTCGAGGCGGCCGAGCGCGGCGGCCAGCCGGTCGAGCAGCATGGCTTGCGCGAGCATCAGCCCCAGCGCGGAGGCGGCGTAGACCCAGCGCCCGACGCCCGCGAGATCCAGGAGCGGCCGCGCGAGCGGGCGGAGCGCCAGGTCGGCGTAAGCCGCGGCGGCGATCAGGTAGGCGGCCTCCCCCCACGGGGGCCGCAGCAGGCGCAGGCGCAGAGCGGACTCCTCCCGACGTCCAGGGATAGGCATGGCCCCGCCCGCCCCGCAACGTCGCCTCGCCCGCCCCTCAGCTCAGCAGGGCGTCGAGCTCGGGGCGGCCGCGCAGCGACTCGAACATCGGGTCGGTCTGGAGCCAGCGCCGCACCTTCACGGCGTCCTGGCGCAGCGCCTTTTCGAGCGCGGCGAGCGCGTCCGGCGGGCGGTTCCAGAGCGCGTAGAGCGCGGCGCGGTTGTAGTCGAGCAGCAGGTCGTCCGCCCGCAGGGCCCGCGCCCGCTCGTACGCCCGCTCGGCCTCGGCGTAGAACCCCTTCTGCGCGTAGCAGATGCCGAGGTCCAGCAGCGCGTCGAAGTTGTCGGCGTCGAGCCGCACGACCTCCTTGAGCTGCGCGATCGCGCCGCGGTAGTCACCCTCGTCCATCATCAGGGCGGCGAGCTCGTGGCGCGGCAGCGGGTCGTCGGGCGCGAGGCGCGCCGCGGTCTGGAGCTCGGCGAGGGCCTGCTCCACGTTGCCCTGGTCGGCTTGGGCCAGGCCGAGGTTCAGGTGGGCGTCCGGGTAGTCGGGATCCAGATCGATCGCGTGCCGGTACTCCTCGACCGCCATGTCGGGGCCGTGGGCCGAGAGGAACGACGCGAGGTTGTAGTGGGCCGTCGCGCTGTCGGGCTCGAGGGAGAGCGCGAGCAGGTACTCGCGCGCCGCCTCGCGGTAGAGCTTCTTCTCCGCGTAGACCGTGGCGAGGTTGTCGTGGGCGTGCGCCGAACGGGGATCCAGTTCGATCGCCTTGCGGAACTCGTTGATCGCTTCGTCGAGCCAGCCGCGATCGGCCAGTTCGATCCCGCGGGAGTTGTGCTCGTCCGACTGCCCCAGCGGGTCCCGGTTCTTCTTCATGCCGACGAGGATTCTAGCGCGTCGCCGTCGCGGCTGCCTCACCTATCTCCGCAGCCGCAGCCAGAGGTTCACGGCAAGCGTCAGGACGGCCGAGAGGAACAGCGAGGTGGCGAGCGGCGCGACGAGGGTCCAGCGGCCCCGCCGCACGACGAAGTCGCCCGGAAGGCGGCCCGCGAGGCCGAGCCGGGAGAGCCCCCAGAGCGCCAGTCCCACCGCCAGGAGCAGCGCGCCGAGCCCCACGAGGAGGCGGCCCAGCGTCGCGAGCGGATCGCCGTTCGCCATCAGCGGCTCCCTGCCGATTCGCTCGATCTGCCGGAAGCGCGTCCGATCGTCTTGGCCATGTCCCCGGGATTCTAGCCCGCGCGCGCATCGCCGGCGACCCGCCCGCCGACTGTTCGAGACGCGATTGTCCGGAGGCACCGGGCGGTGCTACAATGCGTCCATGGGCCGGGCACGCGCACGCCTCGATGCCGTTCCGGAGGCGCAGCCGGGGGCCGATCGGCCGGTCCGCACCGCGGTCCACGACATCCGCAACAGCCTGGCGACCGTGAAGATGGCGATCCAGACCCTCGCCATCGGGGAATCGGTGAGCGATCGCGGCAAGCGCCGCCTCGAAATCGCCCTGCGCGAGGTGGACGCGATCGATCGGCTGCTCGACCGGCTCGCCGAGGTCGCCCTGCCCTCGGGCGAACCGGCGAACGGCGCCTAGGCGCGGGCCGGACGCTCCAGGACGAATCCGGCGAATTTCCCATGGACACCCTGCTCCTCGTCGACGACGACGCGCCGTTGCTCGAGCTGCTCCGGATGCACTTCGAGGACCAGCACGACGGCGCCGAGCCGCGCTACCGGATCGTCACGGCCCGCTCCGGGGAAGAGTGCCTCTCCCGCGCGGCCCAGGAGCAGCCGTCGCTCGTGGTCGTCGACATGATGCTGCCCGACCGCAGCGGCATCGACCTCATCCCCGAGATCCGATCCGTCGCCGCCGATGCGCCCGTCATCGTCATCACCGCCCACCACGACACCGCGTCGACGATCCGGGCGATGAAGGCCGGGGCGTTCGACTACCTCCACAAGCCATTCCCCGACCGGGACACCCTGGACCTCGTCGTCCGGCGGGCCCTCGAGATGGGGCGGCTGTCCCGCCGGGCGGCCGTCCTCGCCCTGGACGTCCCGGACACCCTGCGCATCGACGATGTCGTCGGCGAGAGCCCGCGGATGCAGGAGATCGTCAAGGAAATCGGCAAGGTCGCGGCGTCGCGCACGACCGTGCTGCTCCACGGCGAGAGCGGGACCGGCAAGGAGCTGGTCGCCCGCGTCATCCATGCCCACACGGACGACGAGGCCAAGCCGTTCGTGGCGATCAACTGCTCTGCCATCGTCGACACGCTTCTCGAGTCCGAGCTGTTCGGCCACGAGCGCGGCGCCTTCACCGGAGCGGTCGCCCAGAAGCCCGGCAAGTTCGAGATGGCCGAGGACGGCACCATCTTCCTCGACGAGATCGGCGACATGTCGCTCGGGCTCCAGGCGAAGCTGTTGCGGGTCATCCAGGAGCGCGAGTTCGAGCGCGTCGGCGGCGTGCACCGGCTGCGCGTCCGGGCACGCGTCATCGCCGCGACGCACCGGGATCTCGCCGCGGAGGTCGCGGCCGGCCGATTCCGCGAAGACCTTTTCCGCCGCCTCGAGGTCGTGACCATCCAGCTCCCGCCCCTGCGCGAGCGGCGGGAGGACATCCCGCGCCTCGTCGTGCACCTGCTCGCGAAGATCAACGAGAAGGTCCACAAGCGGGTGAGCCGCGTGCCCTCGGACGTGATGGACCACCTCGTCGCGCTCCCCTGGCCGGGCAACGTCCGCGAGCTCGAGAACGTACTGACCCGGGCCGTCGTCCTGTCCCCCGGGGAGGTCCTGCTGCGCGAGTACCTGCCGGAGGCCGCGGGAGCGGTGCCGCCCGCTTCGCAGACCGACGCGGGCAAGGTCCGCCTCGCGACCCTCGACGAGGTGGAGCGCGACCACATCGCGCGGGTCTTCCAGGCCTGCCGCGGCCACAAGGGCCGAACCTGCGAGGTCCTGCGGATCAGCCGGCCGACGCTCGAGCGCAAGCTCCGGAAGTACGGGCTCCAGCCGGCGGCGGCGCAGGGCGAAGGCTCCCCCGACGTCCCGTCCGACGGTTGAACGTCTCGTTCAGGGCCGTTCCAGACATTGCAATGTCGTGAACATCACGCTCGCGGCCCGGCCGGGGCGTCCCGGGCGGGCGCGGCGGTCCATTCTCGCGATTTTCGGCGACTTGCTTCGGCTTTGGCCGGCCCGACGCGGATTCATTCACAACCCGTCAGTGGCTTCTCCACAACTTCTCCCCTGGCACGGGTCTTGTTTATAGCAGCGACCACGCGTGGGAAGTGCCCGCTGGTCGCCAACCAGGGCGGCGGGATCCCACGCCCCCACAACCGTTCTCGGAGGACACCCGATGAAGGCGCAGAGAAGCAACACCGCGAAGAACCTGACGGCGATGGGCGACGAAGTCTCGACGCTCGACAGCCACTTCCGGGCCGAGACGTATCCCCACGGCTCGGTCATCTACCGCCCCGGCGACGCCGCCGATCGCGTCTACCTCGTCAAGAGCGGCCGCGTCCGGCTCCTGCGGCTCGGCAAGGGCGGCGCCCGGTCGGTGCTGGGCATCCTCCGCGAGGGCGACCTCTTCGGCGAGGTGCTGCGGCCCGAAGGCGCGGTGATGGAAGAGCTGGCGGCCGCGTCGGGCGACACGGTCGTCTGGTCGATCGGGGGCCGCGACTTCCGCGCACTGCTCGAGTCGCGCCCGACGCTCGCCATCGACATCATCAACGCGCTCAACGAGCGGATGCGGCAGCTCCGCAAGCGGCTGCTCGGCCTCACGTTCAAGGAGGTCCCCTCCCGCCTGGCCGAGCTGCTCGTCATGCTGGGCGAGCAGCACGGCGAGAGGTGCCCCCACGGCGGCGAGCTGGATCTCAAGGCCATCACCCAGCAGGACCTCGCGGATCTCGTCGGGGCGTCGCGCTCGTTCGTGAGCACACTCATCAACGAGATGAAGCGCGACGGCCACCTCGGCAACGTGGGCCGCACGCTCTGCCTGCGCGACCAGCGGGCGCTCCGCAAGCTCGCGGCCCGCGAAAAGTAGTCCGGCCACCACGCCCTCTGCGCTCACCGCGGTCGAAACGCCGGAGTTCGTCTCTCGCCACGAGACGATTGGCGTTACCGCGGCGGCAGGTCGAGGCGTCCTCGCGGCGCCGAGACCTGCCGGGCAGAGGGCGTCGGATTTCGCAGGGGGGATTGCGGCTACTTCTGCGCGGGCTGCGTGCCCGCGTACTTCTTGCGGAAGCGCTCGACGCGGCCCGCGGTGTCGAGCAGCTTGTGCTTGCCCGTGAAGAACGGGTGGCAGGCCGAGCAGACGTCGACGTGGAAATCGCCCTTGACCGAGCGGGTCTCGATGACGTTGCCGCACGCGCAGAGGACGCGGGCGCTGCGGTAGTCGGGATGGATGCCCTGCTTCATGGCTAACCTCGCGGCGCACTTGCCCGCCGCCTGAGCGGCGAGGTCCGGCGCCAAAATGGAGCGCGGAAGATAGCCGCCGCCCGCGCCCCGCGTCAAGGACCTCGGGATTCTTCCCGGATGCCGGGCGCGGCAGCGACTTCAGCCGCCGGGAGGAGCGAGGATGTCCATCTCGACGGGGTAGATGCCGATGGGGGTCGAGGAGACGACCTTCCTGCTCGACAGGTCGAGCACGACGTACTCGCCGTCGCTCTTGTGGTCGCCCTCGCAGAGGACGTAGCCGGTCTTGCCATCGGCGGACAGGACGATCTGGTGGGGGTTCACGCAGTCGGGCGCGTGCAGCGGGATGTCGTCGATCTGCGTGAAGGTCGTCGCGTCGAACACGGCGATGCCGTCCGGCGCCTGGTGGGCGTTGTAGGCGATCGAGCCGTCCGCGCTGAACGTCGTGAAGACCGGCAGGGCGTTCCCCGACAGCTTGATGCTCCCGACGAAGGCGAGCTTGCCCGGATCCAGGATCGCGATTCCCTGGTTCTGGGTCTGGGTGTCCCAGTTGCTCACCCAGACGGTGTAGCCGCCGTCGGCGTCCATGGGCGAAGGCTGCTGGGCGTACGGCTCGTAGCTCGCGCTGGACGGGAGCACCTCGACCGTGCCTCCGTCCGGGCCGTTCACCTCCGAGACGCGGACCACGCCCGATGGGGCGCGCTCGTTCGAGATGTCGACGATCGCGATCTCGTCGTTCAGGCAGGTGGCGAAGAGTTTCTTTCCGTCGGGCGAAAGCTCCAAGACGTGCGGCGCCGGGCAGATCGGGAGCTTCTCGAGCACCGTCATTGTCGCGGTGTCGACGGCGAAGAGGTTGCCGTCCATCTGCCGCGGGTTCGTGCCGCCGTCGGCCTCGACCTGGCTCGCCTCGACGAGGTTGAAGCACGAGACGTAGGCGACGGTCCCGTCCGGCGAGAGCGCGTTGTCGCCGGGGTCCGGGTCGATCTGCGCCGAACCGAGGAGCGAGCCGTCCTGGGCGGAGAGCTTGAGGAGGTAGCCCGGGATGCTGCTGTTCATCATGGAGATCTCGTTCGCGGTCGCGAGCGCCGTCGCGTCGCTCGCCGGCATCTCCATGTAGCCGATGGTGAAGAACTTGCCGTTCGGGTCGGTCGAGATCTCGTGCGGCATCTCCATGTTCTGCTCGACCAGGATCGGGCCGTCGATCGAGCAGACCAGCTCGCCGGTCGCGGGATCGAGGACGCTCAGCGTGTCGTCGCCCTCGTTCGTCGTGATCATCTTGCCCGAGAGCGACCCGCAGGCGGGGTTGCCGGTCGAAGGCGTCGTGCCGCCGTCGCCGCCCGCCGGCGGCGGCTTGCCGGGACATCCGGCCGCGACCGCCGCGAGCACGCCCGCGCCGAGGAGCGCGCCCAGCAACCGTCCCGCACCGAAGCCGCACGAACGAGGCATCGCGCCATGATGCGCCTCGCCTCCATCCTGTCAACCGCCGCGACGCATTCGTTGCCGCCGCGACTCCCTTGCACTAGAGTCGCGCCGTGTTTGCGCACCGCCGGGCCATGGGGCTCGCGGCCGCCGTCGCGGTGGCCGCCGGGGCCGGGATCGCCCGCGCGGACGGGGCCTTCCCCGACGAGCTCCAGGTCTTCCTCCCCGGAGACCATCCGAGCCGCATCCTCCTCGCGACCAACTTCGGCCTCGTCGAATCCGAGGACGACGGCGTGAGCTGGACCTTCGTCTGCGAGGCGCAGGCCGGCGCCGCCGGCAACCTCGGCCTCTACCAGATGGGGCCGACCGACACGCTCATGTCCGAGTACTACGGCGGCGTCGTCCGCTCCGGCGACCTCGGCTGCTCGTGGGACAACGCGGGCGGCAGCGTCGCCCCCGACGCGGGCCTCTGGGTCTGGGACGGCGCCTTCGATCCACTCGCCCCCGGCCACGTACTCGTCCTCGGCCAGTACGGCGCGAGCGGCAGCGCCGTCTACCCCTCGACCGACGACGCCGTGACCTTCGGCGCGCCGGTCTACTCGACGCCGTCGAGCCTCACCGGCATCGAGCTGTCGCAGAGCGCGCCCGGGGTCGCCTACGCGACCGGCAACGAGCTCGTCTCCCAGACCCCCGACGGCGGCACGCCGCGCTACGGCTTCGGCGCGCCCTTCGTCCTGCCGGGCGGCGACGGCGGCTTCTCCTGGGGCACGCCCATCGACCACCCGGAGATCGCCTCCGAGCTCGGCACCGACGCGGGCGTGAAGATCGGCCTCGCCGAGGTCGACCCGAAGGATCCGCAGACCGTGTACCTGAGGCTCACGGTCGAACCCACCGGCCCCGACTACCTCGCCGTGACCCACGACGCGGGCAAGACCGTGCAGATCCTCTTCAAGTCGCCCGAGGCCATGAGCGCGTTCCTCGTCGCCTCGGACGGCACGCTCTACGTCGGCACGCGCAACGGCACCGGCGCGGGTGGCCTCTTCTCCGCGCCGCCCGGCGGCGGGACGCCGTCCTTCGCGCGCGTCGACCAGAGCTGTCCGGACGGCGGCAGCTGCGACCTCCACCTGCGCTGCCTCGGCGAGCGCGCCGGCACGATCTACGCCTGCGGCGACAACTGGGTCGACGGCTTCGCGCTCGGCCGCAGCACCGACCACGGCAAGACCTTCCAGGGGCTGCTGCAGTTCGTCGACATCGGCGGCCTGTCGTCGTGCAACGGCACGGACATCCAGGCGGTCTGCGGCGCCACGTGGGGCGCGCTCGCGCAGCTCTTCGGCATCGACGCGGGAATGCCCGGGGTCGCGCCCGACGCGGGCAGCGCCGCCCCCACGCCGCGCGGCTGCGGCTGTTCTGCTTCCGGCGGGGGCGGCCTGCTCGCGCTGCTCGGCCTCGTGGCCCTCGGACGGAGGCGGCGGTGGCGGTGAAATTGACGCATCTAGGGCAGGGGCATAGCCGCCGGCGCGAGGGGCCCGAACCCGGCCGGGGACAAGCCCCTGCCCTACGGTGGCTTTCAATACTCGGTGCCGCGGTTCTCCTTCATGCCGCCGCCGCTCGCGCCGACGGGGCGTTTCCGACGGAGGTGTCGCTGTTCTTCCCGGCCGGGCAGCCGAACGAGGTGGTGCTCGCGACGACCTTCGGCCTGCTCGTCTCCCAGGACCGCGGCGCGTCCTTCCAGTTCGCCTGCGAGGCCGCCTACGATCCCAACGGCACCTCCGGCAACCTCTACCAGGTCGCGGACGACGGCACGATCTTCGCCGACACGGGCGACGGCCTCTTCCGATCGAGCGACGGCGCCTGCAACTGGTCGGCCTCGCTGCCGAACGTCGACGTCGTGGACGCCGCCTTCGACCCGACGCAGCCGGGCTTCGCGCTCGCCCTGACGAGCCCGTCCTTCGATCAGGGCGCCATCGTCGCCACCGCCGACGACGGCCAGACCTTCGGCCCCCCGCTCTGGCAGGGCAACGCCGCGCTCACCGGCGTCGAGTTCTCGCGCTCGCAGCCCGGTCGCGTCTACGTGACCGGCAGCGCGAGCTGTCCCGGCGTCAACGGCGGGCCCGCGTTCCTGCTCCGCTCCGACGACCGCGGCCAGAGCTGGACGTCGTTCGATCTCTCGTCGCTCGGCGTCGCCTCCATCCGCATCGCCGCGGTCGACCCCACGGACGCGCAGACCGTGTACTTCCGCGTCATCCCCGTGCTCGGCGCGTCCGACTGGCTCTTCTGGACCCACGACGGCGGAAAGACGGTCGTCCCCGCCCTCGCCCTCCCCGGCCGGATGAGCGCCTTCCTGCGCGCCTCGGACGGCACGCTTTACGTCGCGACGCGCACGCCGCCCGACCTCTGGCGGCTCGACCCGGGCGCGGCTTCCTTCGTGGAGCTGTCGGGCGGCACCCACTTCTACTGCCTCGGCGAGGGGCTCGGGAGCCTGTGGGGCTGCGGTGACGACGTCGCCGACAAGATGGCGCTCGGCACGAGCAGCGACCGCGGCGCGAGCTTCTGCCCGAGCTTCACCTTCAACGAGATCACCGGGCTGGTTCCAAACTGCGGCAACGACCAGACCGCATGCGCGGGCATGTGGTCGTCGCTGCAAGGCTTCTTCAGTCACGGCGGCGGCGGCGACGGAGGCGTGGCCTGCCTCGACGCGGCCGACGGTGGCACCGCATCGGGCCCAGGAAGCTACGACGCGGGCACCGCCGCGGCGTGCGTCCTCGACGGTGGCACGCCCGTGGTCCCCGACGCCGGGTTCGATGCCGGGAGCGCGATGGACGCGGGCTCTGCCGTCGATGCCGGAGCCTCCGCGGATGCCAGCGTTGCCGACGCCGGCACGATCGTCGTCTCTCCTGACGCAGGTGGAGCCTCAACCCCGCGCGGTTGCGGCTGTGGTGGCGGTGCCGCGCCCTCCGCTGGCACGCTCCTCGTCTTGACTCTCCTCGCCCTCACGCGTCGTCGCACACGCGTCTGAGACGCTGGCGCACGCAGACGGCGCCGTGGCACATGCGAAGCACGAAATGTGCCAGTCGTCGCTTCATCTGGCGCATGGATCGCTCATGCTGGCACAGACTGATCCCGTCATTGCGCCACGACAAGCTCGGTCCGTGCCAGTTTAAGTTCAACGCGTGCCACCTGAGCCTCCGATCGTGCCAGTCTGCCTGAAGCGAGTGCCACACGAAGAGACGGAGGCGCATCAATTGCTCGATGTGGCACTCCAATCGCTACAGTCTGTGCCACCACACGCACATCTGGCACGGACTGAACGGATGGTTGCACGAGTCTCAGTCAAACTGGCGCCATCTCAATCTCATCGAGTGTCAGATGAAGCTCAGCCTGTGCCAGTGCGTCTTCCGATGGCAGGACCACAGCTTGAATCGGTGCCAACGGACCGCCTCGCACCAAAACCAGATGCTCCAGCCGTGCCACGACTTCGATACGCTCCGCCAGCGCTCCCACCCTCCGTGCCACCTTCAGCCGCGACCTGGCAACCAGAGCGACAACCCGCGCCGCCGCAGCGCTCGACGCTCAATTCACGTCGAAAACCCACAGCCCGTCGTCCTTCGGATGCGCCGGGTCGTCGTGAATCGCGACGAGCCGATCGCCTTCTCCCCAAGCCGCACCGACAACCCCGTCCATGACCGGCCGCGCCGGCTGGCCCGCGCGCTCTACCCAAAGCGTGCGCTGAAGCGGAAGCTCTTGAACGAAGCCACCGGGCTCCGGCGGCGGGATTTCCCGTGGCCTCGTCCGGGGATCGACGAGAAACGTCTCCTTCCGCGGGGCCGCCGCCACCTCCGGTTCGAACCAGAAGATCGCCTTGCCGTCGGGCGACAGGCTGGGAACCGGCGTCACCCGCCGATGCGTCGTCCCCGATGTCTCTCCCACCGCGGTGCCGACGGGTTCGAGTGGGGTCCACGGATCAGCCAAGAAGAGTGCCCGCCGCGCCGCCGGGTCTTTGAACGGCGACGACGCACCGATGGGCTCGACCAAACCCCCGTCTAGGGCAAGCTCCTGGAGCGACACGCACCCGTCGGCGGTATTCCTCGGGGCGAAGTACAGGTCATTGCCTTCGGCGCTGAACCGCTCCAACAACGAGTCTGCGCTTCCGGAAGCCGTGACCAGGCGGCCGTCGAACAGGAGAACGCGCGGCTGCGCGACCCGCGGATGGCTCGAGAGCAAGGCCGCGTCTCCCGCGGGCGATAGCATCGGGCGCCACTCGTCGAGCGATGCGTCGCGCACCTCCGTGACGAGGGCACCGCCATCCACGTCGACGAGATCCACATCCGTGCCGCTCCCCTCTACTCGCTGGTAGTACAGGCGCCGACCGTCCGGTGAGAATCCGAAGCGGTCGACATCGCCCGCCACTTCGTGCCGGGTTCCTTGCGTGGAGTCGAGGATCGCAAGCACGCCCACGCGATCGCTGACGACACCCTCGGGTCCCCACCTGAAGTCGGTCAGAATCGCGATCCGGGCACCGTCTGGCGACGGATCGAATTCTTCGACATCGTTGGCAAGACGAACTGCGCTTCCGACGTCGTCGATGTGGTACAAGGTTCCAGTTTCAGGTTGGTTGCCTGCCGGGACGCCGTGTCCTGGCGGAACGTAGCGCCCTGCCTGTTCGTCCGCGACGACGAGGTACCCTCCGTCGACCCGCCTCCATTGACCCACGTGCTCGGCGACGCGGCCCGACGTTCCATCCGCTCGCATCCAGCGCAGGCGCCAGTCGACCCAACCACCCTCGCCCTTTTCCTCAACGGGAATCCAGCCCTTGCTGTCACGTTCCGGCCAGATGTCGCCTCGTGGCCACGCCGCCGAGAGGCGAACCTCCGTGCCGCCGTCGGAGGGCGCGAGGAAGAGTCCCCAGTCCCTGTAGGCCATGGACGGCGGAACAGGTACGCGCGGCCGAACGACGAGAACGTCGCCGCTGGCCATGAAATGAAATCCGTCCGGCTCGACGTCGGCCGCGAGCCGCGCCGCCGGTCGACCTGGACCTCCAACGAAAAGCGTCGCGGTCGACCACGCGCCTCGGTGTGTGCGAGAGACGTCGCCGTCGTGTTCCTGAGACGCTTGTCGGAGAAAGAGTAACGTTCCGCCGTCGGCTGTGGACAGGACGGAGGGCGCGGGCCGTCGGTCCAGGAACGCGCTGTCCTGGAACTCGAACGCACCGAGGTAACCGATGTCCGTCGGCGGGCGGTCGTCGGGCCAGAGCACGCCGTCGGCCACGCGCCGGGTGGTGCGCGACGCGAGTTCCGCCTCCTCGAGCGTGCCGGCGGCGCCGTCGAAGTCCGCGAGGAAGACGACCTTCGTCCGGTCCTCGGTCAGGAACGCATACCCGATGCGGTGGCTCGCGCAGAGGCGCGTCCCCGGGTGGCAAGCCGCGCAAAGTCCGAGGCACACCGCAAGAGCCACGACCTTCATGCGCCGAGTTTATCGCGATGCGGGCATCCTCGGACGACGGTCGCGCGCCGGTCCGGAGCCAACGCCCGGGAATCGCATCTTGACGAAGGTGGCTACTGGTAGCTACCTTCATGACATGCGCGCCGTCGGGCTCAAGGTCCTCAAGAACCGGCTCAGCGAATACGTGCGTCTAGCCGAGGGCGGCGAGACCGTGCTAATCGCCGACCGCGACCGGATCGTGGCCGAGCTCGTTCCCCCACGTGAAGGGCGTGGCCCGGCGCTCGGCGACGCGATCGCCGCGGGCCTCGCCCGCGAAGGGTTCCTGACGCTCCCTCGATCGTTCACCGGCAAGCCACCCCCGAGCAAGCCCGTGGCCAAGATCGGGACGCTGCTCCGCGAACTGGCGCACGATCGCGAAGACCGGACGTGATCTACCTCGACACGTCGGTTGCCCTCGCTCAAGTCCTCGGCGAGGATCGCCGGCCTCCCGACCAGTTCTGGAAGGAGCGACGGGTTTGCAGCCGCATCTTGATCTACGAGATGTGGACCCGCCTTCACGCGCGCGGCCTGGGAGACAGCCACGCCGGGCTGTGCGAGGAGCTGCTCGCCGAAACGGCCCTCGTCGAACTGCGCCCCGAGGTACTCGCGCGGGCGCTCGAGCCATTTCCAACGCCGGTGCGAACGCTCGACGCGTTGCACCTGTCGACTGCCGATTTTCTCCGCTCGCGTGGAGACAAGATCGCGATTGCAACGTACGACGAGCGCATGGCGCGAGCGGCCAAGGCGCTGGGCTTCTCGATTGCCGAGGCCGGCTAGTCGCACACCGCCTTCGCGGGGGCGACAAACGGTCCCGCGGGACCTCCTCCGCGCTCACACCCCGTGGCGGAAGGACTCGACCGTCGCGAGGGCGTCGTAGCGCGGCTCGAAGCCGGTGGCGCGGCGGAAGGGGCGGTCGTCGACGACCACGGGGTACTGGAGGTGCGCGGCGGCGAGGCCGGGGAGCGGCGCGAGGCCGACCCGGGCGAGGCCGAGGCGCAACAGCGGCGCCGGGAGCGGCAGCGCCTTGCGTCCGGCGGCGGAGATGACCTTGGAGAGCGGCAGCGGCGGCGGACCGGCGACGTTGAAGACGCCGTGCAGCCCCTTCTCGGCCGCCAGCGCGACGGCCTCGGCCGCGTCCTCCTCGTGGACGACCTGCACGAGCGGGTCGTAGCCGAGGACGGTGGGCACCCGCGGCAGCGAGAGGTAGCTCGCGAGCAGGCCGCGCCGCGAGGGGCCGAGCGCGTAGGCGACTCGGAGGATCGCGACGCGCATCCCGGGGAATCGCCAGAAGGCCGAGGCCGCGTACAGGTCGGCCGCGACGAGGTCGGCGAGCTGGGGAAGGCTCCCGACCTCGACGGGCGGCTCGTCCTCGGTGTGGTAGAGCGGGCTGTCGGGCGCGGCGCCGTAGTAGGTGTGGCGGCCGACGAAGACGACGCGCGAGGCGCCGTGGCGGTGGGCGGCGTCGAAGACGGCGCGGGTGCCGGCGAGGTTCTGGCGGAGCTGGTCCTCGGTGCGCAGGGAGAGCTGCGCGACGGTGGCGAGGTGGACGACGGCCTCGGGGCGGAAGCGGCGGAAGACGTCCTCGGCGGGCCGCTTGCGGACGTCGAGCGCGTGGACGCGGACCTCCCTCGGCGCGTCGCGCCAGGGGCGGCGGTCGAGCCCCTCGACCTCGTGTCCGGCGGCGGCGAGCCGCAGCGCGGTCAGCCGGCCGAGCTTGCCGGCGATCCCGGCGACGAGGACCCTCACCGCTCCCTCCGGCGCCGTTCGGCCTCCTCGAGCAGCGCCTCGATTCGGGCGCGGACGGACGCGACCTCGCGCTCGATCACCTCGTCCTCCTCCGCGCCCGTGCCCGACAGCGTCATCGCTTCGCCGAAGACGATGTCGACGCGCGCGGGGCGCGGCAGCGGCAGCCCCCACGGCGTGATCGGTATGTACGGCGCCCCGAGGAGCCGCCCGAGCCGCTCGGCGTTGAGGACCGAGGGCACGGCGTCGCCCGTCCCGGCGCACGCGAACGGGACGATGGGAGACTTCGTCTGCAGCGCGAGCCGCACGAATCCGGTGCCGAAGTCGACGAGCCCGAGCCGGTCGGGGTAGAGCTTCGCGGTTCCCCGCGCGCCCTCCGGGAAGACGAGCAGGAGCTGCTCGTCCTCGAGCAGCCGCACCGCGTGCTCCGGGAGGCCGGTGAGCTGGCCGAACCCGCGGGCGAGGTCGCCCACGAACGGTATCGCGGCGACGAACTTGTCGACCATGCCGTGGGCGAGCCGCGGCGGCTCGAGGTCGAAGAAGGCCGCGGCGATGACGAGCAGCGCGTCGATCGGGATGCCGCCCGAGTGGTTGCCGACGAGCATCGCGCGCCCGCGGGTCGGGATGTTCTCCTGCCCGTGGACGCGGGTGCGGAAGTACCAGCGGTAGAAGGGCCAGAGGAGCGAGAACGACCACCCGAGCTGGTCGCGCGAGACGCCGAAGGGATCGAAGCCGAGCGGGCCGAACCGCAGCTCGAGGCGGCGAAGCCGCCGGTCGACCTCGGGGAGCACGGGCGTCCGCATCTCGACCGAAAGCCTAGCACGGCTGCGCGGCGCGCCACCCGGAATCGTGTAGGATCTCGGTCGTGCTCCGAGCCCTCGCCGCCGCGCTGCTCCTCGCCGCATGCGGGCATGCCGTCCCGGCCGCGTCGCCGTCGGGTTCCGGCGGCACCGGCCCCGGCGGAGGCGCGACCGCGTCGGGCGGCGGTCCGAGCGGCACGGGATCGACGGGCGGCTCGGGAGCCGTGGCCGCGACGACGTCGGGCGGCGCGACCGCCGGATCCACGACCGGCGGCGGCAGCGGCTCCGGCGGCGCGGTCGGGACGACGGGCGGGGGCACGGCCGGTGTCGCGAGCAGCGGCGGCGCGACGGGCGGCGCGTCGGGCACGGGGGGGGGCGGCT
This sequence comes from Pseudomonadota bacterium, assembly GCA_027451705.1. Lineage (GTDB taxonomy): Bacteria > Myxococcota > Myxococcia > Myxococcales > JAKAPL01 > JAKAPL01. The sequence continues at coordinate 28,840 of DAIDIT010000260.1, forward strand.
CGGCGGGTTCGACGTCCAGCGGATCGACCGGCGGCGGGAGCACGTCGGGCGCGCCGACCTCGGGGAGTACCGGCGGGGCTTCGGCCTCCTCGAGCACGGGCGGCGGCAGCGGCGGGTCCGCGTCCACCGGCTCGGGCGGAGGGAGCACGTCCGGAGGGACGTTTCCGGCCTCCGCCTGCGCGCCGCAGTCGAGCGATCCGACCGCGCACGCCCGCGCGGACGAGGCCACGGGACGGTTCCTCGTCCACTACTGGAGCCAGGCCCTCGACTACCTCTCGGACTCCTGGGGCGGCAGCGCCTCGGCCACCGCGACCGGCTACTGGACCTTTGCCCAGGCGCTCGACGCGGTGCTCGACGCCGACGCCCGCGAGGGCGGCCTGGACGACACGGTCCGGACCTTCTACGACGCGGCCGGCTCGCACGTGACGAGCTACTCGAACGGCTTTGCGAGCAACTACTACGACGACGAGAACTGGATGACGCTCGCGCTGATCCGCGCCTACGACGAGACGGGCGACGGGAGCTACCTCTCGCAGGCCGAGCAGATCTACGGCTCGATCGAGGCCGCGTGGGACACCTCCTGCTGCGGGGCGGCGCCGGGCGGCATCTGGTGGGACACGGCCCACACCCAGAAAGCCACCGCCTCGAACGCGGGACCGGTGATCAGCGGCGTCCGGCTCGCCGCGCGTACGGGAAACGGCGCCTACCTCGCGTTCGCCGAGCAGGTCTACGCCTACTGGCGCGCAAACTTCGTGAACGCGCAGGGGCAGGTGGCCGACCACGTCAACGCGGGCACCGGCAAGGTCCTCTGGTGGAAGTTCACCTACGACGAGGGGCTGATGATCGGCGCGGCGGCGGAGCTGCACCGCGCGACCGGCGGGGCGGCCTACCTCGCCGACGCGCGCGCCTTTGCGGCCTGGATGATCGGAAGCGAGACGGCGTCCTCGGGCGACGGCCCGGTCCTCGACGACGGCACGACCGCCTCCTGCACCGGGGACTGCGCCCAGTTCAAGGGCATCGGCTACCGCTACCTCGACCTGCTCGGAAGCTTCGACCCGACGATCTCGGGCACGGCGGTGCTGCCGTCGTCGCCCGCGGCGGTCTGGGATTTCGCGCGCGGGCCCGGCGACGTCTTCGCGACGGACTGGGCCGGGCCGCCGGTCACCTCCGCCCCCGAGCCCGCGGTCACCTCGGCGCTGATGGCGCTGAACCTCGGCGCCGCGCGCGCGGGACAGTACCCCGGCGCCACGCTGCCCGCGAACCACGTGCAGGCCGAGGCGGGCGTGCTCAACGGTGTCGGGCTCGAGGCGACGCACGCGGGCTTCGAGGGCTTCGGCTACGTCGCCGGCTGGGGCGGCCAGGGGCAGTCGGTCGCGATGGACTGGACCGTGCCGTTCGCCGGAAACTGGCGGCTGACGTTCCAGTACGCGGCGGGCGCGGGGACGGCGGTCCGGGCGTTGACCTTGAACGGCCAGCTTTCGACCTCGTCGCTGACGTTTCCCGCCACGGGTTCCTGGGGGAACTGGGGCTTCGTCCACCACGACGTGGCGCTCGCCAAGGGCCCGCTGAAAATAAAGGTCGGCTATCCGGCCGGCAGCTCGGGCTACCTGAACCTCGACGCGGTGATCGTCAAGCCGGTCCCGGCGTGCAGCGCCCTCCCCGCGTTCCCGGCGATCGCCGCCCCGTTCGACCAGGCCGACTGCTGCGGCGCGCCGCTGCCCCAGCTCGCGTGGACCGCAGCCTCGGGCGCGTCGAGCTACAACGTCGTCGTCGACGGCAGCGTGGCCTGCGCGACCACGGCGACGTCGTGCGACCCGGGGCCGCTCGCGCCCGGCATCCACACCTGGTACGTCGAGGCCGTCAACGGCTGCGGCGGCAATTTCTCGCCGCCGAGCCGCCTCGTCGTCTCGGAGGTCCCGGCCGCCGTGGCCTCGCCGTCGCCGGCCGACGGCGCCACGCTGTCCGGGACGACGCTCTCCTGGAGCCCCTCGGCGCCCGGGAGCCAGTTCGAGCTGCTGCTCGACGGCCAGCCGGTGTGCGCCGGGCTGTCGGTCGCCTCCTGCACGCTCGCCGCGGCGCCCGCCTCGGGGTCGCACCAGTGGCAGGTCGTCGCCTCGACCGGCTGCGGCCAGCTCCCCGGCCCCGTCTGGGTCTTCACCGCGCCATGAAGGCTGCCGCCGACCTTCTGGTCGCGAACGCGGCCGAGCTCTGCGCCATGACCGGGCCGCCGGGCGGCGGCGCCGCTGCGGCCGGGATCGTCCCGGACGGCGCGCTCGCGGCGCGCGAGGGGACGATCGTCTGGGTCGGTCCGAGCGCGGAGCTCGACTCGAACGTCGCGCCGCTCCCGCTCGCCGTGCGCGTCGACGCCCGAGGCCAGGTCGTGACCCCGGGACTCGTCGATCCGCACACGCATCTGGTCTTCGCGGGCGATCGGGCCTCCGAGTTCGCGCTGCGCTGCGGCGGCGCCGCCTATCTCGAGATCGCCCGCGCGGGCGGCGGCATCCAGTCGACCGTCGCGGCGACGCGGGCCGCCTCCGACGCGGAGCTGCTCGCGCTCGCCTCGGGCCGAGCCGAGAGGATGCTGCGGCAAGGGGTGACGACCTGTGAGGTCAAGACCGGCTACGGGCTCGACGTCGCCTCCGAGTTGCGGCTGCTGCGCACCATCGAGGCCCTCGCGGCCGGAACGCCGCTCGAGATCGTCCCGACGCTCTTGCCGCTGCACGCCCTGCCCCCCGAAGCGCGATCCGATCGCGAAGGGTTCGTCGCGCGCATGGCGGACGAGCTCGTGCCGGCGGTGGCCGGGCGCTGTCGGATGGTCGACGCGTTCCTGGAGGAAGGCGCGTTCACCGCGGCCGAGGTGCGGCGGCTC
>DAIDIT010000261.1 GCA_027451705.1 Pseudomonadota bacterium
GGAGCCGGTCGTACTCCCCCGCGTGGAGGAAGACCGCGACGCGGCGGTCGGCCCCAGCGCCCGTCACGCGAACAGCTCGATTCGGGCGCGGTGGCCCGCGCTCCGCGCGAGCGCGGCATCGCGCGTGAGGAGCGGCGCCGCGAGCGCCTCCGCCAGCGCCACGTAGACGGCGTCGTAGAACGTCAGGCTGTCGCGGAAGTCGAGGGCGCGATGCACCAGGGGCCCGTGGCCGTACCGGACGAGCGGCAGGTCGAGCAGATCGTCGAGGGCCGCCCGCGCCCGCGAGGCCGTGACCGCTTTCTGCCGAACCAGGCGGCGCAAGACGTGCCCCACCTCGACGTCCAGCAGGTGCGGCGCCGCCGCGCCGCCCGGGGCGGCGCCGATCCGGGCGGCGAACGCGGTCGCGTGCGGAGGCGTGTCGAGCAAGAGGTCGATCGCGGCCGAGGCGTCCAGGACGATCACCGCGCGTCTCGTTCCGAGCGCACCAGGGCGGCCGAATCGACCTGCCCGCGCGGCGCCCCGCGCGACTTGATGCGGGCGAGGAGCTCCTCGAGGGTCGGCCGCCGCGAGACCTGCTCGATCTCGCGGAGCAGGTAGTCCGTCAGCGTCATCCCGGCCTGCGCCGCGCGCACGCGGAGGGTCCGGTGCACGTCCTCCGGCACGTTGCGGATCTGGATCATCTTTCCCATGTGGAGAACATGCAAGCATGCACCGGCGATGTCAACGCGCGGGGCCGGGCCGGGACGGGGCGGCCGGCCGCCGGCGGCAACCGCCGTTGAAGAACGTCGGAGTCGGGTGTTATGAGCCTTGGCCCCATGACGCCCACGACCGCGCCGAAGTCCCAGAAGACGAAGAAGGCCCAAGAGCCACCGCAGCGGCAGCTCGAGCTGATCGCCCCGCCGCCGGCCGAGGCGGAAGCCGCCCCCCAGGCGGCGTCCACGGCCGATCCCGGGTCCGCGCCCGAGCCGAAGCGGCGGGCGACCGCGGAGCAGATGGCCCAGAAGCAGCGCGAGATCTCGATCAGCGAGTTCTTCACCAAGAACCGCCACCTGCTCGGCTTCGACAACCCGTCGAAGGCGCTCCTGACCGCGGTGAAGGAGGCGGTCGACAACTCGCTCGACGCCTGCGAGGAGGCGGGCATCCTGCCGGACGTCCGGGTGGAGGTCCACGAGCTGCCGGGCGGCCACTACCGGGTCGCGGTCGAGGACAACGGTCCGGGCATCGTCAAGGCGCAGATCCCCAAGGTCTTCGGCAAGCTCCTCTACGGAAGCAAGTTCCACCGGCTCAAGCAGAGCCGCGGGCAGCAGGGCATCGGCATCTCGGCGGCCGTCATGTACGGCCAGCTCACGACCGGCAAGGCGTCCGTCGTGGTCAGCAAGACCGGCAAGGGGAGGCCGGCGCACCACTTCGAGATCCAGCTCGACACGCGCAAGAACGCGCCCGTCGTGCTGCGCGACGAGGAGGTCGAGCTCGAAAAGGATCACGGCACGCGCGTCGAGATCGAGATGGTCGCGGACTACCTGCACGGGCAGCGGTCGCTCTTGCGCTACCTCGAGCAGACCGCGCTCGCGAACCCGCACGCGGCGCTGACGTACGTGCGGCCGAACGCGGAGCCGCTCGTCTTCCCGCGGGCGAGCAACGAGCCGCCCAAGGAGGCGGTCGAGATCAAGCCGCACCCCCACGGCGTCGAGCTCGGCGCGCTCATGCTGATGCTCTCCGAGAGCCGGGCGCGCGAGGTCGGGGCGTTCCTCCAGCAGGAGTTCAGCCGCATCTCGTCGAAGGCCGCCGACGAGATCTGCGCGGCCGCGAAGATCCCGCGGACGCGCCGGCCGGCGTCGCTCGACCGGGCGCAGGCCGCGGCGCTTCATTCGGCCATCGCGGCGGCCAAGCTGATGGCGCCGCCGCTCTCGTGCCTGTCGCCGATCGGCGACGAGCTCGTCCGCAAGGGGCTCATCAACTTCCTGTCGGTCACCGAGGCCGAGCGGGCCGCCGACGAGGCGGAGGACGGCTCGCCCGCGCCGGAAGCGCCCGCGCCGATGGAGAAGGAGGAGGGCGCGACCGCGGGCGAGGAGCGGATCAAGGGGCACACCTTCTTCATCGCGACCGTGACCCGTCCGCCGAAGGTCTACCGGGGCAACCCGTTCCAGGTCGAGGTCGGCCTCGCCTACGGCGGCGACTGGCCGGCGGACCGGTCGATCGAGCTCTACCGCTTCGCGAACCGCGTGCCGCTGCTCTTCCAGCGGTCGGCCTGCGGCATGACCGAGGCCGTGGTCAAGACGGACTGGCGCAACTACCTGCTCTCGCAGCCGAAGGGGGCGCTGCCGGTCGGGCCGATGGTCCTGTTCGTCCACATCGCGTCGGTCTGGGTGCCGTTCACCTCGGAGTCCAAGGAGGCGGTCGCCCACTACCCGGAGATCCTCAAGGAGATCCAGCTCGCGGCGCAGGAGTGCGGGCGCAAGCTCGCGGCCCACATCCGCAAGCGGCAGCACGCGGACTACGAGGCGAAGCGGCGGAGCATCTTCGAGCTGTACATCCAGGAGCTCTCCCGCTCCCTCCACCTGATCAGCGGCAAGCCGGAGGAGCGGATCAAGAAGAAGCTGCTCGAGCTGGCCAAGGGCTTCACCGGCGGCGAGGAGGAGGAGGAAGGCGGGCCGAAGCGTTCGGACGACGAGGCCGGGGCGCCGGCCCCGGCGCCGAAGAAGAAGGCGCCCGCCGAGGCCGAGGAGGAAGACTGAGTGGACGCGACCGCCAAGAAGACGACCCAGAAGCTCGTCAAGCTCGCCGATGCGGTGATCGGCCAGACGAACGCCGGCAAGAACCCGGCCCTCGCGGTGCCGACGCGCACCCTCGCGAACGTCCGCTTCAACGAGAAGAAGCGGATCATCGAGCTCGGGGGCGACACCCAGAAGCGGCTCTTCTTCAACGTCGGCCAGGCGAAGAAGTTCATGCAGACGTTCCTCGTCGGGGCGGCCTGCAAGGAGCTGATCGCGGAGGGCAAGACCACCAGCATCCGCGACCTCTACTACCTGACCAAGCACACCCTCGGGGAGACGAAGCAGAACACCTTCGAGGAGCAGGAGGAGAGCGACCCGATCATCGAGGACCTCGAGGTCACGGTCGACGCCCTGCGCGAGGAGCTGCACCTCTTCGCCTCGAACAAGGGCAACCTCGTCGGCGAGATCACCCTCGTCGACTCGGGCGACACCATCGACGCGCGGCGCATGGGGTCGGGCGGCTGGGGCGTGCCGTCGATCGTCGAGGCCGACGTCATCCAGTTCAAGCGGCACGAGGCGAAATTCGTGCTGCTCGTCGAGAAGGACGCGGTCTTCCGGCGGCTCAACGAGGACCGCTTCTGGAAGAAGCACCACTGCATCCTGATCCACGGCGGGGGGCAGCCGCCGCGCGGGGTCCGCAGGCTCGTGAACCGCCTCCACGAGGAGCTCGGGCTGCCGGTCTACGTGCTCGTCGACAACGACCCGTGGGGCTTCTACATCTACTCGGTCGTCAAGCAGGGCTCGATCAACCTCGCCTACGAGAGCATGCGCATGGCCGTCCCGAAGGCGCGCTTCGTCGGCCTCTCGTCGTTCGACAAGGCGAAGTTCGAGCTGCCGGACAACGTGACGATCAAGATGACCGACGACGACGAGCGGCGCGGCAAGCAGATGCTCGCCTACCCGTGGTTTCAGAAGAAGCAGTGGCAGAAGGAGCTGACGCAGATGCTCAAGAGCGGCATCAAGCTCGAGATCGAAGCGCTCTCGTCGATGGGCATCAGCTTCATCACCGAAGAGTACCTCCCGAGGAAGCTGCGGGACGGGGACTGGCTCGAGTAGGTGCCCTCGGCCGCCGCGCTCGCGCTGGTCTCCGTCCTGGGGCTCGCACCCGGCGCCGAGCACTACACCTTCCCCTCGTTCCCGAGGGCGCTCCAGGCGAAGCTGCCGAAGCCGCGCGAGGCGGACGCGCTCTGGCCCGTCTGGAGGATGCCCGCCGGGCCGGACGCGACGCTTTGGGCGATCGGCGAAGGCTGCGGCCCGGAGCGCTGCCGCCGGACGCTCCTCTTCCTGCGGAAGGGCGCGGCGTGGCAGCCGCTCGGATCGCCCGCCGGCACGCTCGAGGACGCGGCGGGGGGCGACGACGGGCCGCCGACGCTCACCGTCCGGCGGCCGCGGCGGCACGAGGTCGACCTCGTCTGGGAGGGCGGCGCCTACGCCGAGCGCGACCGGACGGACGCGGTCGTCGACCCGGTGTCGGGCAACCGCCTGACGCGCGAGGCGCTGGACAAGATGGCGCGGGACGACTTCGTGGCCGGCCGCGACCTCTCGGCGGCCGGGCGCTGGGCGGTCCTGTGCAAGATCGGCTGCAGCGCGTCGCAGTCGGCCGAGGAGGGGCGCGCGGCGCTGCGCGCCGGCCTGCTCCCGCAGGCGACCCGAGCGCTGCGGGCGGCGCTCGAGCGGCAGGGCGGGCTGACCGTCGCGCGGCTCGACCTCGGCGAGGCGCTCGCGGCGGCCGGCAAGGTCGGCGAGGCGCGCGCGCAGTACGCCCAGGTCGCGGCGGGCGCGGACGAAAAGCTCGCGGCCATCGCGCGCGAACGGCTCGCGAAGCTGCCGGCGAAATAGGGCGCGCGGGGGGGCCGCTTTCCCACCTTGCGGCCTTGCGCTAGGGTCCTGGGCCGCCTCGTGAAGGAGCCGCCATGCGCCCCACGCTCGCCGCCGCCGTCCTCGCGCTGTCCGGCTGCTTCCATCCGGTGCAGGAGGGGCCGCCGATCGACGGCGGAACGGTCGGCGACGCCGGGCCCTGCGGCGACCTCTATTGCCCGCCCGGCTGCGACATCTCGGCCGACTGCACCTCGTGCATCCCCCAGAGCCCGACCGCCGGCCTGGGCGGCGCCTGCCAGAGCGACCTCGACTGCTGCACGGGCAAGTGCGAGGTCTCGCAGAACGGCCCCGCGACGCCGGGCGACCGGGCGATGGTCTGCGTGGGCACCCTGGGCGGCGGCCCCGCCGACGGTGGGCAGGCCGCACGCGCTGTCGGCTCGAGCTGCAAGCAGAACATCGACTGCACGAGCGACTACTGCAGGTATGGAGTCTGCGCGTGCAACGCCCCGAACCGCGGCTACGTCTGCGCGTCTTCGTCCGACTGCTGCAACGGCGACTGCTCGGGCGGGGTCTGCGTGGGCGGGCCCCGCGGCGGTCCCGACTCCGGGACGCCCGGCTGCGTGGCACAGGGATCCGACCCCTACGTCGGCGCATGGACCGGGACGGCGTCGGTCGTCGAGAGCTTTGGCGGCGGGCCGGCGAGCGGAGGGGGTGGGGGCGGCCCGGACAGCGAGAGGACCGTGGCCAGTGGCCCCAACCAGTTCACGTTCCAGAACTTCCTCGCGAGCAAGCCCGGTCTCGCGGTCCTCCAACCGGGCTGCGCCCTCACGTTCGCGGAGAGCGGCGCCGTCGCCACCATGACCGGAGGCGAGGTCACCTGCCCCGACACCTCCGGAGGTTCCTGGGTCTTCACGAGCGGGATGGCCAAGACCGATTCCGGCGGCTGCTTCCTGGACGTCACAGTCGCCGGTACCTTCGCGGACCCGGTGGACTCTTCCGGAAACGGGTCGGTCTCGCTGACGCTCCACCGTTAGCGGCTCGACAGCCCGCGCGCGACCCGCTACACCCCTCGCATGATCCGCACGCTGCTCCTCGCCGCGCTCGCCGCGGCGCCGGCCGCCCCCAAGGCCGCCCCGCCGCCCGCGCCGCCGAGGGAGATCCGGCTGCCGGCCCTCGCCGGCGCCCCGCTCCTCGGCGCGCCGACCTTCTCGCCCGACGGCAAGAAGCTCCTCGTCGCCCGCTACGGCGCCGGCGAGACCGGCCCCCTCGCCCTCGGCGGCAAGCTCTGGCTCGTCGGCACGGCGCCGGGGGCCGCCCCGCCCGAGGCAATCGCGGTCGACGGTCCGAACTACGGCGGCCGCTTCGAGGCGGCGCTCTCCCCCGACGGCAGGCGCATCGCGTACCTCGCCGGCGGCGAGCTTTGGGTCCGCGCCGCCCCCGGCAGCGATGCGACGCCGGCGGAGCCGACGCGCCTCTACCCGCCGAAGGCCGGCGACGCACCGCTCGGCGAGAAGGTCTCGCACCTCTGCTGGAGCATGGACGGGACCTGGCTGCTCGTGCAGTCACCGCTCGGCTGGGCGCGGGTCGGGGTCGAGAAGGGGGAGGTCGCCGCGCTGCCGCTCAAGCCCGTGGATCTCGACGGCGGCAGCCTCGTGCTCGGCACCGACGGGATCCACGCGGCCTTCGTCCGCCCGACCTCGGGGCCGGGCTGGATCAACGGCGCCCGCGTGGTCGCGATCAACACCGAGACCGGCCAGGCCGCCCTCGCCGACTTCGACAACGACTACGTCGCGCTCGCGCTCCTGCCCGACAGCCAGCTCCTCGGCGAGGACGCCGGCGGGGTCCTCTGGGTCCTGCACGGCCACGAGCGCGGCCTCTACTTCAGGCCCCCGGGGCTGCCCGAGGGCGCGACCGTCTCGGGCTACGCCGTCAGCCTCGACGGCAAGCGGCTCGCCTACGTCGTGACCGAGACGCGCGGCGGCGTCCCGACGCGCTCGCACCTCTACGTGGCCGGCGCGCCTCCGCTCCCGAAGTGGCCGAAGCCAGGCAGCGACTGACCTTCGGCGCGCCGAATTCAGATCCCCTCCCCCGCAAGGCGGGGGCGGAAGGGCCAGGGTGGGGGATGCACCCGAGGTTCACGCGTCCACCCCCCACCCGGCATCCCCCGCACGCGGGGGAGGAGTTTCGCGCTTGGACAGCCCTCGCGCGTCCGCGCTATCCTTCGCTCGTATGATCGCCCGGGGTCGCACTGCCGCGTTGGTCCTCGCGCTCGCGGCCTGCGGGCAGCGCGGCGCGGCACTCCGCGGCGGGCAGGGCGTCCTCTCGGCCCCGGCGTCGCTCGACTTCGGCACGGTCTACGTCGGGGCGACGATCCAGAGGTCGGCGACGATCGGCAACAGCGGCACCGCCCAGCTCGCGCTCGCGGTGAGCGTCGCGGGAGACCCGCAGCTCGCGCTCGCCGGCCCCGCCACCGTCACGCTCGCCGCCGGCGGCACGGCGCAGGTCGCGGTGACCGTCGACGCGGCGGCGCTGCGGCCGGACCAGACCGGGGCGCTCCACGGCTCCATCCAGATCGCGGGCGACGCGACCGCGCAGATCGCGATCACCGGCCAGATTGCCGGAGACCTCGACTGCCCGGCCGGCAACCCCTGCCACGGCGAGCACTTCGACCCGCAGCAGGGCGCCTGCGTGACGACGACGCTCCCGGACGGTGCCGCCTGCGACGACGGCGATCCCTGCACCACGAACAAGAGCTGCTCGGGCGGCGCCTGCAAGGGCGTCGCGGTCTCCTGCGACGACGGCAACGTCTGCACGACGGACTACTGCGTCCCGGGGCAGGGCTGCGAGCACCTCGACCACAGCTTGCAGTGCCAGGGCCAGGACCCGTGCCAGATCTACTTCTGCGACCCCAAGGAGGGCTGCGGCTCGACGGCCGCGGTCGACGGCACGCCCTGCTCCGCGGAGATCCCCTGCGTCCACGCGAGCGTCTGCCTCGCCGGCCAGTGCACCGGCGCGCCGCTGCCCGACGGCACCCCGTGCGTGGCGCCGCAGGATCCGTGCGCGCGCGACGCCACCTGCAAGGCCGGCGCGTGCGACAGCCCGACCGCCGACGCGCTCGTGCCCGGCGAGGTCCTCTGGCGCCTGCCGGCGTCGGAGTGGTCCGACGGCGACGGCGGCGAGATCGACGCGGGGCCGCCGGACGGCGGCGGCTACCTGCCCGGCTGGCGCGCCGCGGCCGCGACGGACGGCCTGGGCGACCTCTACCTCGACGACGACGACGCGGACGGCGGGAGCGTCCTCGTCTCGCTCGACGTCTGCGGCCGCGAGCGGTGGCGGAACCCGGACTCGGCGACCTCCTCGATCCAGTGGACCAACGGCCGCCACCTGCTCGCGAACGGCCTGGTCCTCACCGTCACCGCCGGCCAGCAGATCATCGCCCAGAGCGCGGTGACGGGCCAGCTCCTCTGGACGTTCGACCTCGCGGACCAGGACGTCGCCGCGCGGGGGGCGGCGAACTTCGCGATCGAGGACGTCGCGCTCGCGCAGAGCGGCGTGCTCTACTTCGCCGCGGACTGGATCGCGCCCGACGGCGACGGCGGCACCACGCTGATGCGGGTCCTCGGCGGCGTCCTCGGCAACGGGCAGGCGAAGTTCATCGCCCCCCTTCCGCCGCTGCCCCAGGGCGCGGCCGGGCCGTACCGTTTCGGCTACCCGCTCCTCGTCGACGAGAACGAGGAGCTCTACACCGCCATGCACCTCTCCTCCGGCAGCTCCGAGATCGAGAGCTACGACCAGACCGGGGCCGCGCGCTGGACGCTCCCCGTGGCGCGCGACTGGCTCAACAGCTTCTCGGAGGACCAGGGCCTCTTCGTCGAGCCCGTCAGCCTGACCGCGTTCGACGCGCAGGGGCGGACGATCTGGTCGCACGTCGAGCCGGCCTCGGCGGTCCAGCCGACGGGCCACAGCCCGATCGTCGCCCAGGACGGCACCGTCTCCCTCGCCCGCATCCGCTACGACCCGAGCGACGGCGGCGTCGCCTACCACGGGGTCATCGAGGCGTACACCGCCGGCGGCGCGCCCCTCTGGACGTACGCCCTGCCCGAGGGCGAGGCGCCGCAGAGTTCCCACGTGCTCGACCAGAACGGCCGCATCTACTTCGCGACGACCGCGAAGCGGGTGATCGCGCTCGACGGCCGGAGCGGGACCCTGCTCTGGCAGACCCCGCTGCCGACGGACGGCGACGTCTGGAACGGCGTGCTCGCCCTCACCCCCGCGGGCTCCCTGGTCGTCTCGACGCGGCGCGAGCTCTTCGCCGTCTACGGCGGGGCGCCGCTGGCGTCCTCGCCCTGGCCGCGCTTCCGCGGCGGCAACGACAACCGCTCGAGCCCGTCCGTCCCGCTCCCGCCCTCGCCATGATCGAGAACCGCCGACGCTGCGACCGAATCCCCGCGAAGCTGGCGCTCGAGGTCCGCGCCGGCGGCCGGCGCGTCCAGTGCGCCTCGCGCGACGTGAGCCGCCACGGCCTCTTCGTCCTCATCGACTCGCCGCCGCCCGAGCGGCAGCTCCTCGCGCTGCGCATCAACCTGCCCGCCGGCGGGCCGCCCATCGACGTCGTCGGCTCGGTGGCGCACCGGGTGACGACCGAGGACTCGATCCGCACCAAGGCGCCGCCCGGGATGGGCATCGGCTTCTTCGCCCTCTCCGGGGAGGCGAAGACGCGCTGGGACGCCTACGTCGACTCCCTCGCGCCGCAGCAACCGGGCCCGGGTCCGCAGCCGGCGGCCCGGCCCGCGCGCGGCCCGACCTTCCTGTTGCGGCTGCGCGACCTCGCGCGGCTCGCGGAGTTCCAGGACAAGGAGCTGCGGCAGGGGGCGATGTTCCTCAAGACCCCGGTGCTGCGGGCGGTGGGGGACACGGTCCACGTGATCGTCATCCACCCGATGACCGACGAGGAGTTCATGATCGTCGCCTCCGTGGCGGCCGTCTCGCCGGGGTCCGCGACCGAGCCCAAGGGGATGACCCTGCGGCTCGTCCCCCTCGACGAGGAGCGCGCGCAGGCGTTCGCCGCTTTCGTCGCCGGCGACGGCCCGCCGCCCGATCAGGAACGGACGGGGCTGACGCCGAACCCGCTCCTCGCGCCGCCCCCGGCCGAGCCGCCGCCGCCGTCCCCCGCGGCGCCGGAGCCGGAGGCGACCGGGCCGACGGAGCCGCCCCCCGCGGCCCGCGCCACGCCGACCCCGCCGCCCCTGCCGCGCATCGGGAGCGATACCGACGTGCCCGAGCCCTCGATGCAGGTGCAGGCCGTCGCCGCCGAGGAGGAGGCCGCGGACGACGAACCGCCGCGCGCCTCGTCCGAGCGCACCGCTCCGGCCGTTCCCGTCCCCCACCCGCACGC
>DAIDIT010000262.1 GCA_027451705.1 Pseudomonadota bacterium
CTGGATCCCGCTTCCCGGGATCCGCGTCGGTACCGACGTCGAGGGCCGGATGCTCCTCGACTCGCCGCTCGCCGACTCCGCCGGGCAGGGGCCAATCGTGACTCCGGATGTCGTCGCGCTCGATTCTTCGGGAGGGTTCGAGCACCTGGGCCGACGGGACGGGCTGCTGAAGATCGGCGGCCGGCGGATCGCGGTACAGGAGATCGAGGAGGCGATACGTCGCCTGCCCGGGGTAACCGACGCGGCGGCGGCGCCATTCCCCTCGGGCGGCGCCCGCGGCAACGAAATCTGGGCCATGGCGGCCGCGCCCGGTTGGACGGCACCGGCCATGCGCGAGGCCCTCCGCGACCGATTCGATCCGGTCGTGCTCCCGCGCCGGTTCCGGTTCCTCGAGAAGTTGCCGCGCGACGCGTCCGGAAAGATACCGAACGCGACGTGGCTCGAAGCCTTCGGCGAGACCGCCTCGGCCGGATCGACCGACGTCGGGGTCCTGGGAAGGTCCCTCCTGCAAGAGGATGACCTGGAGACGTGCGAGGTCCGCTTCTCCGTCCCGCGCGACCTCGCCCATTTCCGCGGCCACTTCGACGGCTTTCCGATCCTGAGCGGGATCTTCATGCTGAACCGGCTGGTGATCGCCGAATGCCGGCGCGCCTGGCCGGATCTACCGCCGCCGCGCGGTCTCGCCCGCGTGAAGTTCCGCCGCCCGGTGTTCCCGTCGGCCGACGTGGCCGCGACGCTGCGGCGCCGCGGACGCGGACGCTCGATCGACTTCTCGCTCGCGTCCGGCGGCCGGGAGTGCGCCTGCGGTTCCGTGCTCTTCGGGACGGCTGCGTGAGCGATTTCCGCCCGGTCGCGGTCGTCCCGACCTACAACAATGTTCGGACGATCCGCGGCGTCGTGGAGGCACTGCGGCGCATGCTGCCCGACGTCATCGTGGTCGACGACGGAAGCGACCCCGCCACCCGCGACGCCGTGCGAGCGTTGGAGACGGACGAACTGGCGCGGACAATTCGCCGGGACACCAACGGGGGCAAGGGTGCTGCGGTCAAAACGGGGCTGACGGTCGCGAGGGAGCTGGGCTTCACGCACGCGCTGCAGGTCGATGCGGACGGGCAGCACGAGTTGACCGACGTGCCGGCCTTCCTGGACGCGGCGCGCCGGAGCCCCCGCGCGCTCGTCCTGGGCCAGCCCGTCTTCGAGCAGAGCGCGCCGCTGTCGAGGCGGCTCGGGCGGCAGATCACCGTCTTCTGGACCCACCTGGAGACCGGTGGGCGCCAGATCGCCGATCCGATGTGCGGCTTCCGCGTCTACCCTCTGGAGGCGGGGGGCTGGCAGGACTGCGGGAGTCGGATGGACTTCGACATCGAGGTCGCGGTCCGCATGGTCTGGCGCGGGACGCCGATCATCAACCTGCCGACGCGCGTGAAGTACCTCTCCACGAGCGAGGGTGGGCTCTCGAGCTTCCGCATGCTCGAGGACAACCTCCGCATCGCGTGGCTCCACACGCGGCTCGTCTTCCGCGCCCTCCTCCGCATCCCCGGCGCGCTGATCCCGAGGCTCGTCCGATGAGCACCGCCGGCGCTCTCTCGAATTCGCGCAGCGACGCCCCCGAACGCGCCTGGCTCTCGATATCCGAGCGCGGCTCGCTGGCTGGAATCCGGTTCCTCTTCCTGCTCTGCGTGCTCGCCGGCCGATCCGTCGCGCGCGCCTTCCTGCGCCCCATCGTCCTCTACTACGTGTTGACCCACCGCGTCGCGCGGCGGGCCTCGCGGCACTTCCTGCAGCGGATCTCCGCGGCCTCGGGCTGGTCCGACGTCTACCGCCACTTCCTGCGCTTCGCCGAGGTCAACCTGGACCGCATCTTCCTTCTGCGCGGCAGGCTCGATCACTTCGACGTGCCGCCGGGCGTCGGGCACGGGCACCTGACCCGCCTGGCCCGCGAGAGGCGCGGAGCCATCCTGCTCGGCGCGCACCTCGGCAGCCTCGACGCGATGCGGACGCTCGGGGGCGCGGAGAACCTGCCACTGCACGCGGTCGTCCACACCGGGAACGGGCGCCGCATGGCCGCGTTCATGGAGAAGCTCAATCCTGCGCTCGCCGGCCGCATGCTCGAGGTGACGCCCGGGGGAATCGGCGCGCTCCTGCAGATCAAGGAGCTGATCGACGGCGGGCAGCTCGTCGCCATGCTGGGGGATCGGGTCGGCTTCAACGAAAAGAACGTGACGGTGGACTTCCTGGGCCAGCCCGCCCGCTTTCCGACCGGAGCCTATCTGCTGTCGGCGATGTGCCGCTGCCCGATCTACCTGACCTTCGGCCTCTACACGCCCCCGAACCGCTACGCCTTCTACTGCGAGCCGTTCCTCGAGGAGGGCCTCGTGCTCCCCAGAGGAGACCGCGACCGGCTCCTCCACGAGCAGGCCCAGCGTTTCGCGCGCCGCCTCGAACACTACTGCCGGCAGGCGCCGTTCAACTGGTTCAACTTCTACGACTTCTGGGCGGCCGCGTGAGTCCCGACACCGCAGTCACGATCGGCCTGTCGCCGCTGACCATCGAACAGGTGGTGCGAGTCGCCCGCGGCGGGGCTCGCGCCGCTCTCTCGGACGACGCGAGCTGGCGCCAGAAGCTCGGCGCCGGGATTGCCCACCTCGAGCAGCGCATTGGTCGGGAGGAGATGCTTTACGGCATCACGACCGGGGTGGGCGACTCGTGCGAGACTCCCGTCCCGGCCGCGCTCGCGGCACGCATGCAGCTCAACCTGCTCCGCTTCCACGGCTGCGGCACCGGGGCTTGCTTCGGCCCAGAGGAGTCCGCGGCGATCCTGGTCGCGCGACTCGCCTCGCTCCGGCTCGGCTGGTCGGGCGTGCGGGAGCTCTTGCTGCAGCGCCTCTGCGACCTGCTCAACCACCGCGTCCTCCCCCGCATCCCGTCCGAAGGTTCGGTCGGGGCGAGCGGCGACCTGACGCCCCTCTCCTACGTGGCAGCGGTTCTCGTCGGCGAGCGCGAGGTCTGGTTCGAGGGCGGGGTTCGGCCGGCGGGCGCGGTGCTCGAGCAACTGGGCCTCGCGCCCCTCGACTTGCAACCCAAGGAAGCCCTGGCCGTCATGAACGGGACGAGCGTCATGACGGGCCTCGCGTGCCTTGCCTTCGACCGCGCGCGGAAGCTCGCGCGCTTTTGCGCCAGCCTGACCGCGATGGCGTCGGACGTCACGGGGGGAAATCCCAACCACTTCGACGATCGAATCTTCGCCGCCAAGCCACACCCGGGGCAGCGCGCCGTCGCCCGATGGATCGCCTCGGACATCGAATTCGACTCGCGCCGGGGCGAACGCGTCGGACGCATCCAGGACCGGTACTCGATCCGCTGCGCGCCGCACGTCATCGGGGTGCTCGTCGACGCCCTGCCCTTCCTGAAGACCACCATCGAGGTCGAGCTGAACGGCGCGAACGACAACCCGCTGATCGACCCGGAGACCGGCGACGTCCTCTTCGGCGGGAACTTCTACGGCGGCCACATCGCCCTCGCGATGGACACGCTCAAGACCCAGGTCGCGTCGCTCGCCGCCCTGCTCGATCGGCAGATGGTCCTCGTCTGCACCCCCAGCACGAACAATGGCCTGCCGGCGAACCTCGTCGCCGTCCAGGGACCCGAGCGCGTGACCCACCACGCGTTCAAGGCCGCGCAGATCCTGACCTCGGCGCTCGCGGCGGAGGCCCTCAAGTTGACGATGCCCGCGACGGCTTTCTCGCGGAGCACCGAGGCGCACAACCAGGACAAGGTGAGCATGGGGACGATCGCGGCGCGCGACTGCCACCGGATCCTGGATCTGGCCGAGACCGTCGCCGCCACGACGCTGCTCGCCCTTTGCCAGGCCGCCGACATCCGTCCGGAGCGCTGTCACCGGCGCACCCGAGCTCTCCACCAGGCGGTCCGCCGCGACGTTCCGGCCGTGCTCGAGGACCGTAGGATGGACGGTGACATCGCCTCGGTGCTCGAGCGTTTCCGGGCCGCGCAGTTGCCGGTCGGAGAGGACAATCCCTCGTGAAGACGCCGCCCACGTCCGCCGTGGACGTCGAGATGGAGGTCCCGTTCCACGACGTCGACTCACTCCAGATCGTCTGGCACGGCCACTATTACAAGTACGCCGAGATCGGCCGCACCGCCTTGCTGCGGGCGAAGGGCCTGGACGTCGACGAGATGCGGAGGCTCGGATGCGGCACGGTCGTCATCGAGACGCGCTGCCGGCACGCCCACCCGCTCCGCTACGGCGATCGACTCCGAGTGCGCTCCTGGGTCGAGGACGTCGACCACCGGGTGAAGATCGGTTTCGAGATCTCGAACCTGACGAGCGGCCGGCGCGCAGCGCACGGACATGCCGTCCTCGCCTCCCTCGACGCCGACGGCAGGCTCCTCCTCGTGACGCCCGAACCCCTTGCCCGGCGCCTACGCTAAGCTGATCGCGCTCGCGCTGGCGGCCGCGAGCGCGCCTCCGGCGGACGCCCCCGGCGAGGCGGCGCGTCTCCTCGCCCTGTTCAGGCAGACCTCGACCCTCAGGGCCCATTTCCGGGAGGAGAAGCGGCTGGCGATCCTCGCCGTTCCCCTCGTCTCCTCCGGCGACGTCTATTTCTCGGCCCCGGACCGACTGGTGCGCGAGGTGACGGATCCCGCGCCGAGCACCGTCGTGATCGACGGCGATCACATCTCCTTCAGGGAGGGCGGGTACGTGCAAGCGCTCCCGCTGGCCCAGAGCCCGATCGCTCGGTCGTTCGTGGACTCGCTCCTGGAGATTCTTTCGGGCGATCTCTCGGGACTTGCCCGGACCTATGCGCTGCGCCTCGCCGGGCAGGCCCGCGGCAACTGGTCGCTGGCGCTCTCTCCCCGGTCGGTACCGCTCTCGAACTGGTTGGAGTCCATCGATCTCTCGGGTCACGGCGCCACCGTCGACCGCATGGCGATCCGCGAGAAGAGCGGCGACGAGACACTGACGACATTCTCCTCCGTCGTGCGCAACCGGCCGATGCCCGCTGCCGAGCAACGCCGATTCGACGCGGCGGCACCCGGCCGGTCGCGGTGACTCGAGTCGACGCAGCCGTCGTCGCCGCCACGGCCGGCCTGGTCGCAGCGCTCGCGGCGTATTCGGCTCGCAACCTCCACGTCTCGACCGACATCACCCACTTCCTTCCGGAGGGAGAGGACCGGAGCCTCGCCGAGCTCTCGCGCCAGCTCACCCGCTCCGCCCTCGCGCGGACGACGATCCTGAGCGTCGAGGCTCCGACCCGCGCCGCGGCGATCGCCGGCGCGCGGGCGCTGGGCGAGGCTCTGCGAGGCAACCCCGAGATCGCGTCGCTCCGCGGCCATCCGGCCGAAGACATCGCCGAGCGAGCGTTCGCGCTCCTCTTCCCGCACCGCTACCAGCTCCTCTACGACCGGCCTGAGCAGGATTGGCCGGCTCGACTGACGGACCGAGGGATCGCCTCCGGCGCGGAGCGACTGAAGGCGCAGCTCGCTTCGCCCGCCGGTTTCCTGCTCGGGCGCATCGCGACGCAGGACCCGTTGCTCGCGTTCCCTTCGCTGATGCGGCGGCTCGACGCGATGAACGCGGGCGGGCTGGAGGTCGTCGACGGGCAGTTCGTGACGCGGAGCGGCTGCTGCGCGATCCTCTTCCTCGAGACAGTCCATTCCGCCTTCGACGGCGGCGCCCAGGGACCTCTGCTCGCGGCCATCGCCGCGGCGTTCGATCGGGTCGACCGTGCGAACGGCGGCAATCTCCACCTCGAGGCGAGCGGGCTCAATCTGTTCACCGTCGACGCCCAGCGGATTGTCCGGCGCGACCTCGATCGAATCTCGGGAATCTCGACAGCGGCCCTGCTGCTCCTGCTCTTCGTCCTCTTCCGGTCCCCCCGGATCGTCCTGCTCGCCTTCGTTCCACTCGTGGCCGGGCTCGTCGCAGCCGTCGCCGCGAGCACGGCCGTCTTCGGCGAGATTCACGCGCTGACCCTCGCGTTCGGCTCCACGCTCATCGGGGTCTGTATCGACTACCCCCTCCACTTCCTGAACCACCATTCGCTCCTCCCCTCCTCCACCGGGCCCCGTGGCACGCGCCGCCGCATCGCCTGGGCGCTCGTCCTGGGCGCCCTCACGACGCTCGCCGGCTTCGCGGCCCTCGGCTGGACGTCCTTTCCGGGGATGCGCGAACTGGCCGTCTTCGCGACGACGGGAATATGCGCAGCGTTGGCGACAACCTGGTGGGTCCTGCCGGCCCTTTCGGCGCGGGTGCCTCCGAGAAGCCCAGTGGGCCGGAGCTTCGCGCGCGGAGCTTCCCGGATCGTCGCCCGCTGGAAGCGCGGTGGCCTCCTTCCCTGGCTGCTGCCCGCGGCGGCCGTCGCCACGGTCGTCGTCGGGCTGCCGCGCGTCCGATGGAGCGACGACCCCGAGTTGCTCACCCGCCTCGACGACAAACTCCAGGCCGAGGATGCGCACGTCCGGTCACAGGTCTCGCGGATGGACGCCGGTAGGCTCGTGCTCGCGACCGGGCCCGACGCGGCGACCGCGCTGGCGGCCGATGACCGGGTGGCGGCCGCGCTGACGGCCGCTCGGTCATCGGGGCTGCTGGACGATTTCAGCTCCCTCCACGCCCTGCTTTTCTCGCCGCAGTTGCAGCGGAGGAACGACTCGGTTCTCCGTGCCGACCCATCCGCGCCGGAACGCGTCGTGAGCGGCCTCGCGACGGCGGGCTTCCGTCCTCTCGCCTTCGAGCCCTTCCTGGACGACTTCGCGCATCCACCGCCCCAGCCACTCACCCTCGCCGCGGTATCGCAGTCGCCGCTCGGCGACCTCGTCCGGCCGTTCGTCGCGGACCTCGGCGGCCAGACGGGAATCCTCACCTTCGTGCGCGGCGTGCACTCCCCGGACGCGCTCCGGCGGCTCGTCGACGCGATCCCGGGTGCCCATTATTTCGACCAGCAGGAATTCATCGGGCGCACGTACGCCCGCGTCCGCGAGCGGACCCTCGAGGCCGTGACCGCCGGGCTGCTCGCGATGTTCGTGCTGGTCTTCCTCAAGTACCGGAGCGCCCGGCGGACGCTCGCCGCGGGACTGCCCGCGGTCCTCGCCGCCGCGACCACGCTCGCGATCCTCGGGCTCCTCGGCGTGACGGCCAACCTGCTCCACGTCGTCGCGCTCCTGTTCGTGGTGAGCGCGGGCGAGGACTATGCGGTCTTCCTGATCGAGAGCAGCGTGGATCCGGCCTGGCTCGAGGCGTCTGCCGTGAGCGTCGCGCTCTGCTGCTTCGCGGCGGTGCTGGGCTTCGGGCTCCTGGGCCTGTCGGAGATGCCGGCCCTCCGCGCCGTCGGGCTGACGACCGGCGTGGGCGTGCTGCTGAGCCTCGCGCTGGCGCCGACCGCGCTGCTCATCGCGAGGCCCGGGCCGGAGTCGCGCGGTGCCTAGTCGGATCCGAGGCACCGCCCTCGCGGCGCTTCTCTGCGCCTGCGCGGGCGCACCCGCGCGCGCGCCTGCGGCCGGCGGCGACGCCTATCCCGCTCCGCCGCCCTTTCACCTGCCGGCCGAGGATTTCGTCCTCCGGCAACGGGTCGTCGCACATTGGCAGAATCGCCGGGGCGGCTTCGACGCCGTGCTCCAGAAGCGGGGCGAACGGATCCTCGTGGTCGGCCTCACCCCCTTCGGTGCCGAGGCGTTCGAACTCGAATGGCAGGGGAAGGACGTGCGCGTCGTGTCGCGGCTGCCGGCGAAGCTCCCCTTTTCGGCGCGCTTCGTCTTCTACGACATCGCGCGGACCTACTTCGTCGGCATTCCGGGGGCACCCTTGCCCGACGGCGTCCATGCCGCCGACCTGGGCGGGGAACGGATCACGGAAGTCTGGAAGGCCGGTCGCCTCGTCCGGCGGACGTTCGTGCGCCGCTCTGGGAAGCCGGCGGGCGAGATCCGGATCGACTACACCGCGTCGGCGGGGCACCAATTTCCCACGGCCGTCCGGATCGAGAATGGCTGGTTCGGCTACCGGCTCTCGATTTCGACCCTGGGCGAGCAGCGGCTGTGACCACCTCCCCGGATCGCACGCTTCGCGTCTGGACCTGGGGCGGCGCGGCCATCGCCGCACTTCCCCTCGCGTCGTCGAACGCGGAGGACGCGCTGTCGTCGCGCGAGCGGTCGCTCGTCCGGGCGGCGTCGAGCGAACGCCGCAAGCGCGAGCTGCGGGCGGGCCGCAGCGCCGCGCGCGCGGCGCTGCGCGCGGCCGGACTCCGAACTCCGGTGGAAGTCCTGGGGTCGGCCGAAGGCTGGCCCCGCCTCGCCGGCACCAGAGGCTGGCACGTCTCGATCTGCCACGCCGGCGACTGGGCCGCGGCGATCGCGGCCCGCGTGCCGGTCGGAATCGACCTCGAGCCCCTCGCGCGCCTCGGACAAGTCGAGCGCGTCGTCGCGGGCTGGAACGAGCAGGCCCTCGTCCCTTCAGCTCCCTTTCCCTGGCCCGCGCCGCTGATCCAGTGGACGGCCTGGGAAGCACTGGGCAAGCTGACCCGCGAGGGCGTCCTCGCCGGAGCGCGGATCGCCGTCCGGCCGAGGCGGACCGCGGACGGCCTCGCCTGCCGGCTGCCCCGGCGATCGCTTCGGTGGTGGTGCCTCGAGGGCCACGTGCTCTGCGCCGCGAGGCGCGTGCGATGAGCGCCGTCCTCGACGTCGTGCCCTCGCCGCGGGAGCGCCGCGCGTGGCGGGGAGGCCGGACGCTCCTCGCGCTCGCCTGCGCCGCGGGTGCGCTCTGCGGGGCCGGGGCGGTCGTCGGTGCGGCACCGCCCGCCTGGTTCGCGCTCGGCGACCTCGCGCTGCTGGCCGCCGCCATCGCCTGCGGCGTCGCCTGGCCTGCCTCGGGCGTCTTCGCCCGGCCGCTCCTCGCCGTGTCGACCTCCCGCCTCGAAGTGGCGCTGACGTTCGACGACGGGCCGAATCCGGACCTGACCCCGGCCATTCTCGAGGCGCTCGAAGCCCGCGGCCATCGCGCGACGTTCTTCGTCGTCGGCAGCCGGGCCGAGCGGCACCCCGAGTTGCTCGCCGAGATCACCCGGCGCGGCCACGGCCTCGCGAACCACTCGTACCGGCATTCGCCGCTGACCCCGTTCCGCTCCCCGACGGCACTCGCGCGGGAGCTGCGGCGGGTCGGCGAGTTGCTGCCGGGCGCGCGCGGCGCGCGCTTCTTCCGCGCACCGGTCGGCCTGCTGTCCCCCCGCGTCTCGGCGGCCGCGAGGCTCGCCGGCCTCGATCTGGTCGGCTGGACCGCCAGCGCCCGCGACGGAGGCCCTTGGACGACGGAACGGGGAGCCCTCCGGCGGCTCGTTCCTCACCTCGCGCCCGGAGCCATCCTCGTGCTGCACGACGGGCCGCGGGCCCTCGGGCGGCCGCCACTCGCGCCCGTCATCCTTCCCCGCCTCCTGGACGAACTCGACCGCCGCGGCCTGCGGTCGGTGCCGCTCGACGAACTTTTGAAGTAGCTCGGCTTCACCGTCCGGGGAAAGTGTGGTTACCTGTGGGCTCCCGCGGAGGAGAACAGACATGAAGCTCTTTTCCCAGCCGCGCGCCGGTGCCCTGCTGCTCCTCGCAGCGGCGGCCGGCTGCGCGCACGCCAAACCCATGTCCATGACGCTGAACCTCGTCTGGACGAGCGGCGCGCCCGATCTTCAGGGTGACATCGCCAACGCCTTCGTGGGGCAGAAGCTGGCCCTCGTCCCGCTGGTCGACGGCCGCTCCGCCAAGACCGTCGGTCAGAACCTCGAGGAAGCCGTCCCGCGCCCGGTGTACACCTCCGACAACGTCGCAGCCTTCCTCACCTCCAGCATGGCGACGCTCCTGCAACAGGCCGCCGGAATCAATCTGGTCCAGACCGGCCCGACGCGCGTGCTCCGCGGCGTCGTGACCCAGTTCTTCGTGCAGGAGGGCGGCCTGTACGAGGGGACCGTCGCCATCCAGTTCACCCTGCAGGACGCGCGCGGCAGGACCTTGTGGCAGGGCATCGAGGTCGGCCACTCCAAGCGCTTCGGCCACTCGTTCGAGGCCGAGAACTACGACGAGACGCTCTCGGAGGCCTCCAAGGGCGCCATCCTGAACCTCTTGACCGACTCGCAGTTCCAGATGGCGATGCGTGGCGCCCGACCGCCGCCTCCCGCGGTCGTCAATACCGCCGCAGGATCAACGACGTATTGATGCCGCCGAAGGCGAAGTTGTTGCTCATGATCGTCTCCGGCCGCTGCGCCCGCGGAGCCCCGCGCACGTAGTCGAGCGGTGCGCAGAGCGGATCGACCTCGTCGAGGTTCCGGTTGGGGGCGAGAAAGCCGTCGCGCATCATCGCCAGGCCGAAGGCGGCCTCGATCGCCCCACAGGCCCCGAGGGTGTGGCCGGTGAAGCCCTTCGTCGTGCTGACGGGGACGCGGTCGCCGAAGACTTCGTAGGTCGCCCGGCTCTCGGCCACGTCCCCCTGCGGCGTCGCCGTCCCGTGGGCGTTGACGTAGTCGATGGCCGCGGGCGAAACGCCGGCGTCCCCGAGCGCGAGCCGCATCACCCGCGCCATGCCGTCGCTCGAAGGGTCGGTCAGGTGGCCGCCGTCGCAGTTGGTCCCGTAGCCGACGATCTCGCCGTGGATCTTCGCGCCCCGCGCCGTGGCATGTTCGAGCGACTCGAGAACGAGCGTTCCCGCGCCCTCGCCGATCACCAGCCCGTCACGGGCGGCGTCGAAAGCGCGCGGACTGCGGTCCGGCTGGTCGTTGTACTTGTGCGAGGCCGCGAAGAGGATGTCGAAGACCGCGGCGTGGCTGAAGTGCAGCTCCTCGGCGCCTCCGCAGATCAGCGCGTCGTGGATGCCCTGCCGGATCGCCTCGTAGCCGGCGCCGATCGCGAGGCTCCCGCTGACGCAGGCGGCGCACGTGCTGATCACGCGCCCCTTGATGCCGAAATAGGCGGCGAGGTTCGCGGCCGTGGTGTGGCTCATGAACTTGAGGTACGAGGTCGGCGGCGTCCCGATGAGGCTCCGGTTGTTCTTGAAGAACCGGGCGCAGAACTCGGTCAGCTCCGACGACGAACCGTGCGTCGAGCCGTACGCCAGCCCGACCTCGCCCGAAGCGAGGTACTCGCGCGGAAGGCCCGCGTCCGCGACCGCCTGCTCGCTGGCGACGACGGTGAGCAGCGACACGCGGCCCATCGTGCGCGTCTTCTTCCGGGGCAGCGACGAGAGATCGACGTCCACGGCCGGCGCGGCGAGGAGGGTCGTGAGCTGCCCGTCCGTCGCCCACTCCGGCCAGCGGACGATGCCGTGGCGCCCCTCGCGCAGCGAGGCCGAGACCTCGTCGAGCGACCGGCCGATGGGCGTCACCAGGCCCACGCCCGTGACGACGACGCGCTTCCCGTTCATCCGAGACCTCCGCCGACCCCGATGACCTGGCCGGTGATGTACGACGCCCGATCGCTCGCGAGGAACGCCACGAGGTCCGCGACCTCGCGCGCACGGCCGAGCCTGCGCATGGGGATGTGCCGGACGATCTCCTCGACCGGCGCGCCCGCGGCCATGTCGGTGTCGATGAGCCCCGGCGCGACCGCGTTGACGGTGATCCCGCGCTTGGCCAGTTCCTGGGCCAGGGCCTTGGTCGCCCCGATGAGTCCAGCCTTGGCCGCGGAATAGTTGACCTGACCGCGGTTCCCGACGACGCCCGAGACCGACGCGATGTTGACGATCCGCCCCGCCCGCCGCGAGACCATCGGCATCACCAGGGGCCGGGTGACGTTGTAGAAGCCCCAGAGCGAGGTGCGGAGCGGCGCCTCCCACGCGTCCGGCTCGAGCGCGGGGAACGGCGCGTCGCGCACGACGCCCGCGTTGTTGACCAGCACGCCGATGGGCCGCGGGTCCTCGAGCAGCTTCTCGACGGCGGCCCGGCTGGCGTCGGCGTCCCCCACGTCGAAGGGGCACAACTCGACCTCCGCGCCGGCCGCGCGCAACCGACCCGCGACCTGCTCCGCGGCGGTCCGGTTGCTGAGGTAATTGAGGATGATCGGGTGTCCCGCCTCGGCGAGCGCCTCCGCGATCGCGGCGCCGATACCGCGGCTGGCCCCGGTGACGAGCGCGCGCGCCTTCACCCCGCCTTCCCGGGTCTCCGGGGTCGCCTCTCGATCGGGTCTCACGGCTCGCCCGCCCCTTCGAGCGGCCCGTCGTAGACGCTGAGCACGCCGTTCGCGACCGGCCGGCCGCGGAGCACGGCCCGGCACTCGAACTGCCCGAGCGGCGGCGCCGACCAGACGTGGCGCACCTCCACCGTGAGTTCGTCGCCGGCCGCGAACTGGTCGACCTCGAGCGCGAACTGGCGGCAGCCCAGGAGGAAGCCCGGCCGCACGCCCTCGCCCCGCCGCTGGCGCCACGCCCCGTAAAACGCGGCCACGGTCTGAGCCATGTACTCGATCGCGACCACCGCGGGCACGCCGGTGCCTTCGAAGTAGAGCGAACGCTCGGTGACCCGCAGCCGCGCGACGGCGTGCTCGTCGTCCACCTCGACCAGTTCGTCGAGGAGCAGGCTCGGGGGGCGGTGGGGCACGACGTCCACGATTGCCGGAATCGACGCGCTCACGACCGCGCCTCCGCGATCTCGACCGACCAGCCCCCGGGCAACTCGAACGACCGGGGCCCCTCGCCGGCGCGCAGGGCAGCGAGCATCGGCAGCGCGCAGGCGACCGGGTTCGCAAGCGCCGAGGGCGACCCCGCGCCGTCGCGGCGGCGGACCGGGCGAGCGAGGGCCGGCGCACCCGTCCGCGCCTCCCGCACCAGCGCAACCGCCCACGCGAGCGGTTCCGTCTCGCCCGGCACCATCGGCAGCGCCAGCGCCTCGTCCGCGCAGGCCACGATCAAGGCCGGGGCCCCGCGCTCCTCGGCGAGGCAGAAGCCCTCGAGCAGGGCCATCGGGACCGTCTCGTCCCCCGCCACGACCGTCGTGCTCGGCTGCCGGTTGCCGGCCGCGACGGAGAACTGGCCGGCGGCGGCGTTGTAGACGCTGTTGTGGAAGCGGGTCGGGGAGAGCTGGCCGTCGCCCGCGAGCGAGTCGAGCAGAGCGAGCAGCGTCGCCATCTCGCCCCGCGCGGTCGCGAACACCGTCGGGACCTCGCGGACGTCGAGTCCCGACGCCGCGGCCGCCTGGCTCACCGCCTCGATCGACATGCGCGTCAGCAGGCTCGCCCGGCGCGCCATGCGCGGCGGGAGCAGCGCGCACGCCGGCTCGACTTCCGCCGCGTCGCGCACCCCATCGAGGCGGGCGGCGAGGTCGCGGTGGCCCGGCGACCAGAAGCCCAGCCCGGCGGCGTGCAGCACCGCCGTCACGCGGCCTCCGCGAAGAGGAGCGAGGCGTTGCTGCCACCGAAGGCGAACGAGTTGCTCATCGCGACCCGGACGCGGCGCTCCTCGCGCTCCGGCGCCACGCGGATCCCGAGTCCCGGGTCCGGCGGCCGGACGCCCAGGCTCGCGGGCGTCCACCCCTGTTCGATCGCGACCAGCGCGAAGATGGCCTCGGTGATCCCGGCCGCGCCGAGCTGGTGGCCGGTGTAGCCCTTCGTCGAGGCGACCGACACGCGGTCGCCGAAGAGATCGGCGATCGCCCGCCCCTCGGCGGCGTCGTTGAGCGGCGTGCCCGTGCCGTGGGCGTTGACGTGGTCCACCGCCTCGGGGCCCAGTCCCGCCTGCGCGAGCGCCTCCTTCATGGCCGCCATCGCGCCCCGCCCCTCCGGGTGCGGCGCGGTCATGTGGTGCGCGTCCGAGGTCTCGCCGACGCCGGCGAGGCACGGCTTGCCCTCCGCGCGCCGTTCGACCAGCGCGAGCCCGCCGCCCTCGCCGAGGTTCAGCCCCGCCCGCTCCGCCGAGAAAGGCTGGCACGGCTTCGCCGAGAGCAGCTCCAGGCTCTGGAAGCCGCGGAGCGTCGTCTGGCAGAGCGTGTCGATTCCGCCCACGAGCACCGCGTCGCACACGTCGAGCGCGATCCAGCGACGCGCGACGCCGAAGACCTTCGCGCTCGACGAGCAGGCCGTCGAGACGGTGAGCCCGGGCCCCGCGAGGCCGCAGGTCGCGCGCGCGAGCGCGACGAGCGCGTCGGGCTGGTGCTGCGTCCGGAAGTCGTAGCCGTCCGGCACCTGGCCGTGCGCGAGGAAGGCGAGGTAGGCCCGCTCGGTCTCGGCGATCCCCCCGGTGCTCGTCCCGAGCGCGATCCCGACGCGCCCAACGCCCCAGCGTTCGCACGCCGCGGCGATCGGTCCCCGGATCTCCCCGAGAAGCTGGTTCAGCAGACGGGCCTGCCGGCTCTCGTACGCCGCGAACGACGGGGGCAATGGCGGCAACTCGCCCGCGACGGCCCCGACGATCGCCGGAAACGGCAGCGGCAGCCCGCAAGGTCCGAGGCCGCTCTCGGAGGCCGCGAGCCGGCGCAGCACCGCGCCGGTCGTCGGACCGAGCGCGTTGCAGAGCGCGTAGGCGGTGACGGGAAAGCCGTTCATTCGATCTCGGGACAATGGCGCCTCTTGTACAACCCGGCGCGGCGCCGCGCCAAGCCCCCCGCGCGAGGCGGAGCCCGCGCGTGGGGGGGGGGCCCTGCCGCCGTCCGCCCGAACGGCCGGTTGATCGCCTTTGCCCCGTCTGGTATCGAACGGCACGCCTGCCACTGAGGAGATCCGACATGCGCTTCCCCCTGTTCGCCGCCCTCGCATTGCTCGCCAGCCTGCCCGCGTTCCCCGCGCGCGCCGACGGCGACGTCACCTTCAAGACCTTCTCCGACAAGGGCGAGGTCTACGTCCGCGCCGGGACCAACGAAGGCTTCCACAAGGGCACCGTGGTCGTCATCGAGAACGCGCGCCACCAGAAGGTCGGGACCGCCGTCGTCCTGGACGTCTGGCCGTCGATGGCCCACCTCGTCCTCGACGAGCAGGCGAGCCGCGGAGGCCCGAACCTCTACGTCTCCCTCGTCCGCCACGCGCCGGCCGAGACCCGGACGCTCCAGGGCCACGCCTCGCTCGTCGGCTTCGGGCCGTTCAAGACGCTCCACGTCACGAACGAGACCCCCTACACATGGACCCACTGCGACGTCCGGCTGCCGGACAACCGGCACGAGCTGCTCGACCAGCTCACGCCGGGGGACTCCAACACCATGAACCTCGGCGGGTTCACCCAGGACGGCGTCGCGCGCGACCTCCCCCTCACCTCCGTGCGGGTGACCTGCGCCGAGGGCGCGGGGTCGTTCGGGCTCTAGCCAGCTAGGCCGCGCCGAGGCGCGGGACGCTGCGGGCGTCGGGGTCGTCGACCGCCTGGATGTGCTGCCAGAGCGGCCCGGCGAGCCCGAACCGCCGCAGCGCGCGGAACATCCGGCGGTCGAAGTTCTTCCCCTCGCCGGGGATGATCCAGCGCGGGAACTCCTCCTGCTTGCGGGCGATCAGCGCGCGGACCTCGTCTCGGAAGGCGCGCCGCGACGCCGCGAGCGAGGGGTCCATCGCCTCCTCGTCGTCCACCCACGTCATCAGGATCGCCGCGAAGGGATCGAGGTCGATCACGAAGTCCAGCGTGCGCCGAACGTCGTCGAGCGTCTCGCCCTGCGTCGCGAGGATGAAGGTGTGGCAGTCGCGGACCCCCGCCTGCTTGCAGAGCCGGCTCATCGACCGCACCGCGCCCGTGTCGAAGCCCTTCTTGAGCCGGTCGAGGACGGCGTCCACGCCCGAGTCCGATCCGATCTCCAGTCCCGCGCAGCGCGCCTGCGCCATCAGCTCCGCGAGCTCCTGGTCGAAGCCGAGCGGATTCGCGTAGGCCGTCCACGGCACCGCCCAGCCGCGCGCGATCATCTCGCGGCAGATCGCCTTCGCGTGGCGCGGCGGCAGGTTGAAGACCGAGTCGACGATGAAGACGTGGTTCGTGCCCGGCACCTCGTCCACGATCCGGAACAGCTCGTCCACCACCCGCGACGGCTCGCGCCGCCGGATCGCCCGGCCTTCGATCACGGGGTAGGTGCAGTAGTCGCAGTGCAGCGGGCAGCCGCGCTTGGTCTGCACGTTGGCGATGCCGTTCTCCGTCGCGTAGCGGGGGTCGAGCAGCGTGCGGTCCGGCGCCGGGAGCGCGTCGAGGTCGAGGAAGGCGGGCGGCGGCGGGTTCACGACCAGCTCGCCCCGGCGAAACCAGTGCAGGCCGCCGATGTGGCCGAAGCTGTTCGACCCCGTGGCGAGCGCGGCGACGAGCTGCGGCCAGGCCCCCTCCGCCTCGCCGGCGATGCCGAAGTCCGGGGCGAGCCGCTGCATCAGCGCGCGCGGGATCACCGAGAAGCCGCTGCCGCCGAGGACCACCTTCGCGGACGACTTTCGCGCCGCCTCGACGATCGCCGCGTAGTGGGCGATCGTCGTCGAGGTGCCCGAGTAGTCGCTGTTCTGGATGTTGCGCATCCCCACCGCGACCACGTCCGGACGGAACGCCGAGAGCTCCGTCCCCAGGGTCGCGATCGGATCCTTCTCGAAGCAGAGGTCGACGAGCTTCTTCTCGTGGCCGGCCGGCGTCGCGGCCATCACGTAGAGGAGCCCGAGCGGCGCGACCGGGTCCGGAAGGTGCTCGATGTTTCCAGAGACGAAGGCGATGCGCATGGCAGGGACTCCCGCCGCGAACGCCGGGCCCTTCGGGCTCGGCTCCGCGGCCGCGATCCTGTCGGAGCGCCCGGGCCCAAGTCAAGCCGCGGTCCGAGGGGTCCGAGGGAGGTCATTTCGATTGACGCTGCCGTACCGGGCGGCGACGCGAGGTGACTCGGCGTGTACAGGTCGCGCACGGGCCGGTCCACGGCCTGACTCGGCGTGTCCAGGCGGCGTACTGGACCGGTACACCGCCTGACTCGCGCTGTTTGCCTCCCGAGTCGGCCGGTACAGTCCATGGACCGGTCGAGTCTGCCGCATGACTCGGGCTGTACAGGCGCTGTACCTGGTCGTACACGGCCCAACTCGCCCGGTACAGCGGCTGCACCGCGCCGGTGTACCCCTGTACCGGCCGAGCGTGCCTCCTGACTCGCCCGGTGCAGCGGGTGTACCGGCCGAGTCTACCGGGAGACTCGGCGGGTGCAGGGGCTGTACCGGTCGAGCGACCTCCCGACTCGGCCGGTACAGGCGGTGTACCGGCCGAGTCTGCCGCGTGACTCGGGCCGTACAGCCGCTGTACCTGGTCGGCACAGGGCCTGACTCGCCTGGTACAGCGGCTGTACCGGCCGGTGCAGCACCTGTGCCGGCCGGCTGTGCCTTCCGACTCCCCCCGTGCAGCGGTGTACCGGTCGGGTCTGCCACGTGACACGACCGGTGCAGGCCGTGTACCGGCCGAGTGTGCCGCGGTTCTCGGCCGGACCAAGCGCCGTACCGGCCGTGCGTGCCGCGTGACGCTTCGTCCCGCGAACGACCCGTACGGACCCGCGCAAAGGAAGCCTCGAGGGCGGTGGACGAGCCCCGCTCCCACGTCCTCCCTCACGAGAACCAGCGGGGGGCGCACCAGAGCAGCGTCACCGCGGCGGCGGCGATGCCGAGGTAGGCGATCGGGCGGGCGGGGCGGGCGCGCCAGGCCCACGGGCGCGCCTCGCGGCGGGCGAAGCGCGGCAGCTCGGTGAACTCCTCCCAGGCGCGGTCGCGCGCCTCGCGGGCGGCGGCGGCGTCGCCGAGCAAGGCCTGCGCGTCGGCGAGTTGGACGAGGCCGCGCACGCTCGCCGGGTGGAAGCCGAGGTACGCCTTCGCCGCCTCGAGCGCCGCGGCCGCGTCGCCTCCGCGCAGCCGGGCGCGCGAGAGCTCGAACGGAATCTCGCCCTGCCGGAAGTCGGGCTGGCCGGCCGCGATCTCGCCGAGGAACAGCTCGCCGCGGTCGCGGTCGCCGAGCCGCAGGCAGGCGACGCCGAGCTGGTAGAGCGCCTCCCGGTCTGCCGGGTCGGCCTCCACCGCGGGCTTGACGGCCTCGAGGGCCGCCCCCGGACGGTGCAGCCGCAGCCAGACCTCGGCGAGCGCGGCGCGGGCGCGCCGGTCGTGCGGGTTCTGGGCGAGCGTGCGGCCGAGGTCCGAGGCGAGCCGCAGGTCCCAGAGCCGCCTGCCGAGCCGGGGCACGAGCTGGAAGGCGTTCCAGTCGACGACCAACCAGACGGCGAGGGTCACGACGACGGCCACGACCGGGCTGCGGGTGAGCAGGAGCGCGAGGCCGAAGACGAGGAGCTTGGTCAGCACGGGCCGCGCATTGAAACACGTTTCGCCGCGCGTTTCATGCGTCGAGGATCGCGGGGGCAACCCCCACCCCGGCCCTCCCCCGCTTCGCGGGGGAGGGAGTGGGGCCGCATGTGGGGGAGGGATCCGTCTTCGTCGAGGTTCTGCGGTAGCATGCGCGGCATGCGCTCGCGGCGCCCGCGTCTCCCGCGTGCCCGCTCCGGCACGTCTTCCATCGTCCGTGCCATGCGCTCGCGGCGCCCTCGCCTCCCGCGTGCCCGCTCCGGCACGTCTTCCATCGTCCGTGCCATGCGCTCGTGGCGCCCGCGTC
>DAIDIT010000263.1 GCA_027451705.1 Pseudomonadota bacterium
CCGGAGCGCCGAGGAGGGGCTGGCGCGCTGCGCGGAACTGGGCGGACCGGCGCGGCGCGGCAGGGCGCGCCGCCCGCGCGCCGGGACCGCTCCCGAGCCGGAGCTGCCCATCGCGCCCGGCCGCCTCCGGCGCTTGAGCTACCGCCGCGCCTGGACCGCGAAGGTCCCCGCGCCTTCCGCCCTCTGCGTCTCGGGCGAGACCGTGGTGGTCGTCGGGGAGCACGGGACCTCGGCGCTCTCCGCCCGCGACGGCCACCCGCTCTGGCTGGGCCCGCGGGGCCCCGGGGCGGCGTTGGCCCTGCCGGACGGCCAGGTGCTCGCGGCAGGCGGTCGTCAGGTCATCCGGTTCGGCGAGACCGGCCGGCCCGTCTGGTCGGCGACGCCGCTGGCTTCGGGCGCGCCGATTGCGTCCGCCTGCCTGGACCCGGAGGGCCGTTCCGCGACGGTCGCCTCGGCGACGGAAATCGCCGCACTCCGGGTCGAGGACGGGCGGCCGCTCTGGCGCTTCGCGCCGCCGGGCTGCGGCGGCCTGATCCTCGCGGCGACGCCGGGCCTGGCCCTGGCGGCGACGTCGGACGGCCGCGTCTACGCGATCGACCCGGCGCTGGGGCGGCTCGTCTGGCGGGCCCGCCTCGGGGCTCGACCGCTCGGGCCGCCGCTCCCGTGCGGATCGGCGCTCGCCGTCCTCGTCCAGCGGCCGGAGGGCCCCGGGGTCGCGCGCATCGATCTCGACGGCGGCCGGATCCTGCCGACGGAGCCGCCGGAACTGGGCCGGGTCGGCGGCCTCTGCGCGGCCGGGGACGCCGTCGTCGTCGCCGGCACCGTCGGAGGGGAGGGCGAGGTCGTCGCCTACGGGGCCTCCGGAGCGCCGAACTGGCGGGCTGGCCGCGGCATCCTCGGCGCGGCGATGCCGCAGCTCTGCGCGGGCCCCGCCGGGGTGATCGTCCGCGGGGCGAACGGCGCGCTCGCCGTCGACGGCGCCGGACGCCGGCGCTGGGCGCGCGCCTTCGAGAGCGAGGCCCCCGGCGGGCCCCCCCCGTTCCTGCGCCGCGGCATCTTGCTGCTCGGGTCCGACGAGGGGGTCCTGGCGCTCGACCCGTCCACGGGGCAGCTCCTCGGCACGGCCGGCCGCGAGGAGCATTTCTGGCCGGCGTTCCTCGCCGCCGACGAGCGGCTGACGCTCTACGGCGCCGAGGAGGACGGGCCGCTCCAAGCGTACGACCTCGGCACGTTCCTCTCCGTCGTCGCGTAGCCCGCCGCTCGCGGTCCCCCGGCGGCGTGGCTAGCTTCCGTAGCCAGGGAGGGGACACGACATGGGCGGTTCCACGGGCAAGAAATCGGTCGCCGTCGCGTTCATCAACGAGCTTTCATCGATGGAGCCGCAGCGGCTGAGCGCGCTGATTGCCCGGGAGGCCGGCGAGGAGTTGGCCCAGTTCTTCCTCAGCTACAGTTCGGGGCTGATTTCGCGGGATCCCGAGCGGGTCCTCGAGAACACCTCGTCGCTGATGCTGATGGGCTACCTCATCCGCGCCGCCGAGGAGCGGCGCAGCCGCGTCGAGCTCGACCGCAGCGCCCAGGCTTGACTGGCTAGTCCCGGCCAGGCCGGGCGGCCAGCTCGCGCATCAGCTCGGGGAGCCGCCGGGTCAGCTCACCCTTGGCGAGCACCTGGTCCGCGCCGGCCGCCCGCGCCGCCTCGAAGAGGTCGACGTGGGTGTGGCCGAGGTACCCGATGATCCGCGTCCCCGCGAGCGCCGGCTCCGCCTTGAGCGAACGGACGAGCGCCGGGCCGTCCGGCACGGAGGCGAGGTCGATCAGCACGGCGGTCGGCGCGATCTCGCGCGCCCGGCCGAGCACGTCGGAGTCGCGCGGCGCGAACGCGACCTGGAGGCCGTGGGCCTCGGAGGCCTGCTGGATGCGGGAACCGAAGAGGAGATCGGACGCGGCGAGGATGGTCATGGGGTCGGGGCCTGGAAGGGCAGCGGGGTGACGGTGGCGCTCCGGCCGTCCGGCAAGGCGAGCGCCGTTCCGGACGCCAGCATCTCGCGCCGGACGTAGGCGAGGGCGATGGGTCGCCCGAGCCAGGGGGAGACGACGCTCGATCGGATCTCTCCGGCCGGCTTTCCTTCGTGGAGGAGCTGGGCGCCGGCGGGCGCCGGTTCCGTCCCGTCGATCGACAGCCCGATCAGCTTTCGGTTGACGTGCCCCCGGTAGGTGACGCGGGCGATGACCTCCTGGCCGAGGTAGCAGCCCTTGTCGTAGCTGATGGCGCGGTCGAGGCCCGCTTCGAGCGGGAGAACGTCTTCGTCGAGATCGGCGCCGAAGCGCGGCCGGCCGCCCTCGACGCGGAGGATCTCGGCGGCGTCCTCTCCGATGGCGGCGGCGCCCGCCTCGCGCAGCGCGTGCCAGACCGGCGGGCACGAGGCGGGCGAGAGCCAGAGGTCGATGCCCGGCAGCCCAAGCTCGCGCGAGCCGACGGCGACCGCGCCCTGTCCGGCCACCGAGACGACGGCCTGCGCGAACTCGTCGAGCTCGGGCAGCCCCGGGGCGAACTTGCGGGCGATCTCGACGGCGCGCGGGCCGTGGACCCCGAGCATCGCGGTCTCGTCGCTGCGGTCCTGGACCTCGCAGTCCTCCATGACGATGAACCGCCGCAGGTGTTCGAGCGCCGGCGCGAGTCGCTCGCCTTCGACGTCGAGCCAGATCTCGTCCTTGCGCATGAGGACCCGGCACACCGCCACGAGCTTGCCCTTCGCCGTGACCGCCGCGGCTTCGGCCCCGGTTCCCGGGGCGAGGCGCTTCACGTCGCAGGTGACCATTCCGTGCAGCCAGCCCGTCCGGTCGGGGCCGACGACGGCGAGGCGGCCGCGGTCGGACCGATCGATCAGTCCGGCGCCCGAGCGCGCCGCGAGCGCGCCCTTCGAAGCGTCGCCGTAGCTTCCGACCCGCTGGCGGCCCGAGGTCTCCTCGAGCCGCGCGCCGGCCGCCCGATGAACTTCCCGAAGGGGCAGGAGCCTCGTCGCCATTCGCCGTTCGTAACGCGGCGCAGTGTACCGCGCAAGGATTCGGCAGACCGTTCAGCCCGCATTATTCACGGGACGCCGCAGTAGCCGGACCGTGAATAATGCGGGTTCAGTCCAGGGCCGCCACGATGGCGTCCGTGAACTGGAGGGTCGTGGCCTTGCCGCCGAGGTCCTGGGTCCGCACGTCGGAGGCCCCGAGGACCCGGTCGATCGCGCGGTCGATCCGGCCGGCGGCCCGATCCTCGCCGAGGTGGCGGAGCATCAGGGTGGCCGACCGGAGGCAGGCGGTGGGATTGGCGATTCCCTTGCCCGCGATGTCGGGCGCCGAGCCGTGGACCGCCTCGAAGACGGCGCAGCGGTCGCCGAGGTTCGCGCCCGGTACCACGCCGAGGCCGCCGACCAGGCCGGCGCAGAGGTCGCTCACGATGTCGCCGTACAGGTTCTCGAGCAGCAGGACGTCGAAGCGGGAAGGGTCGCGGACGAGCTGGAGGCAGCAGGCGTCGACGATGATCTCGTCGTAGGCGACGGCGGGGTGGGCCCGGGCGGTCCGACGGCAGCACTCGAGGAACAGGCCGTCGGAGAGCTTCATGATGTTCGCCTTGTGCACGGCGGTGATCCGGCGACGCCCCTCGCGCTCGGCGTGGCGGAAGGCGAACTCGGCGATGCGGCTCGAGGCCCGTTCGGTGATGATCTTGAGGGTCTCGACCACGCCCGGGACGACGACGTGCTCGATGCCGCTGTAGAGATCCTCGGTGTTCTCCCGCACGACGACGAGATCGACGCCGTCGTAGCGCGTCTTCACGCCCGCCTGGGATCGGACCGGCCGGAGGTTCGCGTACAGGTCGAGGGCCTTGCGCAGGGCGACGTTGGCCGAGGCGTGGCCGGAGGCGACCGGGGTCGTCGTGGGTCCCTTGAGCGCGACGCCCGTCCGCCGGACGGACTCGATGGTGGCGTCGGGGAGCGCCGTACCGTGGCGCGCGGCCGCCGCGGCCCCGGCCTCCGCCCGTTCCCAGTCGACCCCCACCCCGGCGGCCTCGACGACGCGCACGGCCGCGCCGGTGACCTCGGGCCCGATGCCGTCCCCCTCGATGAGCGTGACGGCGTGGCCCATGTCCGGTTGGTAGTCCTTGCGCCGCCCGCGCGCAAGCATTGCTTGACGGTCCGGCCGGCGCCCTTGTATCTACCCCGCCGTGACCCCCTTCAAACGCCATTTTTTCGTCTGCCAGACGCGCCGCCCCGAGGGCGCCGAGAAGCCGTCCTGCGGCGCCGCCGCGGCCGACGTCATCTACAGCAAGCTGCTCGAAGCGCTCGACCGCAGGCCGGAGCTGGGCCAGCAGGTCGCGGTGACGGCCTGTGGCTGCCTCGGCTCGTGCTACGACGGTCCGATGATCGTCGTCTACCCCGAGGGCACCTGGTACGCGCGGGTGAAGCCCGAGGACGTGCCCGAGATCGTCGAGAAGCACCTCGTCGGCGGCCAGCCGGTCGAGCGCCTCCGCTTCCAGGTGGGCTGAACCCGCGCGCGCCCCCTGCGCGCGCGGGCGTTCTTCCGGGCCTGCCGCCCTACTTCGTGCCGCCGGCCTGCGCCGTCGGCGCGGGGGCCGGAGCGACCGCCGGGGCGCCGTACGACGCCGTCTGCGGACGGGCCGAGACGCCGTAGAGCCACTTCGCCAGCAAGAAGCCCACGAGCACGATCCCGGACGCGACGACCCAGTTGTAGTCGTTGTCGTAGAGCGGCGAGTAGTGGTTGCTGACCATGAACAGGACGAGCGGGACCGACATGTAGGTGTTCTGCTTGCTGCGCAGCCCGGCGAGCCGCACGACCGAGGCCTCGGGCGCGGGGTTCGTCCCCTTGACGCCGCCGATGCTCTTCTTCTGGGCGGGCCAGATCCGCATCCAGACGTTCATCGCCATCATCGTCCCGAAGAGGGCGCCCATGTGGATGAACATGGCCCGGCCGTTGAGGAGCCTGCCGAGGCCGAAAGCCAGCGCGACGATCGCGATGTAGGAGACGACGACCGCGGACTTCTCCTTCTTCTCGTCCTGCATCGCCTTCCAGAAGGCGTCGTAGACGAAGAAGACGACGGCGATCAGCGCGACGGACAGGCCGATGGCCGCGCCCTGCGTGAGCGGCCCGCCCATGTCGACGAGCCGGCCGTAGGTGCTGCCCTGCGCCGCGGTCATGTAGTAGACGAGGCCGAGGAGGCAGAAGCCCGTGATCCAGGTGTAGGCGGCGCCCCACCGGAACCAGTAGAGGGCGCGCGGCATCAGCTCCGGCAGGACCTTCTTCTTCGAATCGGCGTCGTACGTCTTCGCGAGCTGCGCGTTCACGAAGTTGAAGAAGTACAGGTGGCCGATCCAGGTGATGCCGGCCAGCACGTGGACCCACCGAAACAGCGCTTCGACCCAGTTGATCACGATCATGGACCTCCTACCCCCGTCCGGGGGGGCGGGCGGCAGGTATAGAAAAACCGGGCTCCCGACGCAAGCCGTCCGGGACGTCGGCGCGTCCCTTGCCGGTCCGGGACCGGGTCCCTATCTCTCTGCCCGTCGCATCCACACCCGAACCACGAGGAGCCCATGGCCGGACACGTTGCGAAGAGCTACGAGGCATTGCGCGGCAAGCTGCACGGCATCTCGAACGCCCAGCTCGAGGCCCACCTGACCCTCTACCAGGGCTACGTGAAGAAGCTCAACGAGATCTGGGAGAAGCTGCCCAAGGCCGACCGCAGCGGCGCCAACTACTCCTACGCCGACTACTCCGAGCTGCGGAGGCGCGAGCCCGTGGCCTACAACGGCACCTACCTCCACGAGCTGTACTTCGACAACCTCGGGCCGGACGGCCAGCCCGCGCCCGAGCTGAAGAAGGCGATCGAGACCGCCTTCGGGAGCTACGACGCCTGGGTGGCGGACTTCAAGGCCTGCGGGCAGAGCGCCCACGGCTGGGTCCTGCTCGGCTACGACCCGCTGCGCAAGCAGCTCAGCAACAACCTCGTCCAGGGCGAGCACCACGTCGGCCTGTTCGCCGGCCACCAGCCGCTCCTCGCGCTGGACGTCTGGGAGCACGCCTACTTCCTCGACCACCAGACGAAGAAGGCGGACTACCTGACCGCGTTCTTCAACAACATCAACTGGAAGGCGGTCAACGAGCGCTTCGCCCGCCACGAGACGGCGTAGGCGCGAACGGGCTTTGCAGCACCGCTGCGAACCCGTAGAGTCGGTCGCCGGTGGCGACCGTCGAGCTCAAGGGGCTTCGCAAGGAGATCGGCGAGGCGGCGATCGTCCGGGACCTGAGCCTGGCCATCGCGGACGGCGAGCTGCTCGTGCTGGTGGGGCCGTCCGGCTGCGGAAAGACCACGCTGTTGCGGCTCGTCTCCGGGCTCG
This sequence comes from Pseudomonadota bacterium, assembly GCA_027451705.1. Lineage (GTDB taxonomy): Bacteria > Myxococcota > Myxococcia > Myxococcales > JAKAPL01 > JAKAPL01. The sequence goes on from DAIDIT010000263.1 coordinate 6,402, forward strand.
AGGAGGCGACGGCCGGCGAGATCTGGATCGGCGGCCGCCGCGTCG
>DAIDIT010000264.1 GCA_027451705.1 Pseudomonadota bacterium
GGTTGATTTCTTACTGTCAAATATCTCACTTTTTCTTTGTATGATAGTCCTTTTGTTGTTGAATTCAGGGACATTTTTGATAATTTGAGCATGCCGGGCGTCAGCAGCGCCTTGGTGCTCGACATGGCGTGCCGGATGGCGGCGATGGCCTGGGGGCCGCGCGGCAGCGCGCCGAGGGCGTCCTTGCTGCCGCGGCGCCAGGCGTTGAACGTCCGCCCGGCGAGCTTCTTGCTGAACCAGCGCGACAGGGCGCCGACGTTCGGGCTGATCGACTGCTCGTTGTGGTTGAGCACGACGATGAGGTTGCGTCCGAGGTGGCCGGCGTGGTTGAGCGCCTCGAACGCCATGCCGCCGGTCAGCCCGCCGTCGCCGATCACCGCGACGACCCGGCCGGTCTCGCCCTTCTGCCGCCGCGCCTCGGCCATGCCGAGGGCGGCGCTGATGGAGGTCGAGGCGTGGCCGGTGCCGAACGCGTCGTGCTCGCTCTCGGTGCGGTTCGGGAAGCCCGACAGCCCGCCCTCGCGGCGGATGGTCCGGAAGCGATCGCGGCGGCCGGTGAGGAGCTTGTGCGCGTAGGCCTGGTGCCCCACGTCCCAGACGAGCTTGTCGAGGGGCGAGTTGAAGACGTAGTGGAGCGAGAGGACCAGCTCGGTCGCGCCGAGCGAGGCGCCGAGGTGGCCGCCGTTCTGCGCGCAGGTGGCGATGATCTCCTCGCGCAGCTCGCGGGCGAGCGTGGGCAGGCTCGCCGGGGCGAGGCGCTTGAGGCCGAGGGGATCGTCGATCGAATCGAGCAGGCGGGGCATGGAACCTCCCGGGAGACGGGTTTGTTTAGCGCGAACGGCCGGCGGCGTACAGGGCCAGCGCCCGTAAGATCTCGCCCTCGGCGCCGTCGAGGCCGGCGACCGCGTCGCAGGCCGCCTCGGCGTTGGCGTGGGCGCGGGCGCGGGTCCCCTCGACCCCGAGCGAGGCGACGAGCGTCGCCTTCGACAGCTCGGCGTCGCCCCCCGACCGCTTTCCGCGGGCAGCGGGGTCGCCCTCCACGTCGAGCAGGTCGTCGGCAGCCTGGAAGGCGAGGCCGAGCGCTCGGCCGTAGCTCCGGAGCCGTTCGACCCAGCCGTCCGTCGCGCCGCCGCAGAGCGCGCCCCCGGCCGCCGCGGCCGCGAAGAGCGCGCTGGTCTTTCCCTCGTGGATGCGTTCGACCGCGTCGGCCGGAATCGCCCCCCGGCCGGTGGCCTCGATGTCGAGCGCCTGGCCGCCGACCATCCCGGAGGCCCCCGCGGCGACCGCCAGCTCGCGGGTCAGCGCCGCGCCGAGGTTCGGTACGGAGGCCGTCCAGACGAAGGCCTCGGTGAGGAGCGCGTCGCCGGCCAGGATGGCGGCGGCTTCGTCGAAGGCTCGGTGCACCGTCGGGCGGCCGCGGCGGAGGTCATCGTCGTCCATCGCGGGCAGATCGTCGTGGATGAGCGAGTAGCAGTGGACGAGCTCGAGCGCGCCGCCGAACTGGAACGCCGACGGCGGCGCCGGAGCGTGGCCGACGGCCTCTGCGGCGGCCAGGACGAGCGCGGGGCGGAGCCGCTTGCCTCCGCCCAGCACCCCGTACCGCATGGCCTCGGCAAGCCGTGGCGGTACCGGCCGCAGGGCCTCCGCCAGCCGCCGCGACAGCTCGGGCTCGATCGCCGAGCGCCGCGACTCGAGGTACGCCTCCGCGGTCATGCGCGCTCCGGTCCTCCGATGAGCTCCCGCACGCGGGCGAGGAGCCGCTCGACCTGGACCGGCTTGGTGAAGTAGTCGGCCGCCCCCGCCTCCAGCCCGCGCCGCTGGTCCTCGGCGGACTTGCGCGCGCTGAGGAACAGGACGGGGATGGCCTTGAACTGGTCGTTCTTCTTGATCGATCGGCAGAGCTCGAAGCCGTCGATCCAGCTCATCATCACGTCGAGGACGATCAGGTCCGGCTGGTCGACGTGGAGCGTGGAGATCAGGCGCAGGCCGTTGGCCGCCTGGGCGACCTCGTAGCCTTCGAGCTCGAGGGCGAGCGTGAGCATCTCCCGCGTGTCGCGGTCGTCGTCGACGATGATGACCTTGCGCTTCGCCATGGGTTCCAAGGTGGTGCGCGTCCGACCGCCGGACAACGCAGCGTCTTTCGTCAGAACGGAACGTCGTCGTCGCCGGGCGGCCCGCCCCGCTGGGGCTTGGCCGGCCGGGCGGCCGGCGCAGAGGTGGCGAGCCGGGGGCCGCGCGGGGCGTCCTCCGGCGTGGCGGGGAAGGGCTCGACGGCCTCGGTGCCGTCCTCCGCGCGCAGAAGGAGGTTGACCTGTCCCTCGGCGTCCTGCAGCCGGCGCTCCGCGGCCTTCGCGAGCGCGATGCCCTCCTTGAACCGCTCGATGGCGCGTTCGAGCGGCAGCCGGCCCTCCTCCAGATCCTTGACGCAGGCCTCGAGGTCCCTCACCAGCTCGTCGTACGGACGCGCGCTCGCGGCGGGGGCCCCGGCGGTGGCGGGGATGTCGGTGGGTTGCTGCACGCTGGACACCTCTCGTGGACGGGCTACGGCTTTCGCGAGCTCCGCCGTGCCTCCGTCGGCGGCGAAACCTAGTCCCGCGGCGGCCCCGAAGTCAACGCGCCGCCGCGCGCAAAAAGGCCGGTGCTCCGCGGGGAGCACCGGCCTGGATGCAGCCGAAGAACGGCTCGGACTACTTCTTGCCCTTCTTGTTGAAGAGGTCCTTGAGCGTCTTGGACGGGTTGAGCTTGATGACCGTCTTGGCCGGGATCTTCACGGGCTCGCCGGTCTGGGGGTTGCGGCCCATGCGCGCCTTGCGATCGACGAGCTTGGCGTAGCCGAGGCCTCCCAACGGGATCTTGCCCTCGCCCTTCAGCTTCTTGGTGATGACTTCCTCGACACCGGTGAACACCGCCCGGACCTGCGCCTTGCTGAGCTGCGACTTCTCCGCGACGTCGGTGAAGAACTGAGCCTGCGTCATGACTGCCTCCCGTCGGCCTCTCATTGGCCGCGCGTGTGTGAACGACCCGCGCACCCTAGCAAGCGGATCTGACGCTCTGCACTGCTTGCGACAGTCCGGGCGCCGGAGCGCGCGAGCGTTATGTACCTTCGCCGGCCCCGCGTCAAGTGCGCAAAAGATGGAGGCGCCCGCGTCTTTCCCTTGGGGCTTGCGGGGCAGATCGATCTATGCTTCGCGCGATGATTCCGATCGCCCTGTCCCTCTTGGTCGCGGCGGCGCCCGCCGCGAGCGCGGCGCCGCTCGTCGACGCGGCCGCGGTGGTCCCGGGACTGCGGCTCGACCTGCGCTACGCGACCCCGCACAACGTGACCGGTCACGCGCTGTACGCGCACGCGCGCTGCCTCTTGCGCCCCGAGGTCGCCGCGGCGCTCGCGCGCGTGCAGGCGCGGCTGCGCGCCCGCGGACTCGGTCTGCTCGTCTGGGACTGCTACCGGCCGATCGCGGCGCAGCGCGCGCTCTGGAAAATCTGCCCGCACCCGGGCCTCGTCGCCGATCCGCGCACCGGCAGCAACCACAACCGCGGCACCGCCGTCGATCTGACGATCGCCGACGCGTCGGGCCGCCCGCTCCCCATGCCCACGGACTTCGACAGCTTCGATCCGAGGGCGTGGCAGGGTGCGACGGCCGACATCCCCGCGCAGGCGATCCGCGACCGCGAGCTGCTCCGCGCCGCGATGCGGGCCGAGGGCTTCACGACCATCCGCAAGGAGTGGTGGCACTACGACGCACCCGGCGCGCGCCGCCACCCGCTCCTCGACGTCCCGCTGTAGCCCCCGCGCATTGACAGGCGGACGCCTCGGCGCCTTTAGTGGGAGGAACCCGAGGGGGGAGCGAGGGGCGCGCCGTGCGGCGAACGCTCGTGGTCTTCATGCTCTGCTGTCCGCCGGCGGCCTCGGCGCAGGAGATGGACGTCTTCGGCTTCAACCCGCGCGCGACGGCGATGGGGAACGTCCAGGCGGCCGCGGACGGCGACTTCACCGCGGTCTACTACAACCCGGCGCTCCTCCACGGCGGGAGCTTCGGGATCGGCTTCACCTACGAGCAGCCGTTCTTCCAGACGGCTGCCCTCGGCGCCCCGCGGTACGGCGCGCTCGCCGTGCACGGCCTCACGGACCGCGAGGGCTACACCCTCGGCTTCGCGCTGCCGCTCGGCGGCGTCTTCCACGACCGGGTGACGATCGGCTTCGGACTGTTCGCACCCAAGGACGGGATCCTGCTCGCGCGGATGCTCGACGACAACGCCGCGACCTGGTACCGCTACGAGGACGCGCCGTCGCAGTACCAGCTTGCCGCCGGCCTCTCCGTCCAGCCGCTGGACTGGCTCTCGATCGGCGTCGGCGCGCAGCTTCTCGGCAACGAGTCGGGACAGGCGGACTTCACCGCGCAGCTCGGCGAGAAGCCGACCCCGGGCGTCATCCAGACGAGCGAGCTCGACACGAACACGCTGGGTGCGGCCGCGCCGGTCGTCGGCGTCGCCGTCGGTCCCTTCGCCGGCTTCCGCGCGTACGGCTGCTGGCGAGGACAGGCGCAGGAGACCTACACGCTGCCGATCGACGTCGGCATGGGCGCGGACTACGGCAGCCTGAACGTCGCCGTGAACGGGACGTTCCACTTCACCCCGGACGAGTTCTCCCTCGGCGCGTCGCAGGCCCTCCTCGGGGGCAAGCTGCTCGTCGCCGCCGATCTCGAGTACGACCTCTGGAGCGAGGCGCCGCCGCCCGTCGCGCAGATCGCCGTCCAGCTCCCGTCGTCGCTCGCGCAGCTCTACAGCGCGACCATCAACCCCCAGCCGGCCGCGGCCTCGTTCTTCGACACCCTCACCCCCCGGCTCGGCGTCGAGTGGCGGCCGATCGCGGCGCTCGCCGTGCGCGGCGGCTGGTTCTTCCGCCCCACCTTCGTCGCCCACCCGCCGCCGCTGCCGACCGGCGCCGTCGACGACCTCTACCTCGACTCCGACGCGAACGTCTTCTCGGCGGGCGTCGGCTACGCCTTGCCCGACCCGCTCCGGCTCGCACACCGGCTCGTCCTCGAGGCGGCGGTCCAGGTGGCCGTCCTCGGCCAGCGGACGTACGGCCAGGACAACTCCAGCGGCCGCCTCGCCTACACCGCGGGCGGCGTCGGCCTCGACGTGCCGATCGCGGTCCGCTACGAGTTCTGACCCATGACCGCCACCGACGTCGCGCTCACCGAGGAACAGCGGCTCTTCCAGGGCGCCATCCGCACCCTCTGCGAGCGCGAGGTCGCCCCGCGGGTCGCGGCGGCCGAAGCCGCCGAGGTCTTCCCCCGCGAGCTGTTCGCGATCTTCGGCGAGGCGGGCTTCCTCTGTCCCACCTTCCCGGAAGACTACGGCGGCGCGGGCGCCGACACGGTCTCCTTCTGCCTGATGGCCGAGGAGCTCGGGCGGGTGGCGAGCGGCATCGCCGGCTCGCTCGTCGCCCACAGCTCGATCGGGACCTCCGCCGTCCTCGCCTACGGGACGGAGGAGCAGCGGCGCCGCTTGCTGCCCGACGCGGTGAAGGGCCGTTCGATCTTCTGCTTCGCCGTCACCGAGCCGAACGTCGGCTCCGACCTCGCGGCCATGCAGACCCGCGCGGTCCGCGATGGGGCGGCGTACGTGCTCGACGGCGCGAAGAGCTTCATCACCAACGGCGGCCTCTGCACCCACGCGCTCGTCGCGGCGCGCACCTCCGAGAAGGGCCTCTCGCTCTTCGTCGTGCCGCGCGCGAGCGAAGGGTTCGAGGTCGGCCCGAAGGTCGAGAAGCTCGGCAACCGCCGCTCCGACTGCGTCTCCTTGCGCTTCGACGGCTGCCGGGTGCCCGAGGAGAACCGGATCGGCCCCGAGGGCGAGGGCTTCGCGATGCTCGTCCGCGCGCTCAACGGCGGCCGGATGGTCGTGGGCGCCCGCGCCCTCGGCGTCGCGTCCGCGGCGTTCGAGGCCTCGCTCGCCTACGCCCGCGAGCGCCGGCAGTTCGGCCGGCCCATCGGCGACTTCGAGGCCATCCAGATGAAGCTCGCCCAGATGGCGACCCGCCTCCGGGCCGCGCGGCTGCTCACCTACGACGCGGCGCGCGTCAAGGACGCGGGCGAGGACGCCGCCATGCCCGCCGCGATGGCCAAGCTCTTCTCGACCGAGACCGCCAAGTGGGTCTGCGACGAAGCGCTGCAGATCCACGGCGCCTACGGATACACCCGCGAGTTCCCCGTCGAGCGCTACTGGCGCGACGCACGGCTCACGACCATCATCGAAGGCACGAGCGAGATCCAGCAGCTCGTGATCGCGCGCCGCCTCCTGTAGCCGTGCCGCTGCGCCCGCCTCGCCGAGGCGCTTCGATCCGACATGCTATGAGACGGTACCGTGACCGCGAGCCCGGTCCCCGCCGTCGCGCCGGCGCTCGGCGCCGCCCCAGAGCCGCTCCTGCGGCCGCGCATGCCGGAGCTGGACTCGCTGCGTGGCCTCGCGGCCCTCTCGGTCGTCGCCTACCACGAGCTGTTCCAAGCCTGCCGGGCCGTCCCGCTCGGCCCGGCCGCCCGCATGCTGGTCTCCGCGACGCGCGCGGGCTGGACCGGCGTCGACTTCTTTTTCGTCCTCTCGGGCTTCCTCATCACAGGCCTGTTGCTCGACCGCCGCGGGGAACCCGGGTACTACCGCCGCTTTTACGTCCGGCGCGCGCTCCGAATCCTGCCCGCCTACTACGCGACGCTCGGTCTCGTCTGGATCTGTGGCCTCGGCTCGGGCGCCTTCGTCGCCCTCGGCCTCGTCTACCTCGCGAACGTCGCGCCGGTCTTCGGGGTCTGGATGGCCTACGGACCGCTCTGGACGATCTCCGTCGAGGAGCACTTCTACCTCCTCTGGCCTGCGGTCGTCCGCCGGCTGACGCCGGGCCGGCTCGCGATCCTGGCCGCCGCGATCGTGGCGATCGAGCCGTTCGCCCGGCTCGCCGGCTTCCCGTTCGGAGCCGTTCCCGTCCAGCGCTACAGCTGGTTCGTCGCGGACGGACTCGCCGGCGGCGCCCTCGTCGCCGTCGCCCTGCGGACGCGTTGGGCGAGCCGGGGCAGGGTGCTCGGCGCCGCGTCGGGCCTCGTCGCCGCCGGACTCGCCTTGGCCGCCGCCTTCCGCGGCGAAGGGATCGCCGACCGCGCGCGCCCGCTCGGGGCGGCCTTCGAGCACACGCTCCTCACGGCGATCTTCGCGGGCGCCCTCGGCCTCGCGCTCCTCGCGGGCACGGGCCCGCTCCGGGGACTCGTCCGCGGCCGGGTCCTCGCCTTCTACGGCCGGATCAGCTACGGCCTCTACCTCTTGCACCCCTTCCCGTTCCTGGCCTACGACGCCTGGGTCCACTGGGACCGACTCGCCCCGCACGCGACGGCGGCCGACCTCGCGGTCCGATTCGCGGCGGGCTTCGCGGCGGCGACGCTGCTCGCCGCCCTCTCGCGCCGCTTCCTCGAGGAGCCGTTCCTCCGCCTCGGGCAGCGTCTGCCGGCCGTCAGCCCCGCAGCGCCGCCAGTGCCAGGATGAGCCAGCCGCCGAGGAACGCGAGGCCGCCCACGGGCGTCACCGCGCCCCAGGCGCGCACGCCGCTCAGCGCGAGGACGTACAGGCTCCCCGAGAAGAGGACCGTGCCGACGGCGAACAGCCAGCCGGACCAGGCCCACAGCGGGGAGGGCGGGCCGCGGCCGCTCGCGAGCGCCACGGCGATCAGCGCGAGCGCGTGGTACATCTGGTAGCGCGCGCCGGTCTCGAAGACGGCGAGCATCTCGTCCGGGATGTGGCCGCGCAGGCCGTGGGCCCCGAAGGCCCCCGCCGCGACCGAGACGAACGCCGACAACGCCCCCAACGCCAGGAATCCGTTCATCAGAAGCCGACCTCCTCGGCCACGGGGCGCGGGCCGTTCCAGCGCATGAGGCTCGCGCGGGGATCTCCGCGGTCGCCGTAGCGGACGAGCATGTAGTGGGGGGAGCTGTTCTGCCCGAGGTTCTGGATGTCGAGGTTGATCATCGGCACCCAGCAGCCGGTGTTGATGTAGAGCCGGTCGCTGCCGAACGACCGGCACGTCTCGGTGTGGACGTGGCCCATGCTCACGACGCGCAGCCCGGCCTGGCGCTTGAAGAGGCGGCGGGCGTGGCCGTCGAGGCCGCTGAAGAAGTCCATCTCCTTGCGCAGGAACGGACCGAGCTTGTCGAACGGCCGGCGCCGGCCCCAGAGCGGCGAGAGGTAGGTCCTCACCGCGGTCTCGGCGCTGCGGGCGAGCAGCCGCACCGTGAAGCGGCTGTCGAAGAGCAAGCCCCCCGCGACGAGAGGCCAGAACGGCTTGACCACGTCCAGGTACGGCCGCTCGGTCTTGAAGCGGCTGATCACGTCGAGCACGAAGAGGCTGCCCCAGGGCAGGTTGAGGATCCGCTCGCCCCGGTCCTCGACGAAGATGCGGCGCCAGTCGAAGGCGTGGACCGCCTCGAACTGCTGGCCGTGGTGGATCTGCACCCCGCCCTCGACGTCGTGGAAGGGCCGCTCGGTGACGAACCGGACGCGCGGATCCACCGGCCGTCCCGTCAGCGCCTCGGTGAACGCCCGCTGCGCCGCCGGGTAGAAGAGCTCCATGTCGTGGTTGCCCGGCAGGTAGGAGATCCGCTTGTGGCGGACCGCCAGGAAGGCCCCGAGCGCGCGGACGACCTTCGGGTGGCCGCCGAGGCAGCGCCGCAGCTTGCGCACCGCGACGGCCTCGGTGATCCGATCGGGGAAGCGCCCGTCGACCGAGACCTTGAGCAGGTCGAAGATGTCGCCTTTGAGGACCAGCTCGACCTCCTGCCCCTCGTAGCGGCCGGTCGAGTAGCGGCGCAGGAACGCGGTCACCTGGGCGTCGTGGCGGAAGTCGTCGAAAAGGTTCACGGCCCCCTTGCGGTGGCCCGCGCCCATGTGCATGTCGCTGACGACGAGGGTGACTCGGTCCTGCATCCGAAGGCCCCTCCATAAGGTAACCTGGAGCTACCCCGATATGGGCAGGGAGAGTTGACGAGGCCGGGGGTGGGGTGGGGGCGGCGAAGGCAGGCGAAACCAGGCGAGTTTTCGGAGAGCTGGTCGAAAATGGAGGAGGATCTGGGCCAGACCGTTGGCGTACG
>DAIDIT010000265.1 GCA_027451705.1 Pseudomonadota bacterium
GTCCTCGGCAGGATGCCGGCGCGGCCCGCCGCGGCGGTCGTCGGGTCGCGGCAGGCGGATGCGTACGGGCTCGACATGGCGCGGGCGCTCGGCGTCGAGCTCGCGACCGCGGGCTGCGGGGTGATCTCGGGCGGCGCCCTCGGCGTGGACGGCGCCGCGCACGCGGGCGCGCTCGCGGCAGGCGGTCGCGGGGCGACGGTCGCCGTGCTCGGCTGCGGCCTCGACGTCCGCTATCCGCCGCGGCATGCGGATCTCCTCGGTGAGATCGCCGAACGCGGGGCGCTGCTCTCGGAGTTCCCGCCCGGGACGCCGCCGATGCGCGAGCACTTCCCTCGGCGCAACCGGCTCATCGCCGCGCTCGCGGACGCCCTCGTCGTGGTCCGGGCCGCGGAGCGCTCGGGCTCGCTCGTGACGGCGCGCGAGGCCGAGAGGCTCGGGCGGCCCGTCCTCGCGGTGCCCGGCCCAGCGGGCGATCCCCTGGCGCGCGGGACGAACCGGCTGCTGCGGGAGGGGGCCCGGCTGTGCGAGGGCACCGCGGACGTGCTGGCGGCGATTCGCGCCCACCCCTCTCCCTTGCGGACGCCCCCGAAGCTTTCGATCGCGAAGGCGAGCTCGAGCGCGACGGCGAGGGCGGGCGCGACGGCGAGGGCGGGCGCGACGGTGGGGACGCAGGCGACGGAGATCGCGCCTCCCGTCGACGGCCCCGACGCACGGGTGCTCTCGGTCCTCGGGGCGGTGCCGGTCACCGCCGACGCGGTGGGCCGCGCGGCGGAGTTGGAGGCGGCGCAGGCCTCGGCCGCCCTCACGCGGCTCGAGCTGCTCGGGTTGGCCATCCGCGTCCCCGGGAATATGTACCAGCGGCAGATCGGTCGATGAAGGCCGTGGCGAAGGAGCGACGCACGATGGCGAGCGAGCGGCCGGCGAAGTCCGAGAAGGCGGCGCCCCGCGCGCCCAAGGCTGGGAAGAAGTCGGCGCCGAAGAGCGCGGGCTCCGGCTACCTGGTGGTCGTCGAGTCGCCGTCGAAGGCCAAGACGATCAAGAAGTACCTCGGGCGCGCGTTCACGGTGAAGGCGTCGGTCGGGCACGTCAAGGACCTGCCCAAGAGCAAGCTGGGCGTCGACCCCGAGCACGGCTTTGCCCCGCACTACGAGGTCCTCGAGAAGAAGGCCAAGGTCCTCTCCGAGATCAAGAAGGCCGCGAAGGGGGCCGAACGCACCTACCTCGCGACCGACCCCGACCGCGAGGGCGAGGCCATCGCCTGGCACATCGCCGAGGAGATGGGGAAGGGGGTGCAGGTCCAGCGGGTGCTCTTCAACGAGATCACGAAGAAGGCCGTGCTCGAGGCCATCGAGCATCCCCGGGCGCTCGACCGCGACAAGTTCGACAGCCAGCAGGCGCGCCGGATCCTCGACCGGCTCGTCGGCTACCAGATCTCGCCAATCCTCTGGACGAAGGTGCGGCGCGGCCTCTCGGCGGGGCGCGTCCAGTCGGTGGCGGTGCGACTGGTGCTCGAGCGCGAGCGCGAGATCCAGGCGTTCGTCCCGGTGGAGTACTGGACGATCGACGCCGCGCTCTCTGCCAAGCTGCCGCCGGGCTTCGTCGCCCGGCTCACGAAGGTCGACGGCGCCAAGGCCGAGGTCGGGGACGGGGCCCGTGCCAAGGAGCTCGTCGACGCGCTGACGGACGCCGCCTGGACCGTCGCCAAAGTCGATCGGCGCGAGCGCCGGCGCAATCCCCCGGCGCCGTTCATCACCTCGCGGCTCCAGCAGGAGGCGGCGAACCGGCTGCACTTCACGGCCAAGAAGACGATGACGCTCGCGCAGCGGCTCTACGAGGGCGTCGAGCTGGGCGAAGAAGGGTCGGTCGGCCTCATCACCTACATGCGGACGGACTCGACCCGGCTGTCGGCGGAAGCGGTGGCGGCGGTCCGCGAGATGATCGGACGGCAGTACGGCGCGGCGTCCGTGCCGGCGGAGCCCAACGTCTTCAAGAGCAAGAAGGCGGCGCAGGACGCCCACGAGGCGATCCGGCCGACCTCGCTCGACTGGACACCGGAACGGGTGCAGCCGTTCCTCGAGCCCGACATGTTCCGGCTCTACGAGCTGATCTGGCGCCGGTTCGTCGCCTGCCAGATGGCGCCCGCCGTCTACGATCAGACCTCGGTCGACATCGAGGCGCGGGCCGGCGCGACCCTCGCGATCTTCCGCGCGACGGGGACGATCCTGAAGTTCGCGGGCTACCTCGCGGTCTACGGACAGCAGGCGGACGAGGTCGACGACGGGGCCGGCAAGACCGCGGCGGAGGAGGACGCCGGCGCAGCGTCCAGCGCCGAACTGCCGCCGGTCGAACCTGGCGAGTCGCTGACGCTCGGCCGGCTCGATCCGCAGCAGCACTTCACGCAGCCGCCGCCGCGCTTCACGGAGGCGTCGCTGGTCAAGGAGCTCGAGGAGAAGGGGATCGGCCGGCCGTCGACCTACGCGGCGATCCTCTCGACGATCCAGGAGAAGGACTACGTCGCCAAGATCGAGGGGCGCTTCCAGCCGACGGAGCTCGGCACGCTGGTGACCGACCTGCTCGTCAAGTCCTTCCCGGGAGTCATCGACGTCGCCTTCACCGCCGGGATGGAGGAGCGGCTGGACGAGATCGCCGAGGGCCAGGTGGGGTGGGTCCGGGTGCTCGAGGACTTCTATTCGCCGTTCAAGGCGGAGCTCGCGCGCGCATCGGAGCAGATGCGCGACGTCAAGCGCGAGGAGATCAAGACCGACCTCAAGTGCGAGAAGTGCGGCTCGCCGATGGTCATCAAATGGGGCAAGCGCGGACGGTTCCTCGCGTGCTCGGGCTACCCCGAGTGCAAGAACACGATGGACTTCCGGACGGCGGACGACGGGTCGATCGTGCCGGTGCAGGAGACGGTGACGACCAACGAGGTCTGCGACAAGTGCGGGGCGCCGATGGTGGTCAAGACGGGCCGCTTCGGACGATTCCTCGCGTGCAGCCGTTACCCCGAATGCAAGTCGAGCCGGCCGTTCGCGATCGGCGTCGCGTGCCCGGAGTGCAAGGTCGGGCAGCTCACCGAGCGGAGGAGCCGCCGCGGCAAGATTTTCTTCGGATGCAACCGCTACCCCGAATGCAAGTTCGCCGCGTGGGACAGGCCCATCGCGGAGAGCTGCCCGCAGTGCGGAAGTCCGTACCTGCTCGAGAAGTACAGCAAGCGCGACGGGCCGTACGTCGCCTGCCCGAACGCGGGCCGCGGTGGAAGCTGCACCTACCGCCGAACGGCCGGCGAGGCCTCGCCGGCCGTGCCCGCCGCGTCCGCCTGACGGCGGCCAGAGGAGGGCCCGGCGCAAGGGCGCGGGAACGTTCGGCCTTTCCCTTGACACCTTTTTCCGTACAATGGTACAAGCCGTCTGCTCGGGTGCTTCGCGCGCCGTCCCTTCCAGGGAAAGGAAAACGAACGATGGGATCCGTGCTGGATCAGGTGAGTGAGTTCTTCAAGGCCGGCGGACCTTTCATGTACATCAACCTGGTCTCGTCCGCGGCCGCGATTGCCATCATCATCGAGCGGTCGGTTTCGCTCGTGTTCCGCTACAGCATCAACGGCGGTCCGTTCATGGAGCAGGTCACCAAGCTGGTGATGACCGGCAACATCGACCGCGCCGTGAAGCTCTGCGGGGCCGCCCCGAACGCCGTGCTGCCGCGCGTCATCCGCGCCGGGCTCACGCGGGCGAACAAGGGCGAGATCGAGGTGGCGCGCGGCATCGAGGAGGCGATCCTCGAGGTCACCCCGACCCTCCAGAAGCGGATCCAGGGTCTCTGGTCGCTCGCGAACATCGCGACGCTCCTCGGGCTGATCGGTACCATCACCGGCCTCATCCGCGCCTTCCGGTCCCTCGGCGCGGTCGCCGCCGACCAGAAGAGCCTGATTCTCTCGAAGGGTATTTCGGAGGCCATGAACAACACGGCTTTCGGGCTGGGCATCGCCGTGACCTGCATCATCGCCCACCTCTTCCTGACCGCGAAGGCAAAGGGCACGATCGAGGAAATCGAACTCTACGCGATGAAGATCGAGAACCTGCTCTCGCGACGCGCCGCGGGCGAGGGCGCCGAGGCGCAGTCCGCGTAGCTTCGAAGGCCCGACCCCTCGAGGCTTCCGATGGCCTTCTACGCCAGCCGACGCAAGCTGCACCCCCGCGAAGAGCAGGAGGCGGGCGAGCTGAACATCGTCCCCTACCTCGACATCATGATGAACCTGATCATGTTCATGTTGTTGAGCATGACGGCGCTCATCACGCTCGGGGTCCTCAACGTCGCGGCCCCGAGTTACGGGGCCCCGGGTGCCGGGGCGGGCGGCGACACCGGGAAGAAGCTGGTGCTGACCGTCGCGATCAGCCGCAAGGGGTTCTTCATCGCCGCGACGGGTGCGGTGCTCTCGGGCACGGGCACCGACCCGACCGCGCCGACGATCCCGCTCAAGAACGGCGACTTCGATTACGACGCGCTGACGCAGAAGATGATCGAGATCAAAAAACAGTTCCCGACGAACACGAACATCATCCTCACGGCCGACTCGGACCTGCCCTACCGCGACCTCGTCAAGACGATGGACGCGACGCGAGAGTACCGGGCGCCCGACGGCAAGCACCCGCTCTTCTTCGACGTCACCCTCTCCGCCACGGTGCAGTAGGGAGCGCCCCAGCCCATGCCCCAGAACAACAACGGCCACGGCGGAATGAGCGAGGACGACGTCAGGCGGCTCGAATTCAAGCGGGCGATCCGCAAGGTCCGGCGCAAGGCCCGCGAGAAGGAAGGGGAGATCAAAGAGCTGAACATCACGGCGATGATGGACATGATGACCATCATCCTGGTGTTCCTCCTCAAGAGCTGGCAGTCGAGCAACACGAACATCGCGGTCAACAGCACCATGACCCCGCCGACTTCGACGACGTCGCTCCATCCCGACGACACGCTGGACATCACGGTGAGCGAGCACGGGATCCTGGTCGGCGACAAGGTGGTCGCCGAGTTCGAGGGGACGCCCACCGCCCCCGGCTGCCCGGGACCTCTCTGCGCCATCGGTGTCAAGGTCCCCGCTGCGGTCAAAGAGGACAACAAGGACGACAGCTACCTCATCTCGCCCCTCTACGACCGGCTCCAGAAGGAAGTCGACAAGCTTCAGTACATCGCCAAGTACAACCCGCGGGCGCCGTTCAACGGCCGGGTCACGATCATCGCCGACCGGTGGGTGCCCTACCGGGTCCTGACCGAGGTCCTGTACACCGCGGGCAAGGCGAAGCTGGACCAGTACCGCTTTCTCGTCCTGACGAAAGAGGGCGGCTCCTAGCCTCCGCCCGCGGGCCTTTTCGGCGGCCGCTTACATCGTGCCGGGGTTGGCGAGGACGCCTTGGCCCCGGCGCTTTTCTTCCATCGTCGCGCAGTCGGTGCAGCGGAGCGCGAACGGGAGCGCCAGCAACCGCTCGAAGTAGATCGGGCCGCCGCAGTCGGTGCAGACTCCGTAGTCCCCTTCGTCCATCCGGGCGAGGGCCGCGTCGATGGCCTCCACCTCCCGGCGCTGGCTGTCGGTCAGCCGGTGGAGCGTGAACTCCGTGAGTGCCGTCTGTGCTCCCTCCTCGAACTCGGGATCGCGCGGCGCGTCCATGAGCTGATCGATGTCGCGGTTCGTGGTCTGGTGGGCCTCGACGAGCCGGCGGCGGCTCACCAGGAGTTGCTGGCGGAGGGTGGCGAGCTGTTTGGTCGTCATGTGGCACCTCGGTTCGGAATTCGCATCGGACTTCAACGTAGGGAGGTGGTCGGCTTTCGACAGCAGGCAGGCGATCGGCTTGCCAGTTCGTACGCCCTCCTGCTAAGTGGTCCGACGTGGACGAGGTCATCGTCGTCGGCGCCGGGCTGGCAGGTTGCGAGGCGGCCATACAGCTCGCGCGCCGGGGCGTCCCTGTCGAACTCTGGGAGATGCGCCCGGCCCGCCGGTCGCCGGCCCACCAGACGGACGAGCCCTGCGAGCTCGTCTGCTCGAACTCGCTGCGGAGCGACAACCCCGAGAACGCGGTCGGGCTCCTCAAGGAGGAACTGAGGCGGGCCGGGTCGCCGGTCCTCGCGGCCGCCGATCTCGCGCGCGTCCCTGCGGGAGACGCGCTGGCCGTCGACCGGATCCGTTTCTCCGGCGCGGTGCGGGAAGCGCTCGATCGCGAGCCGGGCCTGCGCCGCGTGCAGCGCGAGGCCGAATCACTTCCCCGCGGCCCGGCGCTCCTCGCGACCGGGCCGCTCACGAGCGAGCCGCTCGCCGCGGCGATCGCGGCGGCCGCGGGCCAGCGCTCGCTCTACTTCTACGACGCCATCGCCCCGATCGTCGCGGCCGAATCAATCGACCTCGGTGTGGCGTTCGCGCAGAGCCGCTGGGGGAAGGGCGACGGCGCCGATTACCTGAACCTCCCGATGGACCGCGAAGCGTACCGCACCTTCGTCGCCGAGCTGCGCCGCGCGGAGCGGGTGCCGGCCCACGGATTCGAGGAGCCGCGCTACTTCGAGGGCTGCCTGCCGATCGAGGTCATGGCGGACCGGGGTGACGACGTGCTCGCCTTCGGGCCGATGAAGCCGGTCGGCCTCGTCGACCCGCGCACCGGACGGCGGCCGCACGCGGTCGTCCAACTCCGCCGCGAGGATTGCGCCGGCACGGCGTACAACCTCGTTGGATTCCAGACCCGGCTCACCTGGCCCGAGCAGCGCCGAATTCTTCGCACGATCCCGGGTCTCGCGAACGCCGAGTTCCTCAGGCTGGGGCAGGTCCACCGCAACACTTTCCTCGACGGTCCGCGGGTCCTGGCACCCGACCTTTCGCTGCGGTCGCGGCCCGACCTCTTCTTCGGCGGGCAGATCACCGGCGTCGAGGGCTATGTCGAGTCGTGCGCCTGCGGCCACCTCGCCGCGCTCGCCATCGAGGCGCGACTGCTCGGCCGTCCCTTCCGGCCGCCCCCCGCGACCTCCGCCCTCGGGGCGTTGTACCGGCACGTGACGGGCGAAGCCCACCCGGACGGCTACGCGTACCAGCCCACCAACGTGACGTTCAGCCTCTTTCCCCCGCCGCCCCCGGGTGTCCACAAGAGCGCGCGCCGCCGCGCCCTCGTCGATCGCGCCCGCCGCGACTTCTCGGTTTGGCTGTCCGAGGCGCCCGCTCTCTCCCATGTTGCTCCGGCCAGCCAGCCCCTTTCTCCCAGCGGGAGGGAGGGAAGCGGGGAGGGGGCGGCAGCGTAGATGTGGCGATGGGTCGCGAGTGCTGCCGCAGTCCTGGTTGCCTGCACGCGCGCGCCCGGCTCCGGGGAGCCGCAGATCGCGCACCGGCTCGTCGAAGGGCCTGGGCAGGCGCTCCTCGCCGCGCCCGTGGGGGGAGCCGCCGCCTATCTGCGCGCGCCCGTCCATCCCGAGGGGCCGCTCATGCCGCCCGACGCGTTCCTCGGCGACCTGACCTTGGTTGGGCCGGACGGCCGGACCCGCGACCTCGGCGGCGGTGCGACCAACCTCGCGGGCGCGGTGCTCTTCTCCCCGGACGGCCGCTGGATCGCCTGGCTGCGTCACTTCGACTTCGCGTCCCACCGCGGGGATCTCGCAGTCGCCCAGGTTTCCGAGGGGACGCCGACGGAACTCGCCCCTGCCGTGGCATTCATCGGCTTCTCGCCCGACGGGGGGTGGCTCGGCTACGTCGCGGGAGACAAGTTCTCCCTTCGCGATCTCGTTTCGGGGACGACGCGGGAAGTCGGTGACGGGGTCGCGACGTTCGAGTTCTCCGCCGATTCGCGGGTCGTACTCTACCGGCGGCGTGCCGGCGACGGCGGCGAATTGGTCCTCGAACCGGTGTCCGGGCGTGGACGGGCCGAGACCGTCGCACGGCGGGTCGCCGATTATCGCTTCGATGCCCGTGGCGAATCGATCGCCTACACCCTCGAGCCACCGGACCGGCTACCCGAGCTCCACCTGTGGAAGGGTGGCGTCGAGCGACTCCTCGGCACGTCGGCGACGAGCTTCGAGTTCTCGCCGGACGGCCGGACGCTGGCCTACGTGGCGGGGGTGAGCGCGCACTACCTCGAGGGCGACGTCTTCGCCGTCGCGGCGAACGGCGGTCGGCCGCAGCTCGTCGGCAAGCGCGCGGGGGCCTACCGGTTCTCCGCCGACGGTCGCCTCGCCTTCCTGCACGACTATTATGACCAGGCCCGCTCCGGGAAGCTCGCCGTCTGGACCCCGGAGGGCGGCGCGGTCGAGGTCGCCCCGGCGGTCACCCTCTTTGGCTGGTCGCACCAGGGCGCTTGGCTCGCCTGGATCCGCACGGTCACCCGGCCTCTCTACACCGAGCAGCTCTTCCTGGCGCCCTCGGCCCGGCCGACCGAGGCGCGCTTCATCGGGCAGGCGATCTACAGCTTCGACTTCTCCCCCGACGACCGGCGGCTCCTGTTCAAGACCCTCTGCATCGCCGGCGGCAACGCCTGCGATCTGATGGCCGTCTCGACCTCGGCGCCGGCCAACCCGTCGGCGGCACCCGACGGGGGCCTACTGCCCGAGAAGGCCGTTCGGGTGGCCGCCGGCATTTCCGACTACGACTTCTCGCCCGGCCGGAACTGGCTCTGGCTGGCGTTCATGGAGCCGATCGGACATGTGGTCGACCTCGCGGTCATCCCCGCCCAAGGCTGGAGCCTTCCGCGCTATGTCTTCCACGGGGCCGAGCCGCACCCGCGTTGGCTCCCAACCGGCCAGCTCGCCTTCCTCGTGAACAACCCCAAGCAGGCCGGCTTCTACGAGGTCGATCCGGCGGCGGTTCCCGCGACGCGGGTGTCCGGACACTGACCGAGCCCGCGCCGTCCGAAATCTGGCGCGCGGTGCGCGACGGGCCTAGCCTGGTCGGGTGACCGAAGTCGATCGCCAGGAGCTGCTGGAGCCGTTCCTGCGCCACCTGGAAATCGAGCGCGGGCTTTCGGGGGAGACACTGCGCGACTACCGGCTCGACGTCGCGCAGTACCTCGACCGGTTGGAAGTCGCCGGAGTCGCCTTCGCAGCGGCCGATCGCACGGCGGTCCGCGGCTTCCTCGCCGCGATGGCCGGGAGCTGCGGACCCGCGTCCCTCGCCCGGAAGCTCTCCGCCCTTCGAACGTTCTACGGCTGGTGTCGCAAGTCGGGTCGCACGCAGGCAGACCCGACGGCCGGGCTCGCGCGGCCGAAGGTCCCCAAGCGGCTGCCCGACATGCTCCGGCCCGAAGAGGTTGCGGCGGTCCTGGAGGCCGTCGGGGGCGACGAGCCGTATGCGCGCCGCGACCGGGCCGTGCTCGAGCTGCTCTACTCGAGCGGGCTGCGTGTCTCCGAACTCGCGGGGCTCGACGTCGCCTCGGTCGATCTCGCCGAGGGCACGGTCCGAGTCGTCGGCAAGGGTAACAAGGAGCGGCAGGTCCCGGTGGGCCGGCCGGCAATCGCTGCGGTCGCGCGCTGGCTCGAGGTCCGCGGTGGCGTCCGGGGAGCCGCGGGCCCGGCGCTCTTTCTGGGGCCGTCGGGCCGGCGGTTCGGCGACCGGCAGGTCCGCACGGTGCTGCGGCGTGCCGCGCTGCGGGCCGGACTGGGCCGCCGGGCCTACCCGCACCTGCTTCGGCACTGCTTCGCGACCCACCTGCTCGAGAACGGCGCGGATCTCCGATCGATTCAGGAACTGCTCGGTCACGCCTCGCTCTCGACGACCCAGCGCTACACCCAGGTCGATCTCCGCCAGCTCTTCGCGGTCTACGATCGGGCCCACCCGAAGGCGAAGGCGGGAAGCTGAGGTCAGGCGCCGCAGCACTTCTTGTACTTCTTGCCGCTCCCGCACGAGCAAGGGTCGTTTCGGCCGGGGTGCGGCTTCGCGACGTAGGGCTTCTGGGCCTCCTTGGCCTCGGCCTCGATCATCCCCTGCACGGACGCGCGCCACGCCTCCGCCTCCTCGCCGGGCGGCAGGCGGGAGACCTCCTCGTTCCACAGAGCGAGGAAGTTCATCGCGAACGCCTGGACGGTCTCCGGGTCCTCGGGGTCCTCCTCCTCCTGCTTCTCGGGACCGACGATTTCGCCGAGCAGCTCGGTCGGCGAGACGAGGCGGCGCGCGGTGACGGCCTCGGCGATGCGGTGGCGGACGCCCTCGACCGACCCGGCGATCTCGAGTGTCTTCATCTGCTCGGCGAAGGTGTCGTCGCCGGCGTAGGCGAGGGTGGTCGAGCGGGTGGCGGGGCGGGGACGTGCCATGGGGTCGCTCTATACCACGCGCTCGAGCGACGCGACGAGCAATGGCGCCGAGACGTCGTAGCGGTGCTGCGTGTTGCGGTGACCGCCCTCGAACTCCTCGTGTCGGTGGGCCACGCCGAGCCGGGACATCTCGCGGTCGAGCAGTCGTGCCCCGAACTGGAGGGCGTACTCGTCGGCCTTGC
>DAIDIT010000266.1 GCA_027451705.1 Pseudomonadota bacterium
GCTCATCCATGACCTCCCCCAATGCCTGGTACCGACTCCGTATCCCAGCGACCACGTCCTCTCCAACATGATTTCCCATGCCGGCGACTATGCCATGCCACTCCGACATTCCGCCTCAGTAATTCGCGGACGGCGCCTAAGTTCGGTTCCTGCTCCCAAGAAATTCGAGACTGGATCGAGCGCTCGGGGTGCGAAGATCGGAGAGCGGCTCCGGCGACAGCCGGAGCCGCCCCGGAGTCGCCGAAGGAAGATCCACAGCCAGCTCGGATCTCCGATCGGAGACGAACCACCCCTCGCTGCTCAAGTCCCGGCAGCCCACGAGTTCCACTCTACCCGTTCTCGTTACCGTCGTCGAACCACCCTCTCACCCGGTAACCACTGTAGGGGCAGCTTCACGTTCGGCAGGAGATCGGCGACCCGCTCGACGAGCCTCTCGACCGGGTGAAGCGTGGCCGCGTGCCGGAGATCCTCCGCCGTGGTGTGCAGGTAGATCTGCGTGCTGCTGATGCAGCGGTGGCCCAGGAGATCGCGGATCGTGACGAGCTGCACGCCACTCTTCACGAGGTGCGTCGCGAAGGTGTGCCGGAGCTTGTGGGGCGACACACGCGGCCGAAGCCTCGCCCGCTCGGCGTGCGTGCGGACCCGCTCGTAGATCGCGTTGCGCGACATCGCTCTTCCCCGCCGGCTGCGGAAGAAGGGCGCGGTCGGCAGCGCCGGTCCGCGTACGGCGCGGTACCGCTCGAGCACGCGAGCGACTTCCGGATTGAGCGGGATCACTCGCTCGTGTCCGCCCTTGCCTAGGACGCGAATCGTGTTCTCCCGCAAGTCGACGTCGCCTTCGCGCATCGACGCGCACTCGGTCGCGCGGATCCCCGTGCCGTAGAGCAGGGTCAGCACCGCGCGATCCCGCAGCCCGAGCACGGTCTCGATGCGGGGCTGTGCGAGCAACTGGTGGACCTCGTCCTCCGACAGAAACACAGGCAGCTTGCTCGGCGCGGCCTTGATCTTCGGGAAGTGCGCCATCGGGTTGCGCTCGGCGTCGAGATGGCCCATCGCCACCATCGCCCGATAGAGGCACTTGAGCGGGAAACTTCAGTGTGGGAGTGTCGCGGTGGCGACCAGATGGCCGGCATCGCCATCTCGCTCGATCCCGCCGAGACGGCGGTCGCCCGCGAGTTCCGCCCAACCAGGGACGACGCTGCTGCGGTCGCAACGCGGGGCAGCGCTCGGGCCCCCCAGGGCAGCCACGGAGGATCACAGGGCAGCGCCTACGCGCTGCGGAGACGCATCGAAGCGGCTCGGGCCAACCGCTCCGCGCCACAGACCGACGACGCTGCGCCGCGGGTCAGCCTTGCCGCGCCCGTGACGACGCCGGAGGTCCTTGCGGGGCAGGTCCATGGAATGACGGGGCGGGTCGATCGCGGGCACGAGCGGCCAAATGGCCTGCCGGGGCACCCGGGCGCCGTGGCGGGTCGCCGTCGCCGCGCCGCGGGGCATCCCGGCATCATCGCGGAGCACCTTGGTACAGAGCCGGGGCCCACAGGTACATCAGAAGGGCAGTGCGCACACGAGGCGGGGCGGCTCCCCGGCATCGGGGGGTGGCGGGTCGGCGTCGCGGGGCGGCCGGGTCACGCGCTGGGGCGGGAGCGTGGCATCTCGGAGAAGGATCGTGACCGCGCGGGGCGCATGGGTGCTTGGCTGGGGCAGACAGGTACATTGGCCGGGCAGCTACATCGCGTCGCGGGGCATTACTGTCGCTCGCTGGGGCGGCACGAGCGCAGCGCGGGGCATCTGGTGACAACGCCGGGGCAGTAAGGTGCCCGGGGAGGGCAGTTCGCTTGCGAGGGCGAGCATCGTGTCTGCATCTCGGGGCGGTCAGCCGGCGTCGAGGGGCGGCCCGGTGACGCGACGGAGCAGGAGTGCGGCATGCCGGAGCAGGATGGTGACCGCGCGGGGCACCCGAGTCCTCCGCCGGGGCAGGAAGGTCCATCGCGCGATCACCCCCTTCGCGCCCCGGGGCATTCAGGTCGCTCGCCGGGGTAGCCCAGACGCGTCGCGGGGCACCTTGGTACAGCGGCGGGGCAGATCGGTACGTCGGAGGAGCAGCCCGTTCACGTCGCGGAGCACCCGGGGCACGGGCGGTGCCGCCGATCGATCGCGAAGGGGCAGCCTCCCCACGCCTCGGGGCACCGGGCGCGCGCGGCGGGGCGCCGTGGTACGTCCGCGTGCGGCCCTCGACGCGCCGCGGAGCAGCGGTGGGGCGCGGCAGGTCACCGTCGCGAGCACGCGGGGCAGCGGCCTGGCGTCGCGGGGCGTCTTCTCGTGATTCCAGGCCATTGGCCTTGCATCGCGGGGCATCCTGCGCGCATCGCCAGGCAGGAGCACTGTACGGGTGGTGGAATCTCCACCACCCCGGGGCAGCGTGATTGCAGCCTTGGTCCGCGGCTTTGCGCGCCCCGCCGGAGCGGGTGGCGGAGAATCCACCAGGGGGGTGGCGGACGATCCTCCACCTGATGGCCGGCGTCGGCACACCCGCAAACGCGATCTCGCGCACTTACGCGCTGGCACGGCGGTTGAAATAGGCCACTCGCGTCACGCCGAGGCAACCTCGCCCCGGGTGAAGCGGGCGAAGGCCCGCACTGAGAAAGGCAGGGTAGCACGATGGCAGTCACGTCACAGAACCGGAGCGTCGTCGGAGTACAGAAGAAGGCCGCCTCGATGATGGCGGGCGTGAACTAAGGACCTCACGGCGAAGCAGAGCCTCACCGTCAACGGCAAGGCGATCACCCAGCCGCAGATCCTCGCGCAGCTCCAGGCCATCCTCACCCTCTACACGGACCTCGGCACGGCGAAGTCGGCGGTGAAGCTCCAGGAGAAGGCCGTCGCCGACGCACTGCCGGGGGCGAGGCTGTTCCTGGAGGCGCTGGAGGCGGCGCTCAAGGCGCAGTTCGGCGTCCGCAACCCGCAGCTTCTGGACTTCGGCATCGGCATCCCGAAGCCGAAGGTGCAGCGGACGGCGGAGGAGAAGGCGATCTCGGCGGCGAAGGCCCGGCAGACGCGGGCGGCCCACGGGATCCTGGGCAAGAACCAGAGGGCGGCGCTCTCGGTCGGCGGCAGCCCCGGCCTGACGCTCGTGAGCCCGACGGGAGAGGCGGCGCCGGGCGTGGTCACCCGGCCCGTCCCCCCGGCGGACCTCTCGAAGATGCCCCCG
Organism: Pseudomonadota bacterium; assembly: GCA_027451705.1. GTDB lineage: Bacteria > Myxococcota > Myxococcia > Myxococcales > JAKAPL01 > JAKAPL01. The sequence goes on from DAIDIT010000266.1 coordinate 3,212, forward strand.
CCGGTCGTCCCCACGGCGCCGAACGGCGGCGACGCGGGCAGCGGCGGCAGCAACACCGCCCAGGCGCAGGACGCGGCCGGCACGCCCGGACAGGGCGGAACCCCGGGCAAGGGCGGCACGCCCTCGGGCGGGTAGACGGACGCGGGCGCCCGGGATCGAGTCCCGGGCGCCCGCAATCCTCGCAGCGCGACGGCGGTCGGCCTCGGACGAGGTCGGCCGCCGCTTGCTTTTGGGAGGAACCCCGTGGTAGACGCGGCCCGCTCTCAATCGGGGAGGTTCCCACAATGCCGTGCTTCAGCTTCTACCGCCGTGGAGTGCAGTACATCCAGCGCGACTTCGACGCCGCCGGGACGACCATCGGGCGGACGAGCGAGGCGGAGATCGTCCTCGCCGAACGGTCGATCGATCCGGTGGCCGCGATCGTCACGCGCGAGGAGGACGGCCTGTGGATCCGGCCCGGCCCGCGGCGGCACCAGATCGTGGTCGCGGGAACGTCGGTCTACGCCGAGTGCCACCTCGAGAAGGTCGAGCAGGGGCTCTCGGTCGACGAAGCGCGCCTGGAGGAAGGGACGGAGATCTTCTTCGGCGAGACCACGGCGATCTACCACGAGCACTCGGCGCGCGACCGGACCCAGATCGTCGGGAACACCTCGCCGGGCCCGCTCGATCCGCCGAAGGAGCTGCCGCGCGAGCTGTTCCTCTGCGCGCAGGATCTCGGCGGCACCGAGCCTCCGCTTTCGGTCCCGCTCCGCGAGGCCGCGCTCATCGGCAGGGGCGAAGACGCCACCCTGCGGCTGGAAGACCCCCAGGTCTCGGACATCCACGCGCGGGTCGGCCGGCACAACGGCGCGATCATCCTCCAGGACAAGAACAGCCGGAACGGCACGCGGCTCGCGGGGATTCGGGTCTACGAGACCGAGCTGCCGCTCGGCGCGCGCTTCCGCATCGGGCGCTTCGACGTCTGGGTCGCGGCGCAGCCGGTCCCGGCCTCCGACGCGATCGTCGACTTCGAGGGGTACCTCACCCGCGACCCCGCGACCCGCGCCCTGCTCGCGCGGATCGAGCGGGCGGCCACGCAGGGCCACTCGCCGATCCTCCTCGAGGGCGAGAGCGGGACGGGCAAGGGAGTCATCGCCAACGCCATCCACCGCCGGAGTCCCCGCGCGGGCGGTCCGTTCCGCGTGCTCAACTGCGGCGCGGTCAATGACGGGATGATCGAGAACGAGCTGTTCGGCCACGAGAAGGGCGCCTACACGGGCGCCGTGCAGTCGGCGAAGGGCGCCTTCGAGTCGGCGGACGGCGGCACCCTCTTCCTCGACGAGATCGGGGAGCTGGACAGGCCGCTCCAGCCGCGCCTGCTGCGGGCGACCGAATCCGGCATGATCAAGACCGTCGGCTCGCCCGTCGAGCGCGCGGTCGACGTCCGGATCGTCAGCGCGACCAACCGCAACCTCGCCACCGAGGTGGAGCTGGGGCGGTTCCGCGAGGACCTGTACTACCGCCTCAACGTCGCCCGCGTCGAGCTGCCGCCGCTCCGCCAGCGGCGCTGCGACATCCCCCTGCTCTGGGAGCACTGGATCCGCCGGAACCTGCCGCCCGGCGCCCCGATGCCGGAGCTCACGCCCGCCGCCAGCTCGGCGCTCGAGTACCACGACTGGCCCGGCAACGTCCGCGAGCTCTCGTCCGTCGCCTCCCGCGCGCTCAGCCTCAAGGAGCCCGAGAGCTCCGTCATCCACGTCACGCACCTCGCGTTCGATCGACGCAAGCCGAGCGCGTCCCCGACCGCGGGCCTCGTCGGCGTGGTGGGCCAGACGCTCGCCGAGACCGAGCGCAATGCGATCATCGCGACGCTGCGCTTCTTCGAGGGCAACCGGACGAAGGCCGCCCGCGCCCTCGGCATTGGCCGGGACACCCTCCGCCGCAAGATCGGCGAGTGGGACCTCGACACCATGTTCCAGTTCGAACGAATCGACGAAGCCCTGAAGTGGTGAGCGAGCCTTCGGCGTAGGCCCGGCGATGCCTCTCCCCGGCCTGGGGGGAGAGGAGTGGATTCCGCGAGGCCAACGCGGGGAGGCCCCCCACCTTTGTCCTCCCCCGCAAGCGGGGGAGAAGAGGCTCCGCGCGTGGGGCGACCGTTCAATTTCGCCTTGACACCGCCGCGGCGCGGTCCTACGGTGTGCGCGCCTCTGGACTGCAACCGCCTGTTTTGACTGGCGTTTGTTTGGAGCGAGCCCTGGACGCAGCCTTCGATCCCGCGCAGCAGCAGAAGTTCGACGCGGAAATGGCGGAGATCGTGAAGCGCTATCCGCCCGACCGCAAGCGGGCGGCGATGCTGCCGGCGCTGCGCCTCGTCCAGGAGATCCTCGGCCACCTGCCCCCGGCGGCCCTCGAGCAGGTCGCATCGAAGCTCGAGGTCAGCAAGACGGCCTGCGCCGAGGTCGCCACCTTCTACAGCATGCTTCGGCTCGAGCCGCGCGGCCGCTACAGCGTCGAGGTCTGCACGAACGTCTCCTGCTCGCTCTGCGGCGGCGAGCAGATCCTCCGCCACCTCGAGCAGAAGCTCGGCATCCACGCCGGCGAGACCACCCCGGACGGCCGGATCACGCTGCGCGAGGTCGAGTGCCTCGCCTCCTGCGGCACCGCTCCGGTCCTCCAGCTCGACGAGGAGTTCCACGAGCGGCTGACGCCGGAGAAGGTCGACGCCCTGCTCGCGACGCTCGCCTGAATGGACGACCGCGCCCCACTGCCGGCCACCCGGCCGGCCACGCTCCTCCCGCCCGGCGGCCCCGCGCCGCAGGTCGAGCGCGTCGTCTCGCGGCGCTGGGGCACGCCCGAATCGTGGACGCTCGCCTCCTACGAGCGCGACGGCGGCTACGCGGCCCTGAAGAAGGCGCTCGCGATGAAGCCCGCGGAGGTCGTCGACGTCGTCAAGAAGAGCAACCTGCGTGGCCGCGGCGGCGCGGGCTTCCCGACGGGCATGAAGTGGAGCTTCATCCCCAAGGACAACCCGAAGCCGCGCTACCTCTGCGTCAACGCCGACGAGAGCGAGCCGGGGACTTTCAAGGACCGCTACATCCTCGACAACGATCCCCACGCGCTGGTCGAGGGGCTCGCGATCGCGGCCTACGCCATCGGCGCCCACACGGCCTACGTCTACGTCCGCGGCGAGTTCAAACGGCAGGCCGAGCGGATCGACGGCGCCATCCGCGAGGCCTACGCGAAGGGCTACCTCGGACCGAGCGTCGCGGGCAGCGGCTACGCGCTCGACGCCCACGTCCACCGCGGCGCGGGCGCCTACATCTGCGGCGAGGAGACGGCGCTCATCGAGTCGCTCGAGGGCAAGCGCGGCTGGCCGCGCCTCAAGCCGCCCTTCCCCGCCGTGGTCGGCCTCTTCGGCGCGCCCACCGTGGTCAACAACGTCGAGACGCTCGCCAACGTGCCGATCATCCTGGACCGCGGCGCGGAGTGGTTCGCCAAGCTCGGGACGGAGAAGAGCGGCGGCACGCGGCTGATGTGCGTCTCCGGCCACGTGAAGCGGCCGGGCGTCTACGAGATCTCGATGCGCACGACGCTGCGCGAGCTCGTGATGGACGTCTGCGGCGGCCCGGAGGACGGCCGCGCGGTCAAGGCGGTCATCCCGGGCGGCTCGTCGGCGCCGGTGCTCGCCCCGAACGAACTGGACGTCGCCTGCGAGTTCGAGGCGCTCAAGGCGGCGGGCACGATGGCGGGCTCGGGCGGGGTCATCGTCATGGACGAGTCGGCCTGCCTGGTGCGGACGCTCTGGCGGATCAGCAAGTTCTACGCGGACGAGTCGTGCGGGCAGTGCACGCCCTGCCGCGACGGGACGCCCTGGCAGGAGGCGCTGCTCTACAAGATCGAGAGCGGGCAGGGAACGCCGGCCGACCTCGAGACGCTCATCTCGGTCGCGACGGCCATCTGCCCGTTCCCCCCGATGGGGCTCGGCAACACCATCTGCGCGCTCGGCGACGCCGCCGCGCTGCCCGTGCACTCGTTCGTCCAGAAGTTCCGGCCGGAGTTCGAGGCCCACATCCGCGAGCACCGCTGCCCGTTCCCGGACCCGTGGGGCGCGACCGCCCGACGCTGGGGCCCCTCGGGCGAGACGCCGAAGGGCTGGAGCTGAGCGGCGATGATCGAGACGGTGCTCTTCTGGATCTTCGCCGTCCTCGCCGTCCTCGGCGGCGCCGGGGTGGTCCTCTCGCGCAGCCCGCTCAACGGCGCGATGTCGCTCGTCGGCGCGTTCTTCGCGCTCGCGGGCCTCTACCTGCTCCTGTCGGCCCAGCTCCTCGCGGCACTCCAAGTCTTGGTCTACGCGGGCGCCATCATGGTGCTCTTCCTCTTCGTGATCATGCTCCTCAACGTCGGGGCGGACGAGGTGCGGCAGGAGCGGATCGGGCCGATTCGAGGCGGCGTCGCCACGCTCACCTCGCTGGCCGCGCTCGCGCTCGTCGGCCGGGAGTTCCTCCGGATCCGCTTCCCCTTCGCCCGGCCGCCGTCGGACTTCGGCACCGTCGCCGCGGTGGGGCGGGTGCTCTTCTCCGACTTCACGCTGCCGTTCGAGGCGACCTCGCTGCTCCTGCTCGCCGGGATCCTCGGCGCGGTCGTCGTGGCGAAGGGGAAAATCTAGATGGTCTCCCCGGCCGCCTACCTGATCGTCGGCGCAATCCTCTTCGCCCTCGGCCTCTTCGGGGTGCTCGCCCGGCGCAACGCGCTCACGATCTTCATGTCGGTCGAGCTGATGCTCAACGCCGCGAACCTGACCTTCCTCACCTTCGCGCGCCACCCGCTGCGCGGCCCCCCGTCGCTCGACGGCCACGCGATCGCCTTCTTCGTCATCGCGGTCGCCGCCGCCGAGGCGGCGGTCGGCCTCGCGGTGATCATCGCGGTCTTCCGCACGCGCGGCACCGTCGAGGTCGACGCGCTGCGGACCCTGCGCAACTGAGCCATGTTCCTCCACGCCGGATACCTGGTCTGGATCCCGCTCCTGCCGCTGCTCGGCGCGCTCGCGCTCGGCACGATCGGGCCGCGGCTGCGCCGCGACGACGTGAGCCTGATCGCCTGCGGGACGGTGGCCGGGGCCTTCCTCCTCGCCCTCGTCGCCTTCGCCGCGGTCTGGAACGGGGCGCTGCCGTCCTTCAGCGCGCCCTGGTTCTCGGCGGGCCGCTTCCAGGTCGCGGGCGGGCTGACGGTCGACCGGCTCTCGGCGGTGATGCTGCTCGTGGTCACCGGCGTCGGCTTCCTGATCCACGTCTACAGCACCGGCTACATGGCCGAGGACCCGGGCTACTCCCGCTTCTTCGCCTACCTGAACCTCTTCGTCGGCGCGATGCTGATCCTGGTGCTCGCCGACAACCTCGTCCTGCTCTTCGTCGGCTGGGAGGGCGTCGGCCTCTGCTCCTACCTGCTCATCGGCTTCTGGTACGACGACGACGCCAAGGCCTCGGCGGGCACGAAGGCCTTCGTCGTCAACCGGGTGGGCGACTTCGGCTTCGGCCTCGCGGTCTTCGGGCTGCTCGCCCTCTACGGCACCGTGAACTTCGGGGCGCTCTCGAGCGCCGTCTCGGCCTCGCCGCCGGACGAGCTCCTGCGGCAGGGGGTGTTCGCCGGGATGCACGTGCAGGGCGCGGTGACCCTGATCGCGCTCCTCTTCGTCGTCGGGGTCACCGGCAAGAGCGCGCAGCTCCCGCTCTACGTCTGGCTGCCCGACGCCATGGCGGGCCCGACGCCGGTCTCCGCGCTCATCCACGCGGCGACGATGGTCACCGCCGGCGTGTACCTCATGTGCCGGCTGTCGTTCCTCTTCGCGCTCTCGCCCGTGGCGATGCTGGTGGTCTCGCTCGTCGGCGGGGGCACGGCGCTCTTCGCCGCGGCGATCGCCTTCGCGCAGAACGACATCAAGAAGGTCCTCGCCTACAGCACCATCTCGCAGCTCGGCTACATGGTGCTCGCGGTCGGCGTCGGCGCCTTCTGGGCCGCGATCCTGCACCTCGTCACCCACGCCTGCTTCAAGGCGCTGCTCTTCCTGGGCTCCGGCAGCGTCATCCACGGGATGCACGGCGAGCAGGACATGCGGAAGATGGGCGGGCTGCGCGGCAGGCTGCCCCAGACCGCGCTCGCCTTCGGCATCGGGACGGTGGCGATCACGGGCGTCCTGCCCTTCTCGGGCTTCTTCTCCAAGGACGCGATCCTCGGGCTGGCGCTCGGCACCGGCAACCGCCTCTTCCCCTGGGCGCCGTGGACGCTCTACCTGCTCGGGACCGCCGCGGCGCTCGGCACCGCGTTCTACATGTGGCGGCTCTGGATGCTGACCTTCGAGGGCACCGCCCGCACCGAGGCGGCGGCCCACGCCCACGAGGCGCCGCCCTCGATGGCCGTGCCGAACCACGTCCTCGCGTTCCTCTCGATCGCGACCCTCGCGCTCGGCCTGCCGCTCGAAGGCGGCGCGCCGCTCCAGCGGTTCCTCTCGCCCATCTTCTCGCCCGCGACGCACCTGTTGCCGGCGCTCTCGCCGCCGCACGAGGAGGGGGTGCCGTGGCTCACCTACGCGGTCGCCCTCGCGGTGGCCTGGGCCGGCTTCGCCGCCGCGCGCTGGCTCTACGGCTCCGGTGCTCCGGCCTTCGGCCTCCGCCCGTCAGCCGGCAAAGCCGGCCTCCTCCGGGGCTCGGGCAGGGAGCTGCCCGCGCGCTGGGCGGCGGCGTTCCCCGCGGGCTACCGCTTCGTCGCGAACAAGTTCTACGTCGACGAGCTGTACGGGGCCGTGATCGTCGCGCCGCTGTGGGGCGGGGCGAAGACTCTCTGGCGCGTGCTCGACGCCGGCCTCGTCGACACGGTGGTGATCCGCGGCAGCGCCGCGCTCGTGAAGGCCTTCTCGCAGTACGTCCTGCGGCCGCTGCAGAACGGCGACGCGCAGCGCTACGCGACCGTCATGGCCCTGGGCGCGGTCGCCCTGCTCTACTGGGTGCTGCGGTGAACATCCCCTGGCTGACGATCCTGATCTTCCTGCCGATGCTCGGCGCCGTCGGCGTCGCGCTGCTCCCGCGCGAGGAGCACGGCCAGCATCGGGCGGTCGGGCTCGGCTTCATGCTGCTGACCCTCGGGGCGGCCATCGCGGTCGCGCTCGAGTTCGACCCCGCGCCGTTCGCCCCCGAGTTCCAGCTCCAGACGAACGTGCCGTGGGTGCCGTCGCTCGGGATCGGCTACCACGTCGGCATCGACGGCATCGCGCTCGTCCTGATCCTGCTGACGGCCGTGCTCGGGCCGCTCGTCGTCCTCACCGCGTGGAAGTCGGTGCAGACCCAGGTGAAGGAGTTCGTCATCGCGCTGCTCGTGCTCCAGACCGCGATGCTCGGCGCCTTCTCCGCCCTCGACCTGGTCCTCTTCTACGTCTTCTGGGAGGCCATGCTGGTGCCGATGTACCTGCTCATCGGCGTCTGGGGCAGCGAGCGGCGCATCTACGCCGCAGTGAAGTTCTTCATCTACACGATGGCGGGATCGCTCCTGATGCTCGTCGCGATCCTCTACCTCTACTACGCCGCGGTCGGGCCCGCGGGCCGGACGTTCGACTTCCCCGAGATCCTCCGGCTGGCGCCGGGCCTGCCGCTCGCGGCGCAGCGCTGGCTCTTCCTCGCCTTCGCGCTCTCGTTCGCCATCAAGGTCCCGATGGTGCCGCTGCACACCTGGCTGCCGGACGCGCACACCGAGGCGCCGGCCGCGGGCTCGGTGGTCCTCGCGGGCGTGCTCCTCAAGATGGGCGCCTTCGGCTTTTTGCGCTACGCCTTCCCGCTCTTCCCCGACGCCGCGGCGGCGTTCCGGCCGCTGGTCGCGACGCTCGCGGTCGTCGGCATCGTCTACGGCGCGCTGATGTGCCTCGCGCAGCGCGACATGAAGCGGCTCGTGGCCTACTCGAGCGTCTCCCACCTCGGCTTCGTCATGCTGGGCCTCTCGGCCATGACGGTCGAGGGGCTGACCGGCGGCGTCTACCAGATGCTCAACCACGGCGTCTCGACGGGCGCCCTCTTCGTGCTCGTCGGCCTGCTCTACGAGCGGCGCCACACCCGCGCGATGGCGGACTACGGCGGCATCGCCCGCGCCGCCCCCGCGCTCGCCGCGCTCTGGATGCTGGTCACCCTCGCGAGCATCGGCCTGCCGGGCACGAACGGCTTCGTGGGCGAGTTCCTGATCCTCGCCGGGTCGTGGAACTCGAGGATCGGCGGGGCGCCCTGGTTCGCGGCGGTCGGCGCGATCGGGGTGATCCTCGGCGCGGTCTACATGCTCTGGATGTTCCAGCGGGTCTTCCTCGGCCCCAACCGGAAGGCCGAGAACCAGACCATCGCCGACCTGTCGGGCCGGGAGTGGACGATCCTCGTGCCGCTCGCGGCGCTGATCGTCGTGATGGGCGTCCACCCGCAGCCCTTCCTCGACCGGATCGAGCCGTCCGTGCAGCGGCTCGTCGACCGGCTCGGCGCGCACCACGGCGCGGAGGTCGGCACGCCGCCGCCCTCGATCGACCGGCAGGAGCTGATCCTCCACCCGGTGCCGACGACGCCCTACGGCCAGCCGCCGCACCTGCCGCCCCAGTTCCTCCGCCGGCTCCAGGAGCTGCGGAGGCACCACCCGTGAGGCCCGCGTGATCCACTTCCAGGCCGCGGACGTCGCCGCCCTCGCCCCGGAGATCCTCCTCTCGGCGGGAGCGATCGTCCTGATGGTGACCGAGGTCTTCCTGCGCGGGGAGCGGCGCGGCTACCAGGCGCTGCTGACCGCGGCCTTCGCCGCCGCCGCCTTCGAGGCCTTCGCCGCGCAGTCGGGCAATCCCCCGCGCGCGATCTTCGGCGGATTCGCCGTGCAGGACGGCTTCGCCACCTTCGCCGGGGCGGTGGTCTGCGCCGGCCTCTTCGCCACCGCGCTGATCGGGGCGGGCTTCCTGCGGCCGCGCGCCGCCGAGCGCGGCGAGTTCTACGCGCTCGCGCTGCTCGCCGCGGTCGGGATGTGCCTGCTCGTCCGCGGCGCCGACCTGCTCTTCGTCTTCGTCGCGCTCGAGCTGATGTCGGTCTCGACCTACGCCCTGGTCGCCTACCTGCGCGTCGGTACGCGGCCGTCCGAAGCGTCGTTCAAGTACTTCATCCTCGGGGCGTTCTCGAGCGCCCTCTTCCTCTACGGCACCGCGCTCTGCTTCGGGGCGACCGGCCGGACGTCCCTCAGCGGCATCGCGGCTGCCGGCGGGGGGCGGCTGCTGCTCGCCGGGCTGGGGCTGATCCTCGCCGGGCTCGCCTTCAAGGTCGCCGCGGTCCCGTTCCACATGTGGACGCCGGACGTCTACGAGGGGGCGCCCACGCCGGTCACCGCGTTCATGGCGGTCGGGGTCAAGGCGGCGGCCTTCGCGGTGCTCGTGCGGATCCTGCTCTCGGCGTTCGGCGCGCGGCCGTTCGCGGCGGCGTGGCAGCCGCTGCTCGAGGCGCTGGCGGTGCTGACGATGTTCGGCGGCAACCTGCTCGCGCTCGGCCAGCGCAGCGTGAAGCGGATGCTCGCGTACTCGAGCGTCGCCCACGCCGGCTACCTGCTCGTGGCGGTCGCCTCGACCGCGCGCACCGGGCGGGCCGCCGCGGCGGCGGTGCGGGGCGAGGCGGTGACCGGACTGCTGTTCTCCCTCGCCGCCTACACCGCGACGACCGCGGGCGCGTTCGCCGCGCTCGCCGCGTTCGAGCGGCTCTCGGGAAGCGAGCCCCAGCCGTGGGACCTCGATCGCTTCGCCGGGCTCGCGAAGCGGCGGCCCTGGGCCGCGGCCGCGACGGCGATGCTGATGCTCTCGCTCGCCGGGATCCCTCCTTCGGCGGGCTTCGTCGGCAAGCTCCTCGTCTTCCGCGCGGCCGTCGACGCGGGCCTCGTGCCGCTGGCGATCCTCGGCGTGATCGCCTCGCTGATCGGCCTCTACTATTACCTGCGCGTCGTCGTGGTCATGTACATGGAGCCCGCCCCCGCGGGCGCACCGGTCTCGCCGCCGAGCTGGCCGACCGACCTGACCCTGGTCGCGACCGCCGCGATCGTGCTGCTCATCGGCATCGGCCCCGGTCCGCTCACGGCGGCGGCGGCCGCGGCCACCGGCCTGCTCGGCGGCTGATCGTTCGCCGGCCGCACCCGATCAGCGACGCAGCTGCGCCCTTTTGGGCGGCCGGGTGGCTGGACGCACGCTCGGTGACCGCGGTAGACTCGCACGGAATGTCCGATCCAGAAGACTTCGAGGACGACCGGACGCAAATCCGGGGGATCGTCGACGTCGCGGCGACGTCGGGGAAGAGCCAGAACGCCTACCTAATCGTCATCAGCGGCAAGGCGGTCGGGAAGATGTTCAAGCTCGGCGCGGGCGAGATGGTCATCGGCCGCTCGGACGAGGCCCAGGTCCTGCTCGAGGACGAGGGCGTCTCCCGCAAGCACGCGAAGATCGTCCGCGGCCCGGACGGCCAGGTCCGGATCGTCGACCTCCAGTCGACGAACGGCACCTACTGCGACGGGGTCAAGGTCTCGACCCACGTCCTCCGCGACGGGGACAAGGTCCAGATCGGCAACGCGACCATCCTCAAGTTCTCCTACCAGGACGACCTCGAGGAGGCCTTCCAGCGGCAACTCTACGAGAGCGCCACCAAGGACGGCCTGACCAAGGTCTACAACAAGAAGTTCTTCCTCGAGCGACTCCGCCACGAGGTGAGCTACGGCCTGCGCCACTCGCTGCCGGTCACGCTCCTGATGTTCGACATCGACTTCTTCAAGAAGGTCAACGACACCTACGGCCACCAGGCCGGCGACTACGTCCTGATCCGGCTCGCGTCCGTCGTCGGGGAGACAATCCGGAGCGAGGACGTCTTCGCGCGCTACGGCGGCGAGGAGTTCGCGCTGATCCTCCGGGAGTGCACCGAAGACAAGGGCGTGCTCATGGCCGAGCGGATCCGCCACCTCGTCGAGGGCACCGACTTCGACTTCGGCGGCAAGAAGATCCCCGTGACCATCAGCATCGGGATCGCCTCGCTCGTCCAGGGCAACTACCCGGGCCCGGACGAGCTGGTCGCGGCGGCGGACGGCTTCCTCTACGAGGCCAAGCATCGCGGCCGCAACCGGGTCGCCGGCCAGCGCAGCCCGCGCTGAACCCGTCCCGCGTCGGGCGTGGGCCCAGGGCCCGAAAGGGCGCGTCCACGCCGTTTGACTCGCCTAATTTCGACGGGTTATAACCCGTTCGTCTCACGCGCCGGCGGCGGGCGGAAAGCTGTTCCGCCGGCACACCGGGTTGCAGGGAGACGCGTTCTCTTTAGCGCAGAGGTGATGGCCGACATGTCGAGAATCAAGTTGCTGATTGTGGCGGCGGTCATCGGCGGAGCGGGCTGGAGCTACCTGACGAACGGCGCCCAGCGCGGGACCGCCCAGGTGCGGGCCGACGCGGACCGGCAACTCAACGCCGCGAAGGCCGCCCTCGCCCCCGACATCGAGCACGCCGAAGCCGCCCAGCTCGCCGCCGCGAAGGCCGTCGCGAGCGACCCGGTCATCACCCAGGCGTTCGACGACCAGAACCACCCGACCGCGGCCGCGCTCGAGATGGCGGTCTCCTCCCTCGGAAAGCTCCAGCAGCCGGGGGCGGGGAAGCCCGACCTCCTGGTCCTCGTGAGCCACGGCGCCGCGGCCCGCTACCGGGTCGGGTCGAGCAACCGCTTCGACAAGACCGACGCGGCGTTCAACGCGCTCGGCCCCGTGGCGGGGCCGCACGCGCTGGTCGCGACGATCGAGGGCACGCCCTACCAGCTCGCCGTCGCGCCGCTCGCGATGGCCGATCCGTCGGCCCCCCCCGTCGGGCAGCTCGCCCTCGGCTACGCGCTGGGCGAGGATTTCGCTCGCAGGCTCGCTGCGACCTCCGGCGTCGACGTTTCGCTGATCTCGGGCCACAAGGTCGTGGCGACCACCCTTCCCCCGGTCGAGGCCCACGCGCTGCCGGCTTCCGCGCGCCCCGGCGCCTCCGTCGACTTCGGCACCCTGGGCGGCGAGGCGTTCGGCCTCGTCCCGAACCTTCCCGTGCGCCTGCCGCTCGGCAGCGCGGGCGCCGCCGCGAACCACGCGGTCGCGCTGCCGCTGGGCGGCCCCGACGTGGTCGCCGTCCTCTCGGTCCGGGTTTCGCGCGGCTACGAACAGCTCGCCGGGGACCAGAAGCTCGTCATCGCCTGGCTTGCCGGTATCATCGCGCTCTGCCTGATCCTCGCGGCCTTCGGCAGCAACCCCGCCAAGGGCCTGCCGCAGATCGCGGCGATCGCCGACAAGATCGCGCAGGGGGACCTGACCCTGCGCGCCCCGACCGAGAAGCTCTCGCCCGGCGTCCGCCGGATCGCCGTCGCGCTCAACGCCATCGTCGCGCAGGCGGCCGCACACCGTTCGGCCTCGACCCCGCCCAAGCCGGCCGGGCAGCCGTCCGTCGACGCGCTGCTCCAGCAGGCCGCCTCCCCCGAGGCCGCGGCGGCCGCGGCGCCCGAGGTCGCTCCGA
>DAIDIT010000267.1 GCA_027451705.1 Pseudomonadota bacterium
CGGCGACGTGGTCTACGTCGAGCTGCCGAAGGTCGGCGAGGCGGTCCGCAAGGGCGAGTCGTTCGGCGTCGTCGAGTCGACCAAGGCGGTCAGCGAGCTCTTCGCGCCGGTCTCGGGCAAGGTGGTCGAGGTGAACGACCCGCTCTCGGACAACCCGGGGACCATCAACGAGGACCCCTACGAAGAGGGCTGGATGATCCAGGTCGAGCTCGAGAGCCCCTCCGACCTCGAAGATCTCATGTCCGCGTCCGCGTACGCGAAGTTCCTCGACGAATCGGAAGCGTAGGCCGCGTTGCGCTACCACCCGCACACCGACGCCGACGTCCGCCGGCTGCTCTCGGCCATCGGCGCGCCCTCGCTCGACTTGCTCTTCGACAGCATCCCCGCACCGCTGCGGCTCGAGCGCCCGCTGCGCCTGCCTCCGCCGATCGACGAGCACGCGCTGCTCGACCAGCTCGGGGCGCTGGCCGAGAAGAACCGTGCGGTGCCGCCGGAGCGGGTCTTCCTCGGCGCGGGCGCCTACCCGCACCACGTCCCGTCCGCGGTGGATCAGCTCCTCTTGCGCAGCGAGTTCTACACCGCCTACACGCCCTACCAGCCGGAGCTGGCGCAGGGGACGCTCCAGGCGATCTTCGAGTACCAGACGCTGGTCTGCCTGCTCACCGGCCTCGACGTCTCGAACGCCTCGATGTACGACGGCGCGACGGCGTGCGCGGAGGCGGCGCTGCTCGCGCTGCGGCTGCGGCGCGGCCGGCGCAAGGTCGTCCTCTCGCGCGCGCTGCACCCGAGCTACCGCGACGTCGTCCGGAGCTACCTCGCGGCCTCCGGCGCGGAGGTCGTCCTGGTGTCGTTCGATCCGAAGACCGGACGCACCGACCCGGACGCGCTCGCCCGCGCGATCGACGGGCAGACGGCGATTGTCCTGCTCGGCAGCCCGAACTTCCTCGGCGTCGTCGAGGACGTCCGCAAGGCCGCCGACGCCGCCCACGCGGCCGACGCGCTGCTCGGGGTGGCCGTGACCGAGGCGCTCTCGCTCGGGCTGCTCCAGCCGCCCGGCGCGCTGGGCGCCGACCTCGCCTTCGGCGAGCTCGGGAGCTTCGGCAACGGCACGACCTTCGGCGGCCCGGGCGTCGGCTTCTTCGCCGCGCGCGAGGCGCACCTCCGGCAGCTCCCCGGGCGGCTCTGCGGCGAGACGGTCGACGCGGACGGCCGGCGCGCCTACGTCCTCACGTTGAGCACGCGCGAGCAGCACATCCGGCGGCAGGCCGCGACCTCGAACATCTGCACGAACCACGCGCTCTGCGCGCTCGCCTCGACGATCCACCTCGCCCTGCTCGGCAAGGCCGGCCTTCGAGAGCTGGCGCTGCTCAACTTCCGGCGGGCCGCGTACGCGCGCTCGGTGCTCGGGCGGCGGCGCTTTGCGGGGCCGGTCTTCAACGAGTTCGCGATCGAGGCCGACGCCGCGGCGCTGGCGCGGGCGCGCAAGGCGGGATTCGTCGCCGGGCTGCCGCTCGGCCGCTACTACCCCGAGCTCGACGGCTGCTCGCTCGTCTGCGTGACCGAGCTGCACGACCGCGTCCGCATCGACGCGCTCGCGGAGGCGCTGCGATCATGAGCGACCGGTTCCCGAACTCTTCTCCCGGGGCGAGCGGCCTACAGTTCCGCGAGGAGGTCCTCTTCGGGCGCGGCAGCCCCGGGCGGCGCGGCGCTTCGCTCCCCGAGGCCGGCGTGCCCGAGGCCGATCCCGCCTCCGAGCTGCCGCCCGAGCTCTTGCGCTCCGAGATCGAGGGCATGCCGGAGCTGTCCGAGCCCGAGGTGGTCCGCCACTTCGTGCGCCTCTCGCAGTGGAACTACGGCATCGACAGCGGCCCCTACCCGCTCGGCTCCTGCACCATGAAGTACAACCCGAAGTCGAGCGAGGCGGCGGCCCGCCTGCCCGGCTTCGCGTCGGCGCACCCGATGCTCCCCGAGGAGGACTGCCAGGGCGCGCTCCAGCTCGGCTTCGACCTCGAGCGGGCGCTCTGCGAGATCACCGGCTTCTCGGCTGCGACGCTCCAGCCCGCCGCGGGCGCGCAGGGCGAGCTGTGCGGGCTGCTCATGATCCGCGCCTACCACGCCGCGCGCGGCAACCCCCGCAAGAAGGTCCTCGTCCCCGACAGCGCGCACGGCACGAACCCCGCGACCGCGACGCTCGCGGGCTACCAGGCGGTCGAGATCGCGAGCGGGCCCGACGGGGTGGTCGAGCCGGCCGCGGTGGCGAAGGCGCTCGACGGCGACGTCGCCGCGCTGATGATGACGAACCCCAACACCCTGGGGATCTTCGAGCGCAACGTCCGCGAGATCGCGGCACTGCTGCACGAGAAGGGCGCCCTGCTCTACAACGACGGCGCGAACCTGAACGCGCTCGCCGGCGTCGCCCGCCCCGGGGACATGGGCGTCGACCTGATGCACCTGAACCTCCACAAGACCTTCGCGACGCCGCACGGCGGCGGCGGACCGGGCAGCGGGCCGGTCGCGGTCGCGGAGCCGCTCGCGCCGTTCCTGCCGGTGCCGACGATCCGGAAGACCCTCGGGGACGGGGGCGAGGCCCGCTACGTGCTCGACCACGACCGGCCGCAGAGCATCGGGCGGCTGCGGACGTTCTGGGGCAACTTCGGGATGTGGGTGCGCGCCTATGCGCTCATCCGGGAGTGGGGGCCCGAGGGCATCCGGCGGACCGCGCAGCTCGCGGTGCTCAACGCGAACTACCTGCGCAAGCTGCTCGAGGGGAGCTACCACCTGCCCTACGCCGCGGCGAGCCTCCACGAGGTCGTCTTCAGCGACAAGAGGCAGAAGGCGCGCGGCGTGTCGGCCCTGGACGTCGCGAAGAGGCTCATCGACCACGGCTTCCATCCCCCGACGATCTACTTCCCGCTGGTCGTCCCGGGCGCGCTGATGCTCGAGCCGACCGAGACCGAGAGCCCCGAGTCGGTCGAGGCGCTCGCGGCCGCGCTCACTGCCATCGCGGCGGAGGCCGAGGAGAACCCCGACGCGCTGCACGCTGCGCCGACCCGGACGGTCGTCCGCCGCGTCGACGAGGTCCGCGCCGCCCGGCAGCCCGTCCTCCGCTGGCGCCCCGGGCGCTGAGCGATGGCGCTGCTCTCGCTCTACAACGAGCTCGTCCGCAAGGACCTCCAGCGCTGCGGGGTCGCCAGCAAGACCGTGCCGATCCTGGGCGCGGAGGTCCACTACTACGAGGCCCCGGGCGACCCGTCGGTCCCGCCGACCGTGCTGGTCCACGGCTTCGGCGACAGCTCCCACACCTGGTACCAGCTCATCGGGCCGCTCGCGCGCGCGCTCGGGCGGGTCTACGCGCTCGACCTGCCGGGCGTCGGCTACTCGAAGCTGCCGCCCGGCCGCGACCACCTGACGCTCGAGGACTGCGTCCAGGTCGTCGGGCGGTTCTGCGCCGACGTCGTGCGCGCGCCGTGCCTGCTCGTCGGGCAGTCGCTGGGCGGGGCGATGGTCCTGCGGCTCGCGGGCCGGGCGGCGCACCCGTTCGTCGGCGTCGCGGCCATCGCGCCGGCGGGCGCGCCGCTCACCGACGCGCAGCTCGCCGACCTGCGCGCCGCGTTCGCCGTGCCGGACCGCGCCGCCGCGCGCGTCCTGCTCGCCCGGATCTTCACCGCCCCGCCCTGGCCGCTCGTGCTCGTCGAGCGCGACCTGCGCGCCATCTGGCGCAGCGTGCCGGTGCGCAAGCTGCTCGAGGCGATCGGCCCCGACGACCACCTGAAGCCGGAGGAGCTGTCGCGAATCGAGGTGCCGGCGCTGGTCCTGTGGGGCACCGAGGAGAAGCTCCTGCCGCCGACGCTGCTCGACTACTACCGGGCGCAGATGCCGCGCGCCCGCATCGAGGTCGTGCGCGGCTGGGGCCACGCGCCGCAGATGGAGCGGCCCGACGAGGTGCGCGAGCGGCTCGTCGGCTTCGCGGGAGGCCTGCCCGAGCCGCGCAACGCGCCCGTGCGCGTGCTAGGATGATCGACCTCCTCGCGCCGAGGAGACCGGAGTAGAGCCATGTCGCTGCCGCAAGTTCCCGAGAACGGCCACGCCCCCGCGAAGTACGACGAGTCGACGGGGGCCTTCGAGTGGGTGGACGGGCACGCCCGTGGGCCGGCCACCGACCACATCGCGGCGCGCTTCGCCTCCGGCGGGCGCGGGCGCGCCTACGGCGGGGTGAGCGACGCCGACTGGAACGACTGGCGCTGGCAGCAGCGCAACCGCGTCACGCGCATGGAGCAGCTCGAGCGGGTCGTCACCGTCACCGACGAGGAGCGGCGGGCCTTCGCCGAGTCCGACGCGATGTTCCACATGGGCATCACGCCGTACTACGCGGCGCTGATGGACCCCGAGGACCCGGCCTGCCCGGTGCGGCTCCAGTCGGTGCCCAAGGCGGGCGAGCTGACGTTCACCCCCGCCGACCTCGAGGACCCGCTCGCCGAGGAGCGGGACATGCCCGTGCCGGGCATCACCCACCGCTACCCCGACCGGGTCCTCTTCTACACGACCCACAACTGCCCGGTGTACTGCCGCCACTGCACGCGCAAGCGGAAGGTGGCCGACCCGACCAGCGCCGCGGCGCGGGCGCAGATCGAGGGCGGGCTCGCCTACATCGAGAAGCACCCCGAGGTGCGCGACATCGTCATCAGCGGCGGCGATCCGCTCTCGCTCTCCGACGAGCGGCTCGACTACCTGCTCGGCCGGCTGCGCGCCATCCCGCACGTCGAGATCTTCCGGCTCGGCACCCGCAACCTCGTCACCCTGCCGCAGCGGGTGACCGACGACCTCGTCAAGATCGTCCGCAAGTACCACCCGGTCTACGTCAACACCCACTTCAACCACCCGAAGGAGTGCACGAAAGAAGCCTTCGAGGCCTGCCGCCGGATCGCCGACGCCGGCTGCCCCATCGGCAACCAGATGGTGCTGCTCAAGGGCGTCAACGACGACCCCAAGATCGTGAAGGCGCTGAACCAGAGATTGCTGATGATGCGGGTGCGGCCGTACTACATCTACCAGTGCGACCTCGCCCAGGGCATCAGCCACTTCCGCACGCCCGTGTCCGCCGGCCTCGCCATCATCGAGGCGCTGCGCGGCCACACCTCGGGCCTCGCCGTGCCGCACTTCGTCGTCGACGGGCCGAACGGCGGCGGCAAGATCCCGCTCATGCCGGAGTACGTCGTCGCGCACGAGGGCAAGACCTGGACGCTGCGCAACTACGCCGGCAAGCAGTTCGTCTACGAGGAGCCGTAGCCCGTGGCCGAGATCCGGGTGGGGGACGTCATGACGCGCGCGCCGCGGACCGTCCCCGCGACCGCGACCGTCCTCGAGGCCTACGAGCTGATGTCCTCGGGCGGCTTCCGCCACCTGCCCGTCGTCGACGGAGCGCGGCCGATCGGCATCCTCTCCGACCGCGACATCCTCCAGCGCATGCCGTCGCTCGCCTCCGGCCGCCTCGACCCGACCTCGCACGGCCTCTTCGTGCAGCGCCCCGTCGGCGAGCTGATGACCGCCCAGCCGCTCGTCGTCGGCGAGGCCGAGCCGCTCGACTCCGCCGTCGAGCTGATGCTCGACAACCAGGTCAGCGCCCTCCTCGTTGCCGAGGACGACACCTTGCGCGGCATCGTGACGACCGTCGACATCGCCCGCACCCTCCAGCGCTTCCTGCGCGGCGAGCTGGTCGCGCCGGCGGCCCGCTGACCGGCTCCCTCAGTAGCCGACGAGCGGGGACTTGCGGACCCACTCCGGGCTCTGGAGCTGCGCGATCATGAAGATCGCGAGGTCCTCGCGGTGCATCTTGGCCGCGAGCCCGGCGTAGCCGAGCGAGGCCTTGACGCCGCCCCGGGCCGGTTTGTCGACGAGCATCCCCGGGCGCACGTTGACGTACTCGATCGGGCTTCCGAACAGGACCTCCTCGCCGCGCTCCTTGTCCGCGAACACGCGCCCGAGCACGAGCGGCCGGAGGATCCGCCGCATGAAGAACGGCGCTCCGGCCGCGCTGTCGCCCGCGCCCATCGCGGAGAGGTTGACCAGCCGCTTGACGCCCGCCTTGGCCATCGCGGCCACGAGCGCCCGCATGTACCGCTCCTGCACGTCGGTCTTCTTCAAGCTGCGCGGCCCGAAGGTGGAGATCACCGCGTCCTGCCCTTGCAGCGCGCGTTCGAGCGCAGCCTGGTCGAGCGCGTCCCCGGCCACGACCTCGAGCCGCTCGTGCCGGGTCGTGACGGCCGCGGGGTTGCGCGCGAACGCCCGGACCGAGTGCCCGTCCGCGAGGAGGTGCGCGACCACGTGCCGCCCCGTCCCGCCCGTCGCGCCGATCACGAGGACTTTCATCGTCAGACCCGCTCTTTCTCCGGCCGCGGCCGGTCTCGATCTCCCTCTACTGGCACGCCCGGACCTCCGCCGCCGCGCCCGTGCTCGCGGCGCCCTTCGAGCCGGTCAGCATCCAGGCGGGCATCGCGTCCAGGGGCTGCGGTTCGAAAGGCGAGTCCGAATCGGGCTCCTCGCGCACGGACGCCCCGACCGTACCACGCCGCCCGCGATCGCGGGCGGAAACGACGGGCGGCCATCCGACCCGCCGCAGCGTCCGCCACCTCGCCACGGGACGAGACGGAGACGAAGGCCTCGGGCTTTCTGCTTTGGGTCCCCTGGTACTCGACCCGTGCACGGCCACCGCGCGCTACCGCCCCCAGGGCAGGACCGGGGACGGGGTGCCGGCGGCGACGAACCAGAGCTGGTGCATCGCGCGCGTGGCGGCGACGTGGAGCTGGCGGCGCGAATCGGGCTCGTCGGGGTAGTGGGAGCTGTCGGCGTCGGGGACGACGACGTAGTCGAACTCGAGCCCCTTCGCCTCGGCGATCTCGCAGACGTCGAGGCCGGGCTCGAAGCTGAAGTCGCCGCCGCGGACGTGGCGGGCCCCGATCGGCGCGAGGTCGCGTGCCCAGAGCGCGACCGCCGAGGCCGAGCGGCAGAGCACGGCGACGGCGGCCTCGGGCTCGCGGGC